>NZ_JAFCTW010000010.1:0-156013 GCF_049896225.1 Caulobacter sp. DWR3-1-2 | reverse complement strand
GCTCGATCCGAGCCCACTGATCGTCCCGAAGAACTTCGCCTTCCAACACCGCCTCCAAAAAGCAGCGTTGAATCAGAACCGCCTCTCGATGGGAATCCTAAATCGTCACTACGGCCTAGTCAGTGGTCTGAACTATGATCCGAGCTGTTTCTTCGGGCTGGTCCCAGTGCGGAAAATGGCCGCACTTGTCAAACAAGTGCAGCTTGGCGTTCGGGAAAGCGGCCTGAGCGCGGTGGGCCTGTCGGGGTAGGAGAAGACGATCCTGACGGCCCCAGCCGATGGTCACGCGTCCGGGCGTGAAAGCCGTTCCAGCTTGTAACGGGCCGCTTGCCAACTCGTGCACCACCTCGTCGAAAACCCGGGTGGCGGCGAAGGTCCGCATCTCAGTCAGGACGATCTCGGGCGCGAGCGCCCACGGTCGGTCGGATAGCTGCGCCAGCAGGAGTGTCCGCGTGCCAGAATGGCGCGAAAGGAACGGCATCACCGGTTGGAGCCCTCGCACAAGCCGAATAGATGCCAAGATGGTGGTCTGGAAGAACCGCGTCTCCCAGCCTCGCCAGAATCCGCCCGGGTCCAAGGCGACGCAGTGGCGACCGACGCCCCGACGCGAGAGCTCCAGGACCAGGCGGGCGCCTACAGAACTGCCGACCAGATCCACCGCGCCAAGTCTTTCACGGTCGATGAAGTCTGTCAGGGCGTCGGCAAAGGCGGACATGGTTTGCCGTCCCGGGACCGGCGGCGACTCACCATGTCCGGGCATGTCGATCAGGATCAACTCGCGCGAAAGGCTGAGCGTCGGCGCGATGGTGTCCCACGACCGTATGCTTCCGCCAAGGCCGTGGACCATCAGCAGGGGAGGGCCAACGCCCATGCGCTCGAAATGCAAAGCCATGCTGACACAACGTCGCGTGGTTGCGGTGGTTCAACATAACACGCTGGCTTCTGAGTAAATGTGCGAAACTATAGGCCTCTCTTGGCGCTGTGTTTCTCACCGAGTTTTCTCGCCTCGATTTTGAGGTGAGCCGGACACGTTTAAGCATGTCACACCTCTTGCGAGGCGAAAGCGCTACAGCGTCTTCCATCTGCCGGAGGCCTCGTGGCCGTGACCAGCAATACTCTTGCGTAACAGCTTTCGCTGCTGCCTGAACGCGGAAAACGAGTGTAGAATTTAGAGGAGGGACGTTGGCGCGCTGGAGGCGTGACATGGCCCAGCTCGACCTTTTTCTTTCGCCCAAGCAACCTTGGAACCATCGCAAGCTCATCGGCCCCAAGCCGCCTTTTCAGCCCAAGCACGTTTGGGGGATCAGGCAGCAATTGAAGACCACGGGGCGTGTTCGTGACCTTACGCTATTCAACTGTGCGATCGATGCGAAGCTTCGCGGATGCGATCTGGTCAAGCTGCGGATTTGCGATGTCGCCCCAGGTGGTTCGCTGCGCGCACGCGCCACAGTCATCCAGCAGAAGACCGGCCAGCCGGTGCCGTTCGAGATCACCGAGCCGACGCGAGACTCTCTGGCTACCTGGCTGCAGCGCCGCGGTCGCCGAGCTGACGACTGGCTCTTCCCAAGCCGGTCCCGGCCTGGCGAGCACATCACGACCCGCCAATATGCTCGGCTCGTAAATCACTGGGTGGCGATGATCGACCTGGAGCCCTGCGCCTACGGCACGCATAGCCTGCGCAGAACCAAGGTGGCGCTGATTTACAAGAAGACAGGAAACCTCAGAGCTTGCCAACTGCTGCTTGGCCATCGAAAGCTCGAAAGTATCGTGCGTTATCTTGGGATCGAAGTGGACGATACTCTTGAAATGTCGGTGCAGGTCGCCCTGTAGCGCGCCTCCAAAATTTTAGGGGTGGAGCTATCGGACTGTCCCGAACGCTCCTCATCATTTTTACGGAAGTACTCGGCTATCGCTTTCCGTCGATCGTCGATTCTGAGGACTCGCGTCTCAAGCTGAGCAGCAAAATGTTCTGCTTGCGGGCAGCGCGTTAGGCCCGAGATATTGTTGTTGATGATCACCTGCTCACGCTGCCAAGCAATGTCGGCAGGATCTGAATAATTCGAGACCATAGCGTTGATAAGTGCGCGGTATCGCATCATAACATCGGTCAGACGTCGCACTAGCCAGGTGATTGGCTAGTTATCCATGCTTGGTGCTCGAAAAATGCTCTAGACATCGGTGAGCCTGAGGCTGCGCACCTCGGCGACCTGCTCGATCCCCGGATTGCCGGGAGCGGCCACCAGCCGGCGCACAGCGGCAACCGGCGATCTTCCAAGCCAGGGTGTGTTCGCGCCCACCGGATCCGACGAGGAGAATGGTCAGCTATTCTCTGAGCCGGGGCGTCGCGCGGGCCGGGCGCCGGGTCAAGGCGACTGCGCCGTCCACCAAACCGAACGCCCTCGACCAACAAATACCCCTTATCGTAGATATAATTGACACAACTCTCTATAAGGTAGCACCCTCCCGCCGCGTCTTGAGCGGTCTTGAGAACGCCAACCCGGGGGCATTGCCATGACGATCCAGAACATCGAACACATCGTCGTGCTCATGCTGGAGAACCGCTCGTTCGACAGTATGCTGGGGTGGCTCTACGAAAAGGACTCGCCCGCAGCCTACGTCCCGACGACCACCGGCGCGCCTTTCCGGGGGCTGCAGGCGATCAATCCGAACGACTTCGTCAACACCGCCTTGAACGGCAAGCTCAGCGTCAAGCCCACGCGCGGCGTCCAGGGCTTCACTGTCCCCGACATCGCGCCTGGCGAAGAGTTCGACCAAGTCCTAACCCAGTTCTACGGGACCAACAGCCCCGCCCCAGGCGCACCGGTCACGATGAAGGGCGTGCTGGAGGATTTCGTCGAGGTCCTGCAGAAGCGCAAGGTCGCCGAAGCCGACATCCTCCGCCTGGCGCCGATGGTCATGCAGAGCTTCACCCAGGGCCAGGCGCCAGTGCTGAATCAGCTGGCGCGGCACTATGCCGTCAGCGACGCCTGGCACGCCTCGGTGCCCTCGCAGACCAATCCCAACCGTTCGTTCCTGATGTGCGGCACCTCCAACGGGATGATCAACAACGGCGACCTGGAGACCGACCCACAGGCCAAGGCCCTGGAAAAGATCCTGGGCATGGCCATCGGCGACGACCGGGTAGACGCCCCGACGATCTTCAACGCCCTGCAGACGGCCGGCGTCGACTGGAACGTGTTCTACCAGACCAGCTACCTGCCGCAGAAGATCTCGGCGCTCCTGGAATACCGCACCGCCCTGCTGGCGCTGCTGGTGGTCAGCCCCCTGATGGCCGCCGCCGTGGCGGCTCTGCTGGTGGCGCTGGATCCCTACGTCAAATATCTGATGGACCTGACCTCGGGCGAGCTGGGCTCCTGCTACACTTGGCGCCTGTTCCCGCAGATCAAGGACAAGGTCCCCAACGCCGCCCAGAAGTTCCAGAAGCTGGACGACTTCCACCGCAAGGCTCGCGCCGGCCAGCTGCCGAAGTTCAGCTATATCGAGCCGTTCTGGTCGATCGCCCACAGCACGACCGACAACCCGACCTACGAGAACCTGTTTTCGGCGCTGGGCAACGACTACCACCCGCCCGGCAGCGTCCTGGCGGGCGAGCAGTTCGTCAAGGAGGTCTATACCAGCCTGATCTCCAACCGGGAGGCCTGGAACAAGACCCTCCTGCTGATCACCTTCGACGAGTTCGTCGGCTCGTTCGACCACCAGACGGCCGACATGCAGGCGGGCGCCGTGCAGCCGCCCTGGGCGCCGAACGGCCAGCCGCCCTACAAGAATTCGGCCGGCTTCAAGTTCGATCGCCTGGGTGCGAGGGTGCCGACGATCGTGATCTCGCCCTACGTCCAGAAGGGCACGGTGTTCCGGTCCTCGACCCAGACGCCCTTCGACCACGCCTCGGTCATCGCCACCACCCTGAACGCGATCGGCCGCAAGGACCTAGTGGCGCAGTTCGGCGCGCGGGCCAGCGCGGCGCCCACCTTCGACGGCGTCCTGACGCTGAACCAGCCCCGTTCGGACGCCGCGTCGCTGGCCTTCCTGGACACCCCGCGCGCAGCGGGCGACCTGGTTCACTACGGCGACACATTCAACCTGAAGAACCAGAACGGCCAGTATCTGAGCCCGGCCTACTGCACAATGAAAGTCGCCGGCGGCGGGTCGGTGATCCCAACCTCGCTGACGGAAATCTGCGCGGACCTGGGCGTGGCCGCCTACTTCCCGACGCTCGGCGCCCAACCGGCCCCGATGACCTTCGTGACGTCCGCGCCAGATCCGGCCGCCCAGATCGCCAACAACAGCCAGGTCCTGTTAGTGTCGCGCGAGTGGACCTCCGGGGCGCACAACATCCTGGGCGACTGGGCGGACTCCCACGACTGCTACTATTACGACGAGTACCTGGACGGCGATAATCTCAAGAAGCAGACTTGGATCGTCCAGAAGCTGGCCAACCCCGACCAGCCCCTGCGCTTCGGCGACCAGATCCACCTCGCCAACCTGTACGCCCAGGACAAGCGCCTGACGCGCGACACCCGGTTGTGGCAGTCCGAATGGATCGCCATCGCCGCCGAAGGGGACTACTGGACGGTCGAACCGGCTCCGGCCCAGGTGGCGTCCAACGGCTGGAACGGCGCGCCGCCCTTGGCCGCGATCGCCGCGTCGCAGCAAGGCGGCTCGCGCGGCGCCCAGCTGTGGGGGATCGACACCTCCGGCCAGCTGCGCTCGACCTTCCAGATCAGCGCCGGCGGTCCCTGGTCGGGGTGGTCGGAGGTCTGGAACGGCCTCTCGCCGGGTCAACTGCGGTCCCTGGCCGCCGCCCAGCAGAACGACGGCAAGGTGCGGCTCTGGGCCGTGGACGTCGGCAATGTCCTCTATTCCAACGCGCAGACCGCGCCGGGCGGCAACTGGACGGGCTGGTCGCCCGGCGGCTGGTCCAATCCGCCGCCGCTGCGCCTCATCGCCGCGTCGCAGCAGGGCGGGCCACGCGGCGCCCAGTTGTGGGGCGTCGACACCTCCGGCCAGCTGCGCTCGACCTATCAGGAGACGCCCGGCGGATCCTGGTCGGCCTGGTCGGGCGTCTGGAATGGCGCCTCGCCGGCCAGTCTGGTCTCCCTGGCCGCTACCCAGCAGAACGACGGCAAGGTCCGCCTCTGGGTGGTCGACGCCAACCACTTGCTCTATTCCAACGCCCAGGCCTCCCCGGGCGGCAACTGGACGGGTTGGTCGCCCGGCGGCTGGTCCAACCCGCCGCCGCTGCGCACCGTCGCCGCGTCCCAGCAGGGTGGTGCGCGCGGGGCCCAGCTGTGGGGGATCGACACCTCCGGCCAGCTGCGCTCGACCTTCCAGGAAACGCCCGGCGGATCCTGGTCGGCCTGGTCGGGCGTCTGGAACGGCGCCTCGCCGCCCAACCTGGTCTCGGTGGCCGCCGCCCAGCAGAACGACGGCAAGGTGCGGATCTGGGTGGTCGACGCCAACAATGTCACCTATTCCAACGCCCAGACCTCGCCGGGCGGCAACTGGACGGGGTGGTCGCCGGCCCTCTAGCGATCCTGTGACGGTAACTCGATCACTCAATCATCATCGACGAAGCCTTTTTGGCCTTGGCTCGCCGCACCATGAGCCAAGACCGCGTGGCTGGCATCGAAGTATCAGGGGAGCGCGCTTATTCGCGCGGCGAATGCTGGAACTGCTGGCGAGGGCTAACCGAATGGCCGCACCCTTCTCAACTTGGCTGCGCGCTTGCGCCGATAGGGTTTCTCCGGCGGCGCCCACAAGGATACAGAGTTATCGCTTGGCGCGCCTCGGGCCGACACGCCGTGATCTACGACGCAGGCGCGAGGGCATGATTGGGGACAATAAGGTCCTGGCCTCGTCGCCGGCGGTGGTCGTTGGCGGCGATCATTGCCGATCGGGCGCCGGCCTGACGGTCGTCTTTCCGGACCGACGCCAAAGTCCGCTTATGGCGCTAAACGCTGAAAACGAGTGTAGAATGGAGAGGAGGGACGTTGGCGCGCTGGAGGCGTGACATGGCTCAGCGCGACCTTTTTCTTTCGGCCAAGCAAACCTGGAACCATCGCCGACTCTTCGACCCCAAGCCGCCTTTCAAGCCCAAGCACGTTTGGGGGATCAGGCAGCAATTGCAGGCCGCGGGGCGTGTTCGTGACCTCGCGCTATTTAACTGTGCGATCGATGTGAAGCTTCGCGGATGCGACCTGGTCAAACTGCGGATTTGCGATGTCGCCCCAGATGGCTCGCTGCGCGCACGCGCCACGGTCATCCAGCAGAAGACGGGCCAGCCGGTGCCGTTCGAGATCACCGAGCCGACGCGAGACTCCTTGGCGATCTGGTTGCAGCGCCGCGGTCGCCGAGCTGACGACTGGCTCTTCCCAAGTCGGTCCCGGCCTGGCGAGCACATCACGACCAGCCAATATGCTCGGCTTGTAAATCACTGGGTAGCGATGATCGACCTGGAGCCCTGCGCCTACGGCACGCACAGCCTGCGCCGAACGAAGGTGGCGCTGATTTACAAGAAGACGGGCAATCTCCGAGCCTGCCAGCTTCTGCTTGGTCATCGAAAACTTGAAAGCACCGTGCGTTATCTCGGGATCGAGGTGGACGATGCGCTGGAGATGCCAGAGCAGATCGACCTTTGAAGTCACTTCACAGCTTGGATGAGGTCGTCCGTGGGTCGGGCTGTTGCTCTGCCCACTCCTGCGCCCTTCCCAGAAAATACTTTCAGCGCGGCCCGCTGATCTGCGGGGCTGAGATCCTGCGCTTCAAGCTCGGCGGCGAACCGCTCTGCGCGTGGACATCTGGCCAGGCCTGCGATGTGCTCATCTGCTCACGCGCCAAGCGATGTCGGCAGGGTCTGATGAGGTCCAGCGGCCCATGGCTTACCCTGTGCGCAGCCCCGAACATATCACCGGGGAAGACGTGGCGTCAGGTGAAACGAACGTCGTGTTCCTGGAGCGATCCCAAGGTCCGCTCCTGGCGCAACTCAGCTGCGCTTTCGTAGGGCGCGGGTGAAAATCTCGCCGCTTTCGACAAAACCCGTGGCGAGACAGAATGTGTGCAGATCCCCGTGCTCGGTCGGCGCGTGAAGCACAAGCTCGCCGCACCCCGCGGAGCGGGCGGCCTGGGAGACTGCCTTGAGAAGCAGGCGGGCGACCCCGTTTCGACGCCGGTCTGGATCGACGAGGAGGGCGGAGATCCACCCCACCTTCAGGTCGGCCGTGAGAACCGAATGCCAATGCACCGCGATGACACCCGACGGCGGACCCCATTCGTCGGCGATGAGCAAGGCCCCAGATTGGTCCTGCATGGCGCTCAGGCGCGGGGCAAGTTTGTCCCGGGCGATGGTCAGGCCCGCTGTTTTGAGCAGTTCAACCAATCCGTCCACGTCGCCATTGTCGGCGGCTCGAATAGACAGGCCATGGCGGCTCGACATGGCGGTTGCGTCTCCTGGTCGCGCGGGGTTGCGGTCCTGGCCGCTCACGCGCAAGCCATAGAACGCCTGTCTGGCTGTTGGAAGCGCGCCAGGGTTCTGGTTTGGCGGCAACGCCGCGGGCCCACATCGATTTTGTGGAGGTCGTGAGCGGAGGTTTGCCGCTCAGGCGAAGCGCTCGATCAAAAAGCGCGCGCCGAGCTGAAGACCCAGCTCGTCGATGCTGTGGCCCAGACCTGGCGAGACGTGGGATGCGACCTCGAAGTCCAGGCCTTTGAGCTGGACGTCGGCCTGATGCAGGGCTTCGACGGGTAGGACCTCGTCGCGGTCGCCGTGGATAAGCAGGATCGGTGGCTTGGTCACGACCTCGGCGGCCAGGGCGTCGGGGTCGGCCAGCATGCCCGAGAAGCCGATGACGCCGGCCAGGGTCCTGGTCCGGCGCGGTCCGATGTGCAGCGCCATCATCGTGCCTTGGCTGAAGCCGACCAGCGCCAGCTTGTCTTCGCTGAGGCTGTGGGCGGCGAGCTGGGCGTCGATATAGGCGTTCAGGGCTGGGGCCGAGACGCGCACGCCCGCCGCGCGCGCCTGCGGCGCCAGGCTGGTCAGGGGCCACCATTGACGGCCATAGGGCACGCCGTCGCAGGGCTGGGGCGCGTCGGGCGCGAGGAACAGCGTGTCGGGCAGGGCCGAGGCCCAGTGGGGCGCCAGGTTGATGAGGTCCGCGCCGTTAGAGCCGTAGCCATGCAGGAAGATCACCAGCGACTTGGCCGGGCCGCCGGAGGCGGGCGCCGCGCGGGGACCATCGTGCGTGGGAATCTGGGTCATGGTGGTTCCTGATCGGTTTGGCGGCTGGGCGCTCTTTATAGCCGCGTGGATTTCGGCGCGCCTAGACTTGAACAGAGCGTCGTCGGATCGTTTTGCGACCTTCGTCGGCGGCGTGAACCTGCCGATCGCCTGTCTTTGTACGCCACGGTACGACCGGCCGATTTGGCTGTTGAGATCGGCCGGGTCTAGGTCTTCTTACTCGTCCCCGTAAGCAACGGGGACCCGCCGTGGACCTTTCCGAAACCAAAGCCGGACTTGAGCGCAGCCGCCAGATGCTGCGCACCGCCCTGGGCCCCAGGCTGCTGGGGTTGCTGGAGGATCCGGGCGTGGCCGAGGTCATGCTCAATCCCGACGGCCGCGTCTGGATCGACCGCTTCGATGTCGGCCTGGTCGACGCCGGGTTGACCATTGGTGCGGCCGCCGCCGAGCGAATCTTGCGGCTGGTGGCCCATCACGTGGCCGCCGAGATCCATGCGGATCGGCCGCGGCTCTCGGCTGAGCTCCCCGGCACGGATGAGCGCTTCGAGGGCCTGTTGCCGCCCCTGGTGGCCGCCCCGACCTTCTCCATCCGCAAGCCCGCCAGCCTGGTGTTCTCGCTCGGCGACTATGTCCGCGCAGGCGTGATGACCGAGCGGGAAGGGCGGGTGCTGGCCGCCGCCGTCGCTGATCGGGCCAACATTCTGGTCGCGGGCCCGACCTCCAGCGGCAAGACCACCCTGGTCAACTCCCTTCTGGCCGAGGTGGCCAAGACCGGCGACCGGGTGATCCTCGCCGAGGACCTGCGCGAGATTCAATGCGCGGCCCCGAATCAGGTGGCCCTGCGCACGCGCGAGGGGGTGGCGAGCCTGTCGGACCTGGTGCGTTCGTCCCTGCGCTTGCGGCCCGATCGCATTATCATCGGTGAGGTGCGCGGGGCCGAGGCCCTGGACCTCATCAAGGCCTGGGGGACAGGCCACCCCGGCGGGGTTGGCACGCTTCACGCCGGCTCGCCGCTGGGCGCGCTCCTGCGGCTGGAGCAGTTGATCCAGGAAGCCGTGGTCACCGTGCCACGCGCCCTGATCGCCGAAACCATCGACCTGATCGCGGTCCTTTCCGGGCGAGGGCGACAGCGTCGCCTGGCGGACCTCGCGCGTCTGGACGGCCTGGCGTCCGACGGCGCCTACCAGCTCAGCCCTGCCTGAGATCCCGCCCCTAAAACCCCGGAGTTTTCCATTGTTCCACCGACATCGCGCGGCGGCTTCGCCGCACGCAAACCCTCACCCGCGCCCGCTGCTCAGCGGCTTGATGCTGGCCTCGCTCCTCGTGGCCGGCAGCGCCCAGGCCGCCGGCTCGTCCATGCCCTGGGAAGAGCCGCTGCAGCGCATCCTCGAGTCGATCGAGGGATCCGTCGCCAAGATCATCGCAGTGATCATCATCATCGTCACCGGCCTGACCCTGGCCTTCGGCGAGACCTCCGGCGGCTCGCGCAAGCTGATCCAGATCGTCTTTGGGCTCAGCATCGCGTTTGCCGCGTCCAGCTTCTTCCTGTCGTTCTTTTCGTTCGGCGCAAGCCCAGGCCTATCCGGTCAGCGCCTTTCCCGATCCGGTCTCGGCCTTGGTCGACGAGGAGCGCAAGGCCGCCTTCGTCCAGACCGGCGATCACTTCGAGAGCCGCTACTTCCTGACCCTGACCTATCTGCCGCCGGCCGATCGCCGAGGTCGCAATGAGAGTCTGTTCGTTGAGGGCCGAGCCCGGGCGGGGCTCGATTGGCGCGCCGAGCTGGCCGGCTTCGTTGATCGCTCCGATCGCCTTCTGGCCCTGCTGGATGGCCTGATGCCCAAGGCCGACTGGCTGACTGACGCCGCGACCTTGAGTTTCCTGCACGGGGCGGTCTCCACCACCCGCTAGGCGGTGGGTGTTCCCACGACGCCCATGCACCTGAACGCCCGGCCGGCGACGGAGGCCCTGACGGGCGGGCTCTAGCCGCGCCTGGGCCTCTTGTACCTGCGGGTCCTGACCCTGACCGGCTTCCCGTCCGCAACGGCCCCGGGCCTGCTCGACGAGCTCAATCGCCTGGGCATGACCTATCGCTGGACCACCCGGGCGATCTGCCTGGACAAGACCGATGCGGCCAGCCTGCTGGGCAAGATCCGGCGTCAGTGGTTCGCCAAGCGCAAGTCGGTGCTGGTCCTGCTGCGCGAGGCGCTGACCCAGGAGCCGTCGCCGCTCGTCGATAACGACGCGGCCAACAAGGCCGCCGACGCCGATCTGGCCCTGCAGGACCTCGGCGGCGACGCGGTGGCCTATGCCTATGTCACCGCCAGCCTGGTGGTCTGGGACGAGGACGCAGGATTAGCCGCCACCAAGCTGGCCCTTGCCGAGAAGGTCATCCAGGGCCGCGACTTCACCGTCATCCGTGAGAGCGTCAACGCCGTGGAGGCCTGGCTGGGTACCATCCCGGGTCATGCCTATGCCAATGTCCGCCAGCCGCCGCTCTCGACCCTAAACCTTGCCCACATCGCCCCGATGTCGGCGGTCTGGGCCGGGCCTGCGCGCAACGCCCATCTGGATGGCCCGCCTCTACTGATCGCCAAGACGGCCGGCTCGACCCCGTTTTGGTTGAGCCTGCATGTCGGCGACGTCGGCCACACCCTGATCGTCGGGCCGACCGGAGCGGGCAAGAGCGTGCTGCTGGCGCTGCTGGCCCTGCAGTTTCGGCGCTACCCGCAAGCCCGGGTCTTCGCCTTCGACTTCGGCGCCTCCAGCCGGGCGGCCGTGCTGGGCATGGGCGGGGAGTTCCACGACCTCTCCGGCGACGGCGGGCCGGCCCTGACCCTGCAGCCCCTGGCGCGCATCGACGAGCCCGACGAGCGGGGTTGGGCGGCCGGCTGGCTCGCTGCGGTTTTGGCGCGGGAGGGCGTGGCCATCACCCCGGCCGTGCGCGACCACCTCTGGGCGGCGCTGGCGAGCCTGGCCAGCGCGCCGGTCGCCGAGCGCACCCTGACAGGCCTGGTGGCCCTGTTGTCGAACCAGACGCTCAAGGCCGCGCTCGGGCCCTTCATCCTGAGCGGACCGTTCGGCCGGTTGCTTGACGGCGCGGGCGAGGCGTTCGGGAAAGCCAGCGTCCAGGTCTTCGAGACCGAAGGCCTGGCGCGCGGCGCGGCTGCCCCGGCGGTCCTGGCCTATCTCTTTCACCGCATCGGACGGCGGCTGGACGGTCGGCCGACCCTGATTCTGATCGATGAAGGCTGGCTGGCGCTCGACGACCCGGCCTTCGGCGCCCAGCTGCGCGAGTGGCTTAAGACCCTGCGCAAGAAGAACGCATCGGTGATCTTCGCCACCCAGTCGCTGGCCGATGTCGTCGAAAGTCCAATCGCCGCCTCGATCGTCGAGAGCTGCCCGACCCGGATCTTCCTGCCCAACCCGCGCGCCCTGGAGCCGCAAGGGGCGGCGGCCTATGCCCGGTTCGGATTGAACGATCGGCAGATCGAGATCCTCGCCCGGGCCACGCCGACCCGCGACTACTACCTGCAATCGCGGGTCGGCGACCGCCTGTTCGACCTGGGTTTGGGGCCCGTGGCCCTGGCCTTTTGCGCAGCCTCCTCCAAGGCCGACCAAGCCGCGATCGGCGAGGTCTGGCCGCCCATGGCCCCGAAGGCTTCGCCGCCGCCTGGCTGCGTCGCCGGCGCTTGCCCTGGGCCGCCGGACTGCTGGTCGGCTCCTCGGCGGACGCCACGCGCGCGCCCCGTCACCTTCCAACCCCCTCATCGGAGATGCTGTCATGACCCTGACCCGACGCCGTCTGGCGGCGGCGCTTCTGGCCGGCCCGGCCCTGGCCGGTCGCCCACGACGAGGTCCATGTTTTCTGGTCGCGCTAGGCGCCGGGCAGGAGGTACATGAGCGCCCAGGCGGCCGCGCCGACGATCAGCGTCACGGCGAGCAGGCTGGCCCAACCGGCGGGGGTCAGCAGGCGGGCGGTGGGGCGAAGGCGAGGGGGCATGGAGAGAACCTAGAGCAGGGCGGAACGGCGCGCTAGCCGATCAGCGCCGGTTGGGGCAGGCGCTCGGCCGGCGCGGCTTGGAAATTGGACACCGTCACCCCGACCAGGCGGACGCCCTTGGGCGAGGGCAGGACCGAGCCGATCAGGTCGCGGCCCAGGCGGCGCAGGTGCTCGCGGTCCGCCACCGGGCCGGGCGCCGAGCGGCTGCGGGTCGCTTGCTGGAAATCGGCGAACTTGATCTTCACCGTCACCGTGCGGCCAAACGCCTGGGCGGTCTCGCACCAGCCCCAGACCTTGTCGGCCAAGGCCAGGACCTCCGCCTCGATGGCGGCCGGGTCGGTCAGGTCGGTCTCGAAGGTGGTCTCCGAGCCCGATGACTTGCGCACTCGCTCGCCATTGACCGGGCGATGGTCCTCGCCGCGCGCTATGGCGTGGTACCAAGGCCCAGACTTACCGAAATGCTGCTGCAGGAAGGTCAGCGACTGGCGGTTCAGGTCCTCGCCGGTGTGGATACCCAGGCGCTTCATCTTAGCTTCGGTCACCGCGCCGACGCCATAAAAGCGGCCGATCGGCAGGGTCTGGACAAAGGCTTCGCCCTTGCCCGGCGCGACCACGAACTGGCCGTTGGGTTTTCGCTGGTCGGAGGCCAGCTTGGCCAGGAATTTGTTGTAAGAAATCCCCGCCGAGGCCGTCAGGCCCGTGGCCTCCAGGATGCGGGCGCGGATTTCCTTGGCCGTGTCGGTGGCGGTGGCCAGGCCCGCGCGATTGGCGGTGACATCCAGATAGGCTTCGTCCAGCGATAGCGGTTCGATCAGGTCGGCATAATCGGCGAAGATCTCGTGGATCTGGCGCGACACGGCCTTGTAGACCTCGAACCTGGGCGGCACGAACACCAGCTGCGGACATTGGCGCAGCGCCGTGGTCGAGGGCATGGCCGAACGCACCCCAAATTGGCGCGCCTCGTAGCTAGCGGCGGCCACCACCCCGCGTCGCGCTCCATGGCCAACGGCAAGGGGGCGGCCCTTCAGGCTGGGATCGTCGCGCTGTTCCACCGACGCATAGAACGCGTCCATGTCGATATGGATGATCTTGCGCGGGAACTTGGTCATGACGACCCCGACCCTAGCAGAGCTAGAACGGAACAGGAACTGTTCGCTGCTTGAGTCTGGCTTTACCCCGGTTCGCCGGCCATCATGTGGAAGAGCGCCAATTATCGATTGAAGCCGTCGTAATGGGCGTCCGAAAAAGATGCGAAAGTCAGCAAATTTGGGCGACTATAACGCGAATTTTATGTCAAAAAGTCTAAGTTAAAACAAGGGTTTAGCGCGATCCAAAATGACGTAATTGGTGACGGCGTTTAACGAAACGTACAGTAGGAAAAGTGGGTCAAAATAGCCGCTTGGCTGAACCGTTGATGATTGAATGGGAATGACGGGGCGTCGTTTCTAGGCTGATCCGGCCGCTGGCTTTGCGTTCGCTGTAGCGATCAACCAGGTAGTCGGCACGGTCTCGGGTCAGCAGCGTGAATTTCACCAGCTCCTCCATCACGTCGACGACGCGATCGTAATAGGCGGAAGGCTTCATGCGGTCGTTATCGTCGAATTCCTTGTAGGCCATCGCGACCGACGACTGGTTGGGGATGGTGATCATCCGCATCCAGCGACCCAGCAGGCGCAGGGTGTTGACCGCGTTGAACGACTGTGAGCCCCCGCTGACTTGCATGACGGCCAGGGTGCGGCCCTGGGTCGGCCTCACGCTGCCGATCTCCAGCGGGATCCAATCGATCTGGGCTTTCATGATCCCGCTGATGGCGCCGTGGCGTTCCGGGCTGCACCAGACCTGGCCCTCGGACCATAGCGACAGCGCCCGAAGCTCCTGGACCTTGGGATGGTCCGGACCCGTCGCGTCGGGGAGCGGCAGGTCGCGCGGATCGAAGATCCTGGTCTCGCACCCCAGCAGTTGCAGAATGCGCGCCGCCTCCTCGACCAGCAGCCGGCTGAACGAGCGTTCGCGGAGTGACCCATAGAGCAGCAGGATCCGAGGCGCATGAGCCGCGGGCGCCTTTGGCTCAAGCTGGCCCTGCATTGGCGCGGTGAGAAATTGCGACTGGAGCGCGGGCAGGTCGGTCATGATTTCCAAATTCCTCGAACTGTCTTGGCTTCGTCACACGTTTCCATTAAATTAGAAATATGGAATCTAAGGTCGCCGTCGCAAGTCTCTCCGCACTCGGCCACGAAGGCCGGTTGGCGATCTTCCGTCTGCTCGTCAAGGCTGGCGACCTGGGCGTTTCGGCCGGCGAGATCGCGCGCCAGCTTTCGATGATCCCCAACTCCCTGTCGGCCAATCTCAATGTTCTGAGCCATGCCGGACTGATCGTGTCTCGCCGCGATGGCCGCTCGATCATCTATTCGGCCGCCTACGGCGCGATGACCGGCCTGCTGGGCTTCCTGATGGAAGACTGCTGCGGCGGCAATCCCGAGATTTGCGCGCCCCTGAACGAAATCGTCGCCCGGGCCGCCGAGTGCGATGGGACCTGCCTTGTCGAATTGGAGACAGCATGACCGCCACCCAAGCTGACGTGAAGCACGTCCTGTTTCTCTGCACCCACAATTCGGCGCGATCGGTTCTGGCCGAGTCGATCATGAACCGGGTCGGAGCTGGGCGTTTCAAGGCCTATTCGGCCGGATCGATGCCCAGCGGCACGATCAATCCCTACGCCATCAACCTGCTCAAGCACCTCAACTACAAAACCGACACCCTGCGCTCCAAGGCCTGGGATGAGTTCGCCAAGGCGGGCAACCCCGACGCGCCGGATCTCGATTTCGTGTTCACCGTTTGCGACAACGCCGCCGGGGAGGTTTGCCCGATTTGGCCCGGCCAGCCGATGAGCGCCCACTGGGGCATTCCTGATCCGTCAGCGGCCGTCGGAACCGAGGCTGAGATCGCCTTGGCCTTTGCTGAAGCCTATCGCCAACTTAACAGCCGCATCACCCTGTTCTGCGCGCTGCCGATGGCGTCGATCGACAAGATGTCGCTGCAAAAGCGGCTCGACGAAATCGGCAAGTCCAGGGCGCCCGACGAGCCTGCCGCCTAACGCTCTTCCTCCGACCAAGGCTGCTTCATGTCTATTTTCGAACGCTACCTCACCGTTTGGGTGGGGCTGTGCATCATCGTGGGCGTCGCCCTTGGCCACTTCTTCGCGCCGGTCTTCCACGGGATCGCCGCGCTTGAGGTCGCCCAGGTCAACCTGCCGATGGCCGGCCTGATCTGGCTGATGATCATCCCCATGCTGATCAAGGTCGATTTCGCCGCCCTGGGCGAGGTCAAGAACCACTGGCGCGGGATCGGCGTGACCCTGTTTATCAACTGGGTGGTCAAGCCGTTCGGCATGGCGGCGCTGGGCTGGGTGTTCATCGCCCATGTCTTCCGCCCCTACCTCCCGGCCGACCAGATCAACAGCTATATGGCCGGCCTGATCCTGCTGGCGGCGGCTCCTTGCACGGCCATGGTGTTCGTCTGGAGCAATCTGACCGACGGCGAGCCCCACTTCACGCTCAGCCAGGTGGCGCTCAATGACACCATCATGGTCGTGGCCTTCGCGCCCATCGTCGGCCTGCTCCTGGGCCTGTCAGCGATCACGGTGCCGTGGTCGACCCTGACCCTGTCGGTCGGGCTCTACATCCTCGTGCCGGTGATCGCCGCTCAATTGATCCGGAAGGCGCTGCTGTCGTCCGGCGGTCAGGCCGCGCTGGACGCCTTGATGTCCAATCTGCAGCCGCTGTCGATGATCGCCTTGCTGGCGACGCTGGTCCTGCTGTTTGGCTTCCAGGGCGACCAGATCCTCAAGCAGCCACTAATCATCGCCATCCTTGCCGTGCCGATCCTGATCCAAGTCTATTTCAACTCTGGCCTGGCCTACATTCTCAACCGCCTGACTGGCGAAGCCCACTGCGTCGCGGGCCCGTCGGCCCTGATCGGCGCCAGCAACTTCTTCGAGCTGGCCGTGGCCGCCGCGATCTCGATCTTTGGTTTCCAGTCCGGGGCTGCGCTAGCCACTGTGGTCGGGGTGCTGATCGAGGTCCCGGTTATGCTGTCAATCGTCGCGATCGTGAACGCCAGCAAGCCTTGGTACGAGCGCGGCGCCGCAGTTCGCAAGCTCTCGCTAGGCCGTAAACCCCTTTCTTCCTCTTCGCACCGGTGACCCATGAGCGACGCTGACTTTCCTGTGGTGATCTTTCACAATCGCGCTTGTGGTACGTCTCGCAACGTCGTCGAGATGGTCCGCTCCGCCGGCTACGAGCCCAAGATCGTAGAATATCTGCAAGCCGGCTGGACCCACGATCAACTGCGCGCTCTGGCCCGTGAAGCCGGCCTGACCTTTCGCCAGTTGATGCGCGAAAAGGGCACGCCAGCCGCCGAACTTGGCTTGCTGGGGGACGGCGTCAGCGAGGATGCGATCCTCGACGCCATGGTCACAACGCCAGTTCTCGTTAATCGCCCGCTGGTGGTCACGTCCAAGGGCGTGAAGCTGTGTCGGCCGTCCGAAGTCGTCTTCGATCTGCTCGATCGCAAGCCCGACAGCTTCACCAAGGAAGACGGTGAAGTCGTTTCCCTGACCGCCAACCCCCAAGACTGATCAGGAACATCCCGATGAAAACCTTGCTATGCGTCGCCGCCGCCGTAGCCCTTCTGATCGGCGCCTCGACCGCCTAGGCCGTCCGGGACACGGTTTGGGCGGTGGGATCCTCGACCGTCTATCCGCTCTCCATCACCGTGGCAGAAGCCTTCCACAAGAAGACCGGCAAGAAGCCGCCGCGCATCGAGAGCCTGGGCGCCGGCGGCGGCTTCTAGCGCTTTTGCGCCGGGACCGGCGACAAATTCCCTGACATCGCCAGCGCCTCGCGCCCGATGACCAAAGCCGAGTTCGCCGCCTGTCAGGCGGCCGGGGTGAAAGGCATCGTCGAACTGAAGATCGGCCTGGACGGCATCGTGGTCGCCACCGACGACAAGTCGCCCGACTACGCCTTCAAGCTTGAACACCTATACTTGGCACTTTCCGCCAACGTGCTGCGCGGCGGCGACCTCGTGAAAAACCCCTACAAGCAATGGAACGAGGTCGGCGCCGAACTGCCGGCCAGCAAGATCATCGTCTATGGTCCGCCCGCCAGCTCGGGTACTCGCGACGCCTGGGTGGACCTGGCCATCGAGCCGGGGGCCCGCAAGTTTCCGACCAACGAGGCGCCGCGCGCTCAGGATCCGGCGGCCTTCAAGGCCAAGGTCGATCCGATGCTGTCGGACGGCGGCTGGGTCGACGCCGGCGAGAACGACGAGGATATCGTCGGCCTGATCGAAAAGATCCCCGGCACGCTGGGGGGCTATTCGTTCCTTGACGAGCACAAGCGGCAACTGAAGGCCGCTTCCATCAATGGCGTCAAACCCACCCCGCAAACCATCATCGACGGGTTCTACCCCTGTCTCGCCCGCTCTACATCTACGTCAAGAAGGCTAATGTCGGCGTGACGGCGTGCCTGCGTGCCTGCGGGAATTCGTGGCCGGGTTCGTCTCCGACGCCGCCATCGGGCGTGGAGGGTATCTGCAAGGCCACGGCTTGGCGCCGCAGCCGCGGCCCAGCAACAGGCCGCCAAGACGACCGCGATCAAGCTGACGCCGATGGCGGCTTCGTCCAAATAGCATCGCCATCGGCATCGGCATCGGCATCGGCATTGGCTGGCGTCGCGGACGGCTCGACGCCCGCGACGCCAGGCTGGGGCAACCGGACAATGACCAGCAAGGGGCTACGCCCGCTGTCGGATCTGGAGCGGGAAAGCCTCGCCTGGGTCAATCGCCTACTATCTGGCGCTTTCACCCTTGAGAACGCCGAAGACCTCCTGCGCAGTCTGCCGCGCGCCGCGCATGACGCCCACCAGTGTCGCCGAAGCAAAGCCCGTCCATTCGCCATAACCGACCAGCCAGAGCCTTGGCTCGAGAACCGACCGCGTACCTTGGACGTCGATCTTGCCTTCCGTGTTGACGACTCCCAGCGAGTTCAAGTGTTTCAGAGCCGGCCGAAACCCGGTGCACCAAATTACCGCATCAACCGTACTCTCGCTCCCATCCTCCCAAAGGACGCCGGTCGCGACGAACCTGGTGAATGGGCGCACGGCATGGAGCACGCCACGACCGCGCGCTGCTTGAACCGCCGGGACCATCACGATGTCGCCCAGGCCACCAGGTGGCGGACCTTCCGGCCCTGTCCCTCCCTGAGCCTTCCAACGTTGGGTGGCGCGCTCAAATAGAACCCGCCCGTCGACATCGTCAGGCAGAAAGCTTGGAGGTTGCTGTGTCACCCAGGCCGTCCCGGCCACTTGCGAAGCCTCGGCTAGGATTTGGGCTCCGCTATTGCCGCCGCCGACGACCAGAACGGCTTGGCCGGCGAATGGCTCGGGGCCTTGATAATGGGCCGAATGGACCTGACGGCCCCGGAATTGGTCACGGCCTTGGTAGTCGGGGATATGGGGCGCACGCCAGGTGCCGGTGGTGCTGATCACGGCGCCGGCGCGCCAGGTCCCCTTGTCTGTCGCCACCTCCATGCCGTCAGAATTCGCGGTCACGTTCAGGACCTCGACCGGACGTTCGATTCGCAAGCCGTACCGAGCCTCGTAGCGACTCAGATAATCGATGACCTCCTCGCGGCTGGGATAGGCGTCCCCGGTGGGCGCCATCGGCCAGCCCGGGAGTGAACTCCATTGCCCCGGGGAAAAGAGACGCAAGGAGGGCCAAGCGTGACGCCATGCGCCGCCAGCCGCCGGTTCGCCGTCGAGAATGACGAAGGACAGGTTGGTGCGGCGAAGAAAGTAAGCCGTCGCCAAGGCTGATTGGCCACCGCCGATGATCGCGACATCGCGGGTCCGAGTTTCATTGGCGACCATCTCATCACCTCCGGGCAGCTTCGATCGAGAGCACTATCGCTGCTGGGGCGAGGCCCTCGACGCGTTCGGCGGCTTAAAAGCTCATTGAGGACCCTCTGTCCGCTGGATCGTCCAACGCTCGACGACGGTGAGGACCTCGCGATGGCCCGGTGGGGTCGCATAGTCCACCAGGGTGATGATTTGAGGTTGGGCTTCCAGCAGAACGACGCTGTTGGCGCCAGGGTGCGGTGTGAACCCGGACTCGGGTGGTAGGGCCTGGATCGTCTTGTTCAGGCGTTCGATCAGTTCGAAGTCGCGAACTTCGGTGGCATGGGCGGACATCGACAGGCTGTAGGGACCCGCCGCGCCGCCGCCGATGGCGATCGACACCCGCGGGTCTCGGGTAATGTTGGCGAACTTCTGGCTGCCGGTGGCGACCACGAAATAGAGCGCGTGCTCGCGCCGGAAATAGTTCACCAGCGTGACCTGGGGCCAACCGTCGGGCCGGTTCGTCGCCAGGGCCATCAGATGGCGACTGTCGAGGACAGAGAGGATGCGCGCCTGAAGGTTGGCTTCATCGGCGCTCTGCGGGATCTGACTTGGAGGCGGGGGCGTAAGGGGCATTGCTGTCTTCCTTTTCTAGCGGCTGAGATGGGTCATCAAGTTGAGCGGCTTGGCAGGCGCGCGCCCAGGGTTCGGACCAAGCCAAACCAGCCGCCACTGGCGAACCCGACCAGCAGGGCGCTGGCCAACAGGCCCGGTGAGGGCGGCGCGACCTTGAAGATGGCGTCCAGGGTCGGCACAGCGAAGATCAGGGCCAGGAAGCCCGCTGCGGCCGAGGTGATCAGCCAGTAGATCTTGCGATGCGGCGCGAACAGACGCCCCCCTGACGACGAGGCGTCGGCCAAGGCCAGCGTGAGGTTGCCGGCGACAAGCGTCAGGAAGGCCGCGCCTCTGGCCTGCTCCTCCCCTTGATGGCCGAGCGACCAGAGATAGACACCCAACACCCCGGCCAGGACGCCGGCGCCCTGCAACATGGCCAGGCCAAGTTGCCTGGGGCCAAATAGCGGCTCATCACGCGGTCTGGGCGGCTGCTTCATCGCGCCGGCGCCGCCCGGTTCGGCCTCGAACACCATGGCGCAGACCGGATCGATGACCAGTTCCAGAAACACGACGTGCATGGGGTAGAGCAGGGGCGGCAGACCCATGACGATCGGGATCAGCGCCACCCCGGCGATGGGAACGTGGATGGCGGTGATATAGACCAGCGCCTTGCGCAGGTTGGCGAAGATCCGTCGGCCCAATCGGACGCCACCGACGATCGAGGCGAAGCTGTCGTCGAGAATGACGAGGTCGGCGGCCTCGCGGGCCACATCGGTGCCCCTCTGACCCATGGCGATGCCGATATGCGCCGCTTCGAGGGCCGGCGCGTCATTGACGCCGTCGCCGGTCATGGCGACGACCTGGCCGCCGGCCTTGAGAGCCTGGACGATGCGAAGCTTCTGCTCGGGCATGATGCGGGCGAAGACCTGGGTCCGGCCAAGGCGCTCCGCCAGGGCGGCGTCGTCCAGGGCGGCGATCTCGTCGCCGAGCAAGACGCCGCCAGAGACATCCAGGCCCGCCGCCTTGGCGATGGCCAGGGCGGTGGCGGGATGATCGCCGGTGATCATCAGCACGGAGATCCCGGCTTCTCGCGCCTCTCTCAGGGCCGCGGGCACGTCTGGACGGACGGGATCGAGGAAACCGACAAGCCCAGCAAATGCGAACGGCGCCTCCACGGGGTCATCCGGGAAGGGGGTCTTCGTCTGGCAGGAGGCCACGCCCAGGACGCGCAGACCCTGGACGGCGAACTCTTCGACAAGGGAAGTCAAGCGCTCGGCCTGGTCATCGGGCAAGCGGCAAAGCCTGAAGATCGCCTCGGGCGCGCCCTTGGCGGCGGCCTGCCACTCACCTCCGGGCGCTGACCAGACCTGGATCATGGCCATCATTTCGGGGCGAAGCGGCCAGGTCCTGGCGGGCTCACTCGCGGTAACGGGCGAGACCGTGTCGCCTGGCGTCAGGAGCGCTCGAACGGCCTTGTCCATTGGATCGACCGGGCGAACGGCGCAGGCCAGTCCGGCGATCTCCAGCAGTTGCTCCGCGCCGCCGCCAGGCGCTGTATCCGGTTCGACGAGGCAGTCGCCGTCTTCCGTCCACAGGCGCGCGACCCGCATCTTGTTTTGGGTGAGGGTGCCGGTCTTGTCGACGCAGAGAAAGGAGGCGCCGCCCAGCGCCTCGATCGCGGCGCTACGACGGACCAGCACCTTTTGCCTGGCCAGCCGCCCGGCGCCCAGCGCCAGGAAGACGGCCAGCACCATCGGGAATTCCTCGGGGATCAGGGCGATGGCGACAGTGATCCCGGCCAGCATGCCCCCGACCCAGTCCTGGCGCAGCAGACCGTAGGCAAGGGTGACGAGGCCGCAAAAGGCGATGGCCGCCAGGCCAAGCAGCGTGACCAGGCGTCCGGCCGTTTTTTGCAGCGGCGTAGGCTCATGGACGATGGCCGCCAGCGACACCCCGATCTTGCCCAGCGCCGTTCTGGGACCGGTCTTGCCGATCCGGGCCACGGCCTGGCCGCGAACCACCAAGGTGCCGGAGAACAGATAGGGTCCCGTCTCGGCGCCGGGCTGGGTGTCGGCATCGGCCGTTTCACCGTCCGTCAACGGACGTTTTGAAACCGGTGCGGACTCGCCCGTCAACGCGGACTCGTCGACGCTCAGGACGTCGCCGGCCACCAGCGCGCCGTCGGCGGGCAGGCGCTCGCCTTCGCCAACCAACACGATGTCGCCGGGGACCAGGTCACGCGCGGCCAGGCGCGCTTCTACCCCATCGCGGATTACCCGGGCGTGCGGTTGCGAGAGATCACGCAGCGCCGAAAGGGCGCGCTCGCTACGGGCTTCCTGCAGGACCACCAAGCCGATGGTGGCTAAGGCCCCGGCCATCAGGAATAAGCCCTCGCCCAGGTCTCCGAGCACCAGATAGAGGCCGGCGGCGCCGATCAGCAGCAGGAACATCGGCTCACGCAGGGTGTCGAGGATGATCCGCGCCAGCCCTCGGGCCGAGGCTTGCGGCAGGGCGTTGGGACCAAATTCGGACAGGCGCTGGGCGACCTCGGTCTTGGTCAGTCCCCTCAGGACGTCGCGTGCCATAGTGCAGATCCGATCCGCCGGCGCTCGCCGGTCTTAGAGGTCAGTGCGACAGAAGGACGGGGCAGCCTGGACGCGCCAGCATGTGCTGGGTGGCGCCGCCCAGCAGGAATTCCTGGGTGCGGGAATGGCCGTAGGCGCCCATGACCAGCAGGTTCGGCGCCGTCCCATCGAGATATCGGTCAAAGGCCGGTCCGATCGCTTCGCCGCCGGCATCCACCTCGTCCAGCGTGGTGTTGACCCCATGAGCAGCCAGATGACGCTGCGCCTGGGCGCCGGTCGTCGATAGGACGCCAGGCTTCTCGTTCAAGACGGTCAGGATCCGCACATGCTTGGCGCGGATCAGGATCGGCAGCGCGTCCGCCAGGGCTCGGGCGGCGTTGCGGCTGCCGTCCCAGGCGACCACAACCTCCTTTGGGCCTTGGGTCAGCGCCGCCGCCGTACCCGGTCGGAAGGTCAGAATCGGTCGTCCGGACTCGAAGATCACACTTTGCGCGGTGTCGAGCTGACCGTTGGGGCCATCGACCAATGGCAACAGGCAAAGATCATAGGTCCTGGCGACCTTGGCGACCTTGCCGGCGACATCATAGTGATTTGCTTTGGCGGAGATGGCGTCCTTGTAGACCCCCGCGTCCCTCGCCCGGCCGATAAAATGCCCCAACACGTCCTGACAGGCTTGGCTGCTGCGCGACTCCTCGGCGGCGGCCATGGCGCTCAGCCCGATCAGGTAGTCGGCCAGGCGATTGCTATGAACGGCGATCTCGATCTCGAAGGCCAGGCCGGTGACCTTGTCGCCAAGGCTGGCGGCCAACAGGACGGCTTCCTCGATCACGGCCTCCGGCGTGGGCGTCGGATAGGTGTCGATATGCATCAACAGGTCACGGAAGGCCATCTCGACAACTCCGGATTTTGGTGGGATCAAAGGTGTCATCGGGCGGCGCGCGTGCCCGTCGGCCGATATCGACGACAGCGGAACGTTGGGGGAGAGCAGGTCACGGGGCTTGCCTAGGATCAGAGGCCAAGGGAGTGAGCTCGGCGATGACCGGTCGCCCAAGGCCAAGGTCATAACGTTCACCCTCGACCCAGAGCACCATCGCCCCGCCGGATTCCAGGGTCGCCTCCAGCCGACACGTCCTGCGGTCGATCTTGATCCTGACTTGGCGACCGCGCCATTGGACGGGGAAGGTCAGGCCGAGCCAGGCGTCGGGCAGTCGCGGTTCCAATGACAGGCCGTCGTCGCGCAGGCCCAGGCCCGCCAACCCGAGCACGGCGATCATCCAGACCCCGCCCTGGGCGGCGGTGTGGATGCCGCCGGCGATAGCCACATGGGTGTCGCCCAGATCTATGGCGGACGACTGCAGCAAATAGGACAACGCCTTGTCGAGCTGTCCCAGGCGAGCGGCGACCAAGCCATGCAAGGCCCGACTAAGCGAACTGCCGTGACCGCATCGCGCCTCGTAATAGGCGAAGTTTGCGCGTGTGGCTTGCGGCGTGAACTCGTCCGGTAACAGCGCCAGCAGGGCTACCACGTCGGCCTGTTTGATCACCTGGGACCGGGCGGTGCGATCGCGACCCAGCACGGTATCCATCGGCACGGACCGCCCGGCATAGGCGGCCAGGTCGATGTCTTCCAGATCGAGAAAGCCCTTGAACTGTGCGGTCAGGCCCGTCGCCAGGTCCTCGCCCGTAGCCATCGTTTCGGCGACACGGGACCAGTCGCTCATCTCGACCCGCGTCAAGCCAAGCCGACCCGAGAGCGCCGTCCACGCCGCTGGCCACCGCGCGGAGAAACAGGCCGCGACCTCCAGGGCCCGGCGGATGTTCCAGCGTGCCATGAGGTTGGTGTAGGCGTTGTCATCAACGCCTACGTGATACTCGTCAGGCCCGATCACGCGCCGGATGTGATGCACACCGTCTGTGTCCGGAGCGGCGCGGCTGGCCCAGAAGCGTGCAGTCTCCAGTAGAATCTCCGCGCCCGCTTCGCGCAGGAACGCCTCATCGTCGGTCGTCCGCCAATATTGCCAGACCGCATAGGCGACGTCGGCGCTGATGTGCTGTTCCTGCTCGCCGGTGAGGATATCGAGGACCTGACGATCGGGACCGACCCACTGGTCTGGGGTCGTTTCCGCGCCGGTGTCGGCTGACTCCCAGGCATATAGGGCCCCGCGCCAGCCCATGGCCGCCGCCTTGGCGCGCGCGCCTTCCAGGGTGTGGAAGCGGTACATCAACAAAGCCCTCGCCGCGCTTGGCCAGGTGAAGGTGTAGAAGGGCAGCAGGAATATCTCGGTGTCCCAGAAGGTATGACCCAGATAGTCCTCTCCGGTCAGGGCCCGCGCGCCGATAGACACGTGCTCGTCCTCCGGGTCGGCCGCGCCGTTCAGGTGATGCAGGGCGAACCGCAGGGCCTGCTGAGCGGCCGGGTCGCCGTCAATTTGCACGTCGCTTGATGTCCAGCGCTCGGCCCAGGCGGCGGCATGGTCCGCGATCAAGCCCGCAAAGCCGCGCCGGACGGCTCGGGCCAGGACCGACGGGGCCGCCTTGACAACATCGACGTCAAAGTCGGCGGCGTCCGTGCGGACAAAAGCAACGATGCGCTCGAAATCGATCTGCTGCCCCGGACTGGCCTTCCACGTCCAGCGCCGATGGAAGGGACTCAAGACTTCGCCCGCCAGCGTTTCGCCATCGATCAACACGGACGCCGTCGAGGCGATCGCCAGTCGCTTTGCCGAGCGCCGCGTGCGCCAAACGCCCCGGTCCCGCTCCTGGCATTCGGGGATGAGCCCCAGATCGAGGCCCTCGAAGTCGGCCTCCAGCGTCAGGTCACTCTCGCCGTCATCGACGCGGAGACGCAGCCCCTGAAGCCCGATCTGTCTTTGGCTCAGCGACACCAGGCGCAGCGACCGCACACCCAGGCGCAAGCCCCTAGCCTCGACGGAGTGGCAATCGCTCGATACAAGGCCGCGCCTCATGTCGAGCGTCATGCTGTGCTCGGAGATCGCCTCGGGATCGTGGGCGAGGAGTCCCGCAGCGGTCGCGAGCCGAACCCGTAGCCAATCGGGACCGGGCGCCAGGGCCGAAACCGACCCTTGCGCCGAGGCGGTGTCGAACAGGCCCGCGACATAGGTGCGGCTTGGCGCGACCCGGCCTCCGCCGCGATTCAGGGCCGGAGCGCCCCTGACACCCAGAAAGCCATTGCTGATCGCCAAGCGTGTCTCGCGGCTGCTCTGGCGCAGCGGGTCGCAGCCCGCCTCCGTCCATAACCAAGTGGGATCGGCTGTCGGCGCGAACGGGTCGGTCATCGCTCAACGTCCGTTCCCGCCAGGCGAAGGCCAAGTCGGCCCTGCTTAAGGCTGCGCAGGCTTATTTCATCGAGGCTGGAGACCACCAGATCGGCTCCGGCCGCGCGCAGCGGCGCCGCATCGTCCAATCGCGCGACGCCCAGCGCGGTCATGCCCGCGGCCCGCGCCGCCATGATCCCGGACGTCGCGTCCTCGATGACCAGACAACGATGGGGGTCAATGCCGAGTTCCGCTGCGGCCAGGCTGAAAATCTCGGGGTCCGGCTTTCCCCGGGCCAGGTCACGGCCACAAATCTCGGCGGCAAAAAAGTCAGCGAGGCGGCGGCCGCCCGTCAAGGTGATCACCCGCAACATGGCGCTCGCGTTCTTGGAGGCCGAGGCGACCGCCATGGGAAAGCCAAGGCTCGCCAAAGCCGCCACCAATCTTAGGGCGTCAGGAAAGGCGCGCACGCCGCCCTTTGCGATCAGGGCTTCGAGGCGGGTCTGCTTGGCTTTGGCATAGGCGCCCGCCTGGATTTCCCAGTTGGCCACCCCCAAGGCCTCAAGCGCGGCCCGCGCCCCATCCTGGCGCGACTTTCCAGCGACCTTGGCTTGATAGAGCCCCGTCGTGAATTGCGCCGAATCGCCGAATCCGGTCAGCGCCTCACGCCAGGCCCGCTCGTGAGGCGACGCCAGCAGCACACCATCTACGTCGAAAATGACGGCGGCCAGCGTGCTGGGTTCGCGCTGGGCGATGGGGCCGGGGGCAAGTCCCTGGACTTCAGGCGGGGGAACCATAAGGTCCTTCAGGCCGCCGCCAGGCAGGCCTGCCGGGTGTGTTGCAAGACCCGAAAGCGGCGGGCTCCGTCGAACACCACCAAACCTTCGGCCTGAATCTGGGTGACCATCCGCGACACGGTTTCGATCGTCAGGCCCAGATAATCGGCAATGTCCTGGCGGCTCATGGACAACTGGGTCCATGCGCCACGCGCTGGAGCGCCTATCTCGAACAGGAAACCCGACACGCGCTCGAAAGCGCTCTTGCGGGTGAGAAGCATCATGTGGTCTTCGGCGCGCTGAAGTTCGAGCCCCGTGGCTAGCCAACTCATACGCTCAACGCGGACCCCGTCTTCGCCATGGTATTTGAGCGCCGAGCGCTCGATGACGAGCACCTTCGCCGCATCCAAGGCTTCGGCCGAGGATCGGTGCTGGCCTCCGATCTCAAGGCCAAAGAAGTCGCCTGGGAAGTAGAAGCCGCCCACTTGCCGGCGGCCGTCTTCCAGCAGGCGGGTCCGGCGCACCGAACCCACCAGAACCCGGTAGAGCAGATCGGCGTCTTCCTCCTGAGCATAGATCTCCTCGCCCGCCTCGAAGCGCAGATGCGCGCCGATGGCCTCGAAAGAATCTTGCGGGGCGCATCCGGCGATCGAGATCGGCGCGCGATCAGGCGTGAGGGTGCAGAAGGTCATCCGGCGTCTCCAGGAACGCCATCATGGATATGGCGTCGCGGGGAGCGGTGACATTGGTGACAATACTTAGAGCGCCGCCGCCGCTAGAGCATTTTTCGAGCGAAGTGGTTCCGGTTCGCGTGAAGAAAAATGCGTCAAAACAGAAGATTAGAGCTCACGGCCTGACGAAGTCAGGTCGGGAAATGCTCTAGCGCCGGTTAGACGGCCAAGACCGAAGCGCGAACCCGCTGGAGAAGATCGTCGGCGGCGTCCTGGCGCATGGGGGCGACGATGCCGCCCAGGTGCTCATGTCCCAGGACCCGAAGGCCCGTCACCGCCGCCAAATGTAGATCGAACACGCTCATCAGGGCATTGAGGGCGCCGGTGGAGTCGATCCAATGTTCCGGCGCGCCAGAGGTCGAGAAGGTCATCAGGGTCTTGCCGACTAGAAGGGGATCGCCGCCGTGGGATCCAGGCTGGTAGCCAAAACCCATGCTGAACACCCGATCGATATAGCCCTTGAGAATGGCTGGCGGCGCGTTGAACCAGAAGGGGTAGACGAACACGAAATGCTCGACGTCAGCCAGGAGAGCACGTTCGGCGATGATGTCGGGCGCCATGGTCCAGCCTTGCGGCGTCGGGAGCTCGCCGGTCTTGAGGCGAGGATCGAAGTCCATCGCATAAAGATCCCGCAGCACCACCTCCGCGCCCGACGCCTCGATCGTCTCAACACAGGTGCGGCTGACCGCGGCGCAGAAGCTTGACGGCTTGGGGTGGGCGAGGATGACGGCGGTCTTCATGACGACTTCCTAGGAGGTGGACGGGCTGCTGGCGCCATCGCTAGCGGCAATTGGGCGCCTCGCCTTGATCCGGATCATGCGCCTTCGAGATCGGATGGCATGCACCTAAGGGAAATTGCGGATGTCGGCGGCGATCAGGGTGAACGACAACGAGCCGTGCCGCTGCGGGAGATCTCCATGCTCAGTTCACAATCGGACTTTGAGTTCGCCGAAAGTTCTCATCGCGAAACGATTCACGACCTGCGCAATCTTTTCACGGTCATCGTCTCCGCGCGACGTCTGCTGGGCAGGGACCGCACCTCCCAGCGGGGTGAGGATCTGTTGGCCGCCATTGAAGACGCGGCCTTTCGCGGAAGCCAGCTGACGACGAACCTCTTGGCGAGGGACGGGCAGGAGGCGGCTCCGCTCACGCGCGCGGAATAGCGCGGAGCCCTTCCCGGCTCAGCCGCCTGGCATGAGCGAGGCGGGCAGGGTGAGCCTGCGCTCCACGATGCGCAGCGCCGGCTCGTCGGGCAGGCGCGGACCGTGAAGCCCATCTCGCATTCCAGGCGGATCGCCCGATCACTGTCAGCGCTCTCGATCGATTCCACGACCTTCGCGCCCCGGGCGCGCGTGTAATGCAGGACATGGTCGAGCAGGGTCCAGCCCAGACCCTTGCTCTTCGGGTCCGAGCGCACCGAAAGGACGACCTCGGCGCGCTCCGGATCGGCTCCGGTGGCGAGCATCGCCGTAGCGATCACCGTCTGCCCGTCCTCAGCAAAGGCCAGGAAGGTGATCGTGCGGCAATAGTCCACCTGGGTCATCATCGCCAGGCGGCCACCATCGGCGGCGCTCAGGCTGCTGAGGAACCGGAGCGCAGGTCCTCGGGCGTCAGATCGGCGAAGAACGTGGTGATCGCCGGCTCGTCGTCGGGGCGAACCGGGCGAACGTGGAGGGCCAGGCCAGAGCGGGTCTTCAGATCGGCTGCGCAGTCAATGGCGCCGGCGCGATGACCATGCGTGTGCCTTGGCTGGCGTGCGCCGTTATGACGATCCGGGCGTCGAGCGCCAGGACGCCTTGGGCGTCGACCAGCAGGGGGTTGATGTCGAGCTCCAGGATATCGGGCAGGTCGACGGCGATCGCCGACAGCGCCTCCAGCACGGCGATCACGCCCGACACATCGGCGGGCAGCTCATCGCGATAGCCCGCCAGGAGCCGCGATATACGGGTCCGGTCGATCATGGCGCGCGCCAGGGCGTCATCGAGTGGCGGCAGGCCGAGCGCCTTGTCGTTCAGGACCTCGACGGCCTTGCCGCCAGCCCCGACCATGATCACGGGGCCGAAGGTGGCGTCGTCGGCGATCCCGACGATCATCTCGTGGCTTCCCGCGCGGACGACCATGGTTTCGACGGCGAAGCCCTTGATGTCGAACTCCGGATGCTCCCAGCCGATCCGCTCCGCCATGGCCCGTGCCGCCGCGACGGCCTCGTCGGCGTCGGCGAGGTCTAGAACCACGCCGCCGACGTCCGACTTGTGACTGATCCGTGGGGAGATGATCTTGACGGCGTAGGGCGCTTTGAGCCCTTCACAGGCCTGGCCGACATCGTCGGCGGTGGCGGCGAACCGGGTCGGGACCACGGGAACCCCGTAGGCTGCGAGCAGCGCCTTGGCCTCGATCTCGCTGAGCAGGGTGCGGCCTTCGACACGCGCCGAAGCGATCAGCGCCTGGGCCGCAGCCTGGTCGCCGACCCCCTCGACACGACCGGTCGGGGCGTCCGTCAAGCTCGCGCGGGCGCGTTGCGCGGCGACGAGGTAGCCGAACCCGCGGATCGCGGCGTCCGGCGTGTCGAACAGCGGGATCCTGGCCGCCGCGAAGATCGGGCCGACGGCCTCTCGATTGGTGTCGCCCAACCAGCAGGCCAGGATCGGCTTGAGCGATCGGCGCGCCGGCGCCTGCGTAAGGCCGGCGATCAGGTCCCTGGCGATTTCGTCAGGGGAGGAGAGGGCGGTCGGGCAGTTGATCACCAGGACCGCATCGACCCCGGCGTCCTCAAGCACGATATCGAGCGCCGCGCGATAGCGGCCGGCATGGGCGTCGCCCATTACATCAATCGGATGGCCATGCGACCAGCCTTCGGGAAGCGCGAGGTCGAGTTTTGAAAGCGTCTCCGGAGACAGATTGGCCAGTCTCGCGCCGGTGGAGGTCATAGCGTCGAGCGCCAGGATGCCCGCCCCACCGCCGTTGGTGACGATCGCCAGGCGGGAACCGGGAAGCGCCGATCGCGACGACAGGGCCGTGGCGGCGTCGAGCAGGCCGCTCAGCGTCTCGACCATGACAATGCCCGCGCGCTCGAACGCGACGGCATGGACGTCGTAAGCCCCGGCCAAGGCGCCGGTATGGGAAAGCGCCGCCTTGCCGGCGGCCGCGGTTCGTCCTGCCTTCAAGGCGATCACCGGCTTGATTCGCGTCGCCGCTCGCGCCGCCGACATGAACTTGGCGGTGTTGGTCACGCCCTCGACGTACATCAGGATGGCGTCGGTGTGCGGGTCGGCGGCGAACAGGTCGAGGAGGTCGCCCAAGTCCGCCTCGGCCATGTCTCCCACCGAAACGATCCCCGAAAAGCCGATATCCCGCGTCGAGGCCCAATCGACGATGCCGCTGATCAGGGCCCCGCTCTGGGAGATCAAGGCCAGGCGTCCGGGCGCGGCCGCGCCGCGCGCGAAGGAGGCGTTGAGCCGCGCCGGCGGAACCAGGAGGCCCAGGCCGTTTGGGCCGATGATCCGCAAGCCCGACGGCTTGGCCGCCGCCAGCATCGCTGCGCGCAATCCATTGGCGTGAGTGATTCCGGAAGAAATCACGACCGCCACCTTCACGCCCCGCGCGCCAAGTTGAGCGATGACCTCAGGCACGGCAGGTCCTGGCGTGATCACCACGGCCAGATCGGGAACCGAGGCAAGACCCGCGATACTGGCCGACCACAGGGCGCCGGCAACTTTCACCCGACGTGGATTGACGATGTGAACGGCGCCGGCAAAGCCCCCCACCATCAAGTTGGAAACCACAACCTGTCCCACCCCGCCTGGACGGTCCGACCCGCCGACAACGACCACGGAGTCCGGTGACAGCAGCTTGGAAAGGTTGTGCAGGGACATGGCGACCTCGGGCGGCGCACGCGGCGCGTGAAAGCCCAGGGACTTGGCTCAGGCGAGCGCGGTCCGGCTATCCGTAGAGTCCCTCAATCAACCGGCGAGGCCGGTTGTCGTTTGCGCCACGCTCACCAGACGGGCATGGTTGATATCTGGTGCGCGGTCCGGGGCGTCCTGTCCGCGTCGCGCTCCAGCGATGCCTGGCGGAGGGCCCATGCCAGACATCCGTCGCAGAGCCCAGATCCTTGCGCAGGGCTACGGCGCCACGTTCGTTACGGTCCTGCTCGCGGCTCTGGTCGGTTGGGTTTTGCAAACCTGGTTCGGGCTTCGCTCGTCCTACCTCCTGTTCATGGTTCCGGTCGTCGCCGCCGCGGCGTTGGGCGGGGTCGGCGCCGGGGTATGCGCCGCTGTCCTGGGGTTGCTTGCGAGCTTGCTCATCAGTGGCGGCCTGTCGCCGCAAGGAGAAAGGTTGATCGAACCGATCAGCTTCGTGATCGCCGCCAGTGGCGTGATCTTTATCGGAAGCCGGATCGGGGGCTTCCGGCGGCGTGCCATCGCCAGCGAGCTGGGCGCCGAACACCGCGCCCAGGAAGCCGCCCGCGTGGCTCGCGAGCTCAATTTGCTAATCGACGGCGCAACGGAATACGCGATCTACATGCTCGATCCGCAAGGTCGCGTGATGATCTGGAACGCGGGCGCCGAGCGTCTAAAGGGGTGGGAGGAGGGCGAGGCCTTGGGCCTCGATCTGTCGACTTTTTATCCGGAGGACGCCCGGCAGGCCGGAAAGCCTCAAGCCGATCTGGCGCGCGCTCGGGCGCAAGGTAAGTTCGAGGAGGAAGATTGGCGGCTGCGCAAGGATGGGTCGGAGTTCCTGGCTCATGTCTCGATCACCGCGCTACTTGACGAGACCGGAGTCCTCCAGGGGTTCGCCAAAGTCCTGCGTGATATCACCGACCAGCGGGCCAGCGAGCAATCCTTGAGCGCGGGCGCCAACCATCTGCGGTCCATCCTCGCGACCGTCCCGGACGCCATGATCGTCATCGACCAGAGTGGATCCATCCTGTCGTTCAGCGCCGCGGCGGAGCGTCTGTTTGGCAGTCCGGAAGCGCAGATGCTGGGCCTTAACATCCGATGTCTCATGCCGCAGCCGGATCGCGAGCGACATGACGGCTACCTCGAACGCTACGTCACGACCGGCGAGCGTCGCATCATCGGTATCGGTCGGGTGGTGGTCGGCATGCGGCGGGACGGATCCACCTTTCCCATGGAGTTGTCGGTCGGTGAGGCGGTCGGGGACGGGCAGAGGGTGTTCACCGGCTTCATCCGCGACCTCACCGAAAAACAGCGTACCCAAGCCCGACTAGAAGAGTTGCAGGCCGAACTCATCCATGTCGCCCGGGTCAGCGGCATGGGAGCCATGGCCTCAACCCTGGCCCACGAACTCAACCAGCCGATCACCGCCGTGACCAACTATGTCGAGGCGGTGCGTGATCTGCTCGCCACGCCTGATCTGAACGATATGCCGATGATCCGCGAAGCTTTGGCCGATGCCGCCGGCCAAGCCCTCCGGGCTGGCCACATCGTGAGACGTCTGCGTGATTTCGTCGCGAGAGGCGAGGTCGACAAGACTGCGGAAAATGTCGAGGCCTTGGTGCGCGAAGCCGCGGCCTTGGGCCTGATGGGCGCGCGAGAGAGTGGCGTGGCCTTGGAGTTTTCCCTCGATCCGGCGATTGGCGCCGTCCTGGTGGATAAGGTGCAGATCCAGCAGGTACTGATCAATCTGGCGCGCAACGCCGCGGAAGCGATGGCGGATCGTCCCGATCGGCGACTGTGGCTGTCTAGTCGCCCGGACGGTGAGAACCTGGTGCGGATCACCGTCGCTGATAATGGACCTGGCGTCGCGCCGGCTGCCGCCGACGGACTGTTCACCGCCTTTGTCAGTACCAAGAGCGATGGCATGGGCCTGGGGCTGTCGATCTGTCGCACCATCGTCGAGGCCAATGGCGGCCGCATCTGGTTCGAGGCGCGTCCTGGCGGCGGCGCGCAGTTTCACTTCACGCTGGTCAGAGCAGAGCTGGAGCCTGGCGATGGCCGATAGGCGAATGATCCACATCGTCGATGACGACGAGGCAATCCGGCGCTCGGCCGGTTTCATGCTCAAGACATCGGGCTATGCGGTGACGACCTTCGCGTCGGGTGTCGCCTTCCTGAGCGCCGCCAAGACCGTCGAGCCGGGGTGCGTGCTTCTGGACGTCCGCATGCCGGACATGGACGGCCTGGAGGTGCAGCGCCAGTTGGCCGAACGGGGTGTCTCGATGCCGATCGTCGTGCTCACCGGCCATGGCGACGTGTCCATTGCCGTGCGGGCGATCAAGGCCGGCGCGGTCGACTTCATCGAAAAGCCGTTCGAGAAGATCGTCTTGTTGAGCGCCATCGTGGCGGCGTTCGAGCGGCTCGACGACGCCAACGGACGCTCGGCCCGCGCCACCGACGCCGCAGTGGCCATCGCGGCCTTGACGGGGCGCGAGCAGGACGTCCTCGGAGGCCTGGCTCAGGGCCTGCCCAACAAGACCATCGCCTTCGATCTTGGCATCTCGCCCAGGACGGTCGAGGTGCATCGCGCCAATCTGATGACCAAGCTGCAGGTCAACAGTCTGTCCGAAGCCCTGCGGATCGCTTTCGCAGCGGGGCTTCAGGATGGGCAGCCTAGGACCAATACGTAACGACGGCCTGGTAATGCCGTGCGACATGGTGCCCAAGCGTCACCTTTGTCAGGCCGCGTCCGACAGGCCCTAAAATGAACCGCGATTTGATCCCGTCCGAGCAAAGTCGCCCCCAGGTGTTGCTGGTCGAGGATGACCACGGGGTCCGACGCTCTCTTCAATTGCTCTTGCGCGGCCGGGGCCTGGATGTCCGCGCCTACGCCTCAGGGGCGGCGCTGCTCGCCGACCCTCGTGCGCTATCGGCCGCCTGTCTGGTGGCCGACTACAAGATGCCGGAGCTGAGCGGGTTCGACGTTCTGAGGGGACTGCTTGATCTGGGTTGGACGGGCCAGGCGCTGCTGATCACCGGTTTTCATACCGCCGAACTCGTGGCGCGCGCTCACCAGGCGGGGTTCAGCGGTGTGGTCGAAAAGCCGCTGGTGGACAGCGTTCTGGTCGAGGCCGTGGAGCGACTGACCCGGGTCCCCCTCGATCCGGCGACCTAAGTAATAGTCCCAAATGCGCTCGCCGCGCCGGGTCGATATCCAAGGTGTGGATACACGCCGACCGGCTCTTGCTTGGTCCTGCGCCTTTGGAGATACGCCATGGACAAGACCATGAAGGCCGCCTCCGTGCGGTCGTTCGGCCAGCCGCTGGTCATCGAGGAGGTGAAGATCCCCAATCCCGGCCGTGGCCAGGTCCTGGTGAAGATCGCCGCCTGCGGGGTTTGTCACACCGACCTTCACGCGGCGCATGGCGATTGGCCGATCAAGCCGTCTCCGCCATTCATCCCCGGTCACGAAGGGGTGGGAACCGTGGTGGCGGTCGGCGAGGGCGTCGAGCACGTTAAGGAAGGCGACAGGGTCGGCGTGCCCTGGCTGTTCTCGGCTTGCGGCCACTGCGTCCATTGCCTGGGTGGCTGGGAAACGCTCTGCGAGGCCCAACAGAACACCGGATATTCGGTGAATGGCGCATTCGCCGAATATGTCGTCGCCGACGCCGACTATCTGGGTCACTTGCCCGACAACATCGGCTTTCTTGAGATCGCGCCGATCCTCTGCGCCGGAGTCACCGTATACAAGGGCCTAAAGGTCACCGACGCCAAGCCGGGCGACTGGGTAGCGATCTCCGGGATCGGCGGCCTGGGCCACATGGCGGTCCAGTACGCCAAGGCCATGGGCTTCAAGGTCGCGGCCGTCGACATCGACGACGACAAGCTGAGCCTGGCCAAGAGCCTCGGCGCGTCTGTCACCGTCAACGCCCGCAACATCGATCCGGGTCCGTTCCTGCAAAAGGAGATCGGCGGCGCCCAGGGCGTCCTGGTCACGGCGGTCTCGCCCACGGCGTTCGCCCAGGCGATGGGTATGGTCCGGCGCGGCGGAACGGTGGCGCTGAACGGCCTGCCCCCCGGCGATTTTCCCCTGTCGATCTTCGACACCGTGCTGCGCGGGATTACCGTACGCGGCTCGATCGTCGGCACCCGCCTGGACCTCCAGGAGGCGCTGGCCTTCGCCGCCGACGGCCGGGTGAAGGCCATCGTTCACGCCGAGGGGCTTTCGAACATCAATAGCATCTTTGATCGTATGAGCCGTGGCGAGATCGAGGGCCGGGTGGTGCTCGATTTCCAGGATAACGCCTGATGAAGACGTTCAATGTCGCGACGCTGGCCACCGGCGTTCTGCTGGCCAGTCTGGTCGGAGCCTGCACGTTGGCCGGGGCCCAACCTCAACGGCCGCCGACCGGGATGTCGGGCGGCCAACGGATCGCGGAACGTAACTGCGGCGGCTGTCACGCGGTGGCGGCGGGCGACAGCAAGCTCGCCGATGCGCCGCCGTTCCGCACGCTGCATGATCGCTATCCGCCTGGCGGCCTCGACGTGATCCTGCAAGAGGGCATGTTGCGTCCCAGCCGCATGCCCGAGGAAGGCTCACCGCCGTCTCACCCGCGCATGCCGATGGCCGATCTCGACGATGACGAGGTCGCTCAGCTCAAAGCCTATCTAAGAAACCTCGATCCGCGCCCGCTGGCCATCCAACCGCCAAGCCGCTGAAGCTCGACGCCGGGCCAAGGCTTGCTGCACCGCTCAAGCAACTGAAGCTAGGTGGAGCGCATTGGAGATTTCATGAATTCGCACCCGATCCCTTCGCCCTCGACCACCGTCAAGGATCCGGTTTGTGGCATGAGCGTCGATCCGGAAACCGCGCGCCACCATGTCGAGGCCCAGGGAGCAACGGTCTATTTCTGTTCAGCCAGGTGCCTGGGCAAGTTTGTCGCCGATCCAGGAGCCTACCAAGCCAAGCCCGAGCCCCCTCGGGCCGCCGCGTCAGGCGGGGCGCTCTACACCTGCCCGATGCACGCGCAAATCCGCCAGGTCGGTCCCGGCGTCTGTCCAATCTGCGGCATGGCTCTGGAGCCCGTGACGGTGACGGTCGACAGCGGCCCCAACCCCGAACTGGCCGACATGACCCGGCGCTTCTGGGTTGGTCTGGCGCTCGCCCTGCCGGTCTTTGTCCTGGAGATGGGCGCCCACGTGATGGGCCATGGCCGATGGGTTCCGGCTCAGATCTCCAGCTGGATCCAGTTCGCCCTCTCGACCCCGGTGGTGCTGTGGGCCGGCTGGCCGTTCTTCACGCGCGGCTGGACATCGTTGGTGACGCGCAAGTTCAACATGTTCACCCTGATCGCCATGGGCGTGGGCGTGGCCTACGGCTACAGCCTGTTTGGCCTGTTCGCGCCCGGACTGTTCCCGCCCGCCATCCGCGACGCCATGGGCGGCGTGCCGGTCTATTTCGAAGCCGCTGCGGTGATCACCGTCCTGGTGCTGTTGGGCCAAGTGCTGGAATTGCGGGCCCGCGAGCGGACGTCGGGCGCGATCAAGGCCTTGCTGGACCTCGCGCCCAAGACCGCTCGGCGGATCAAGGCCGACGGATCGGACGAAGAGGTGACGCTGGACCTGGTGGCTGTGGGCGATCGTCTGCGCGTGCGCCCCGGCGAGAAGGTCCCCGTGGATGGAGAATTGACCGAAGGCCGGGTGTCGATTGACGAGTCGCTGGTCACCGGCGAGTCCATGCCTGTCACCAAGGAAGCGGGAGCCAAGGTGATCGCCGGCTCGATCAACAAGACCGGGTCCTTCGTCATGCGGGCCGAAAAGGTCGGTGCCGAGACCCTGCTGTCGCGCATCGTCCAGATGGTGGCGGAGGCTCAACGCAGCCGCGCTCCAATCCAGCGCATGGCCGACCAGGTCTCGGCATGGTTCGTGCCGGCGGTGATCGGCGCGGCGCTTCTCGCCGCCGTCGTCTGGGCGCTCGTCGGACCCGAGCCGCGTCTGGCCTATGCGCTCGTGGCGGCGGTGTCGGTGATGATCATTGCCTGCCCCTGCGCGCTGGGACTGGCGACGCCGATGTCGATCATGGTCGGGGTCGGCCGCGGCGCCCAGGTCGGCGTCCTGATCAAGAATGCCGAGGCGCTGGAGCGCTTCGAGAAGATCGACACCCTGGTGATCGACAAGACCGGCACCTTGACCGAGGGGCGACCGGCGGTGACGGCGATCAAGCCGGCCGCCGGCTTCGACGAGGTCGAATTGCTGCGCCTCGCCGCCAGTCTGGAGCGCGGCAGCGAGCACCCCCTGGCCGACGCCGTTCTGCGGGCCGCCAAGGATCGCCAGCTGACCCTTTCCGAAGCCTCGGAATTTGACTCGCCCGTCGGCAAGGGGGTCGTCGGTGTGGTCGATGGCAAGCATGTGACCCTGGGCGGCGCCCGCTTGATGGCCGAACAGGGCGTGGATCTTTCGTCGCTGGAGGCCACGGCCGACGCCTTGCGCAAGGATGGCGCGACGACGATCTTCGCGACGGTCGACGGCAAGCTGGCCGGTGTCCTGGGGATCGCCGATCCGATCAAGGCCACGACGGCCGAGGCCATCCGCGCCTTGAAGGCCGACGGTGTGCGGTTGGTGATGATGACGGGCGACAACCGCACGACCGCCCTGGCCGTGGCCGCCAAGCTGGGCATCGACGAGGTCGAGGCCGAGGTGCTGCCGGAAGACAAGGCCAAGGTCGTGCAGAAGCTGCGCGCGCAGGGTCGGTCGGTCGCCATGGCGGGCGATGGCGTCAATGACGCGCCCGCCCTGGCCGCCGCCGAGGTGGGCATCGCCATGGGCGCAGGCGCCGACGTCGCTATCGAGAGCGCTGGGGTGACCCTGCTGCAGGGCGATCTGCAGGGCATCGTCCGGGCCCGGCGGCTATCGCGGGCCGTGATGCGCAATATTCGCCAGAACCTGATCTTCGCCTTCGCTTACAATGTCGCTGGCATTCCGATCGCGGCGGGCGTTCTCTATCCGACCCTCGGATGGCTGCTCTCGCCGGCCGTCGCCGCCCTGGCCATGGCCTTGTCTTCGGTCAGCGTAATCGGCAACGCCCTGCGACTCCGCACAGTGAAGCTCCGGGCATAGCGGGGTTGGGGGCTAATCGTCTCTCGGAGTTGCCGCCGTTGTCCAAATTCCCGGAACACTACGGGTCTTCGCGAGGGCTTATCTCACAGGCCAAGGTGAGCATAGGTTGATGAGCCCAAAACAGCTCCGCCCCTGGCGCACTTCGGATCGGCTTCCGCCCAAATTCGGTCGTGACGGGAGCGGTCGACAGGCTGGTCAGCAACGCCCTGCGGCCGGGTCCCCGCGAAGCCACCCCTCCGTAGTCGGTCTTGACCCTGCCGGTCGTCTTCCAGGCCACGCTCTACTGCGCCGTTTACGGACCCACCGACGCTCGATCGGACTTTGAAGGCCTTAAGCTGTGGCTTATCAGACACTTGGGTCGACGTCAGCCATGGGGCTTAATCGGCTCAGCGCCCCGCGCCACCGGAAGAGCAAGCACGGCCGTGAGCGTCAAAAGGGCTATTAATGCCCACGCTTCGTTGATTGCGCGGACCAGCGCGAGGTGTTGCACCATTGGCGCCAGGATCGCCACGGTGTCCGCGTCGGCGGGTCCTGGTCCGCGGGCGAGGAACAGGTCCAGGGGTATGCCTACGGCCTTTGCGGTTTCGACGTCGCCGGCCTCCAGCCGTCCGGCGATTGCCCGGCCGAGGATCGGCGCTCGGCTGTAGATCACCGTGTCGATCAGCGCCAAGCCAATCGCGCCGCCGAGGTTGCGCATCAGGTTGAAGAGACCACTGGCGTCCGGAACCCGCGACGCTTCCAAGTGCCCCAGAGCCAGACGGGTGGGCGGCAGCAGGCAGAACATGATCGCCACGCCGCGCAACACCTGCGGCCAGAGCATCTGCGAAAAATCGGTGTCGGCGGTCTGGAAAGCGCTGAGGCCAAGGCCAACGGCGAAAAGAAGAAACCCCGCGCCTGATAGCAGCCGCGCATCGACGCGGCGTTCCAGCGCCACGGCGATCGGCGCGGTGATTAGTTGGGCCATACCCGTCACCAACATGATCTTGCCGATTTCGAAGGCGTCATGGCCGCGCACGAAGGCCAGGAAGACAGGCATAAGATAGACCGAACCGAACAGCCCAATACCGAGGACAAAGCTCAAGAGGCAGCCGATGGCGAAGTTGCGATCCTTGAAGGTCCGCAGGCCCACGATGGGATGACCCGCCCTGAGGGTGCGCCGCGTGAAGAACCCAGACGCCACCAGGCTGAAGGTCAGGAGGCTCACCACCAGCGGCGAAAGCCACCCACGCTGCGGCGCCGCCTTGAGCGCCAGCTCCAAGGCCGCCAAGGCCAGCGCCATCAGCACAAGTGACAGGATGTCCAGGCGCCGGGCCTCCCCCGCCACCGGTCGTTCCACCGGCAGCAGCCAGGCAGCCAGCAAGGCGCAGATCAATCCCGGCCCGACATTTACGAGAAAGAGCCACCGCCACGAAAAGGTGTCGGTGACCCAGCCACCGACGATCGGGCCAATCGTGGGAGCCAGGACGGCCAATACGCCGGCGATGGTCGTGGCCACGGCCTGCCGGCGTTCAGGAAAGAGCAGAAATACCGCCGAGAACACCGCCGGGATCAGCGTGCCACCTGAAAATCCCTGTAGCACCCGCCAGGCGACGAGAGGCGCGAAGCCAGTGCTCATGGCGCAGCCCAGAGAGGCCAAACTGAACACGCCGATGGCAAGGACGAAAAGCCAGCGCATGGTCAGCAGGCGCGTCAGAAACCCGGTCAGTGGAATCGCGATCACTTCGGCGATCAGATAGGCCGTCTGGATCCAACTCATCTGGTCGGGCGCGATCGCCAGGGCCTGCTGAATGGTCGGCATCGAGGTAGCGACGATCTGGATGTCCAGGATCGCCATGAACATGCCGAGGCACATGATGGCGAAGCCGGCCCAGACCCTGGCCGGCACGCGGTCGTGTTCGAAGATATGGGGCAAGGCGAGCGTCCCGCAGCCGTGCCGGCCCCCCGGCGAGGCCGTGACGCGACGCTTGGCAAATGCGTTGGCGATGGATGACGTTCCGTCGTCCGGCGGCCAATACCACATGGGCGGAACCTTGAGCGCCGTCGACTGGTTAAGCTGATGACCACAAACCGACCGCGCGTCCGCCGCCGCGAGCGCCTGGTCGGAGTTGCATCATGCCAGCCCCCGTCGCCTTGCTGTCGCTGTCGACCGCGTCGCCGCCCCATCAGATGCCGCAGGGCCAGGTGGCCGAGGTCGCCCGGAGGCTTTTCGAAGGAAAATTTCCGCAGTTTGACCGGATGGCCAAGGTGTTTGAGACCGCCGGGATCAGCACGCGCCAGTCGATCTTGCCGATTGAATGGTACCTGCAACCGCGTTCCTGGCCAGAGCGGACTGCGGCCTATCTGCACGGCGCCGTCGAACTCTTCGTCGAGGCAGCTCAGACCGCGCTCGATGAGGCCAGATTGAAGGGGGCTGATGTCGACATCATCGTCACCGTCTCCTCGACGGGCATCGCCACGCCAAGCCTTGAAGCCCGGGCCATGGCGCGCGTCGGTTTTCGGTCCGACGCGGCGCGAGTCCCGGTGTTCGGCTTGGGATGCGCGGGCGGGGCCACCGGCCTGGCGCTGGCGAGCCGCCTGGCCAAGGCCACGCCGGGGGCAGTCGTGCTCCTGGTGATCGTCGAGCTTTGCACCTTGGCCTTCCGGCTCGAGGACCTGTCCAAGGCCGACATCGTGGCCACGGCGCTGTTTGGCGATGGCGCGGCCGCCGCTGTCCTGCGCTGTGACGAAGGCGGCTTTGCTCATGTGGAGGGCATGGCCGAGCACACCTGGCCGGGTACCCTGGACATCATGGGCTGGCGCGTCGATCCCCAGGGGCTGGGCGTGATCTTCGCCCGCGCCATCCCGCCGTTTGCCCGCGCCAATCTGCGGCCGGCCATGATTGAAATGCTCGCAAGCCAGAGACTGGGTCTGGAAGACGTCGATCGTTTCATTTGCCACCCGGGCGGCATGAAGGTGATCGACGCCATGGAGATGGCCCTGTCGATGGAGCAGGGATGCCTGGATCACGAACGTGCGGTGCTTCGCGACCACGGCAACATGTCGGCTCCGACGGTCCTCTATGTTCTTGATCAAGCGCGCCGCGCCGGCCTTCCGGGCAGGTCGGTCGTGACCGCCTTGGGCCCGGGCTTCACATCAAGCACCGTCACCTTGAGATCTGCGGCATGACGCTGTCGATCATCGTTCTCGGCCTGGTGACCGTCCAAAGACTGGGCGAACTCGTGCTCGCCAATCATAACACCCGCCGTTTGCTGGCCCGAGGCGCGGTGGAGACGGGGGCAGAGCACTATCCGCTCATCGTCATCCTGCATGCGGCATGGCTGGCAGGACTGTGGCTGCTGGCCTGGAACCGGCCGACCAACCTATTGTTGCTGGCGATCTTCATCGCGCTGCAATTGGCGCGGGTCTGGGTGATCGCGACCTTGGGCGATCGCTGGACGACGCGGATCATCACCTTGCCTGGGGCGGATCTCGTGCGAAGGGGACCATACCGCTTCGTGTCTCATCCAAACTACGTGGTGGTCGCCGCCGAGATCGCCATCCTTCCCCTGACTTTCGGCTTGCTCGGCTTCGCCGTCCTGTTCTCGTTTTTGAACGCCGCTGTCCTGTGGATACGCATTCGCAGCGAGGAGCGCGCGCTCGCGTCGGCGACCCAGGACCGGCCGCGCTCATAGCCGCGCGCACGTGGCGCGAAGATCTGAGTGTCCTAGCCACCGTGCTTGCGGACATAGGCCTCGAGATCGGCCTTGGCCTTGGTATTCTCGTCCACCGTGGCTTGGGCCAGCCTGCGGGCTTCGGGATCATCGCCGGTCTTCAGCACGCTTTGGCTCATGTCGATGGCGCCTTGGTGGTGAGCGATCATCACCTTGGCCCAAAGGACATCGATGTCGGGCGCGCGTGCCGACATCATGCCGCGGCTCATGCGCATGCCGTCCGATTTCAGCGCTTCAGCGCCGGCCTTGTCGCGGGGTGATTTCATCTGTGGTTGAGCGCCAGGGGTTGCGTGGCTGCTCATGGATTGGGCCATGGCCCAGTCGCAGCTCGCACTCAGCAAGGCCGCCGTCCCTAAAACGCGTAAGATCGCTCGCATTTTTTTTATAACCCTGAAACCCAAGGACTGGCCTGCCGGAAGCAGCATTGTCGTCGTTGGTAAGAATTTAGAGCGCCAAGCCGATATTTGTTGCGCCGGCGGAGGGATTATCTCGACCTCGTCCAAGCCGGCGCTTCGACACGGGAGCGGCCGGTCAATTGCGGCGCCCCATAGGGCGCGCGCAAAATCCGGCCCAGACATTCCTATGGCGAGCCCTGGTCTGAGGTGTTGCTGATCTCCAGTCCCTGGAACGCCATCGCGCCGATGGCCGCCATCAGGCGATCTGGCGTCAAACCCTCTATTTCGGGCACCCATTTGGCCAGCCAGATCAGCATGCCAAGCATCAGATTGACCACCAGCTGCGCCTCGCAGCGCATGATCGAGCCGTCCTCCATGCCATCGGTCAGGAAGCGCTCCAGGTGGCCTTTCAGGAGATCACCCCACTGGGTGATCTCGCGACTCTGATCGTCGTCGAGATAGGAAAACTCCCCATAGTAGAGCTGGGGGCCGTTGCGCGCCGAGTCGCACAAAAGGACGTTGAAAAAGAAGCGCAGTTTTGCCGCGCCCGACCCGCTGGTCTGATCAGCTGAGGCCAGCAGCGCGGCAAACCGTTCCAGGGATTGGCGATGGCAGGCGAAAACCAAAGCCTGCTTGTTGGGAAAATAATAATAAAGCGCGCCTTCGCCTAGATCGAGCGTCGCGGCGATCTCCGCCATCGTGGTGTTGGCGTAGCCCTTAACATTGATGATTTCGATCGCGGCTCGAAGGATCGCGTCGCGCTTCTTGGCCGACTTGCGGCTGTTGGCCAGAGTCCGGGGCTGATCGCGGGCAGCGGGCTTCAAGGCGCTGAGCTTGTTCACGGAAGGCTATCCATCGGCCTTGGTTTAGCGGCCCAGCGAGGCCTGATGCAAGCAAACTTAAATTTTGAGCTTGTGTTGAATTATTGAGGTCTGCTTTAAATTAAGCCTGGATCGAAGGGCGTAGCATAACGCCACGGTCCGGGAGGGAACCCACGGACGCCCGCCACTCGTCGCGCCGTCGTCCGCGCAAAAGCCGATCAAGGCTGCAATCGAGGGAGGACTACCGTGAAGAAGCTTCAGTTTCTGGGCGTTTCATTGGCCGCGCTGATGGCCGCCAATACGGCGTGGGCTCAAGCTCCGGCGCCCGCTGCGCAAGCTGCGCCGCCCGCCCCGTCTGCATCAACGGTTGAGGAGATCATCGTCACAGCGACCAAGCGCGAGCAGACCTTGCAGGACGTGCCAATCTCGGTGGCCGTGACCGGTCAGCAGACCATTGAGCGGGCCCAGGTGCGCGACCTGATTGACCTGCAGTCGGTCGTACCTTCGCTGAAGGTTTCTCAGCTCAACGCCGTAAGTCAGACCAACTTCATCATTCGCGGTTTTGGCAACGGCAACGGTAATGACGGCATCGAAAGCTCGGTCGGGGTTTTCATCGACGGCGTCTATCGCTCCCGCTCGGGCTCGGCCCTGGACGACCTGCCTGAGGTCGCGCGCATCGAGGTGCTGCGTGGCCCGCAATCGACGCTGTTTGGCAAGAACGTCTCGGCCGGCGCGATCAGCATCGTGACGAAGCAGCCTTCGTTCGACTTCGGAGGCAAGGCCGAGGTCAGCCTCGGCAATTACAGCCTTCGCCAGTTCAAGGGCACGATCACCGGGCCTATCGCCAAGGATCTGGCCCTGCGCGTTTCGGGCAGCGTCAACAAGCGCGATGGCTACTCGCATAATCTGACCACAGACAACGACGTCAACAATCGCGATCGCTGGTCATTGCGCGGCGATCTCTTGTGGGAGCCCACAGACCAAACCTCGGTGCGGATCATCGCCGACTACAACAAGATCCACGAGGTCTGTTGCGCGGTGTCGTCGATCTATAACGGTCCCGCCACCCAATTCGTCGGCGCGCCCGCACCGTTCGGCCTTGGCAAACCGGTTGGCGATCCCTCGAAGGTCTTTTCCCGCGATATCATCTTCAACACCGATCCGGACAATCGCCTGACCGGCAAAGGGATTTCGGGGCAGGTCGATCAGGATCTAGGCTTCGCCGCCCTGACCTCGATCACCGCGTATCGCAAACAGACCACCCAATCAGTACAAGACGTCGACTTCACCGGCGCTGATTTGGCCAACAAGGCAGACGGCAACGACATCAAGACCTTCACCCAGGAACTACGCCTGGCGTCCAAGGGCGACGGGCCGTTCAGCTGGCTGATCGGCGGGTTCTACCAACACGAAAAACTCCAAACCGGCCGGACGATCAACTATGGGCGCGACATTCGCGCCTATGGCGATGGTCTAAGCGGCCAGGCGCCCGCGAGCCTGATCGGCGCCCTGCCGCCGGCCCTGCGGCCGGCCCTGACCGGCCGTTCGAACCTCTACGCCCTGGAGTTCCTGCAAAGCCTGGTCACCCCTTCCATCGTGCCCGGTAAGACCTATTTCCAGGCCGGCCAAGGCATCGACGATGACTATGCGATGAAGCAGACCTCGTACTCGATCTTCGGCCAAGCTGACTACAAGGTCACCGACAAGCTGACGATCACCGGCGGGTTGGCCTATCTGAACGATGACAAGCAGGCCACCTCGGGTGTGGTGCTGCGCGATCCGTTCTCGGCCCTCAATCTGAACGCCGTGCCGCAGTTCATCGCCCTGGGCCTGCCAGGTAATATCTACGCGCCCCTAGGCGGCCTGCAGTTCTACTACGGCAACACCCCCAACCACGGGCCGGTCAACTTCCCCAACGCCGCAGAGTCCGGCCAGTTGAAGGGCGACAAGGTCACCTACGCGGTTCGCGCCGCCTACGACTTTGGCTGGATCAACGCCTATCTCAGCTATTCCACGGGCTGGAAGGCGGGGGCGTTCAACCTGTCGTCCGACAGCCGACCAGCGAACGCCAATGGCGTCGGCCGCACGGCGGCTCCCGAGAATGTCAGCGTTTACGAGGCGGGGCTGAAGGCCAAGTTCCAGGGCGGCTACCTCAACCTCGCGGTCTTCGACCAGTCGATCAAGGGCTTCCAGTCCAACGCCTATACCGGGATCGGCTACAGCCTGGTCAATGCCGGCGAGGAGTCGGTCAAGGGCTTCGAGGTCGATAGCGCCTGGCGGCCGACCAGTTGGCTGGCCCTGACCGGCTCGGTCACCTATCTCGACCCCACCTATGACAGTTTCACGGGCGCAGCTTGCGTCAACTATGACACCACCCGCTGTCCGGTGAACCCGGCGACGGGCCTGCGGCCCAACTTCCGCGACCTGACCGGCGATCGGCCGGCCGGCATCGCCAAGTGGAGCTATTCGACCTCCGCGACGCTGTCGCACGACTTGGGCCGGGGCTTTAGCGGCTATCTGCGGGCCGAATATGACCACACCAGCAAAACCCAGCTGACGGAGACCACGCCGCCCAGCCTATCGACCTGGGGCCAGAACCTCGTCAACGCCAGCCTGGGCGTGGTTCACGCCGACAGCCAGGTGGAAGTCATGCTCTGGGCGCGCAACCTGACCAAGGACGACAGTCTGATCGCGACGTTCCCGACGGTCGCCCAGGACGGCAGCTACAGCGGCTATCCCAATGCCCCACGCACCTATGGCGTGACGGTGCGCAAGACGTTCTGACCTACCTCGGAACGCACCTGCCGCCCGGCTCATCCTTCCCGAGCCGGGCGGCTATTTTTCCCATTCCTCGACGGAACCAAGATGTCTGAGCCCGACGAAACGCCCCAAGCCAACGCGCCGGACATGGCCGCCCTGCGAGAGCGCTATCGCCAGGAAAAAGATCGGCGGGCCAGTGCGGGCGACCGCCGCTACCTAGACCTCAGCGGCGACCTTTCGCACCTATTGGCAGACCCCTACGCCGCGCCTGTTGCGCGCGGCCCCGTCGATGACTCGGTCGATGTGCTGGTGGTCGGCGGCGGCTTCGGCGGCCTGCTTTCGGCCGCGCGCTTGAAAGAGGCGGGCGTCGCCTCGGTGCGGATTGTCGAGGTCGCCTCCGATGTTGGCGGGACCTGGTACTGGAACCGCTATCCCGGCGCGGCTTGCGATATCGAGTCCTACATCTACTTCCCGCTCTTGGAAGAGACCGGCTACATGCCCGCCGAGCGCTACTCCAAGGCGCCGGAAATCCGGGCCCATACACAGCGCATCGCCAAGCATTTCGGTCTCTACGACAATGCTCTGTTCTCTACCCAGGTCACGGCCCTGGACTGGGACGACCAGGCCGCGCACTGGGTCGTCGCCACCGATCGCGGCGACACGATCCGCGCCCGCTTCGTGGTCCTGGCCACCGGTCCCCTCAACAAGCCCAAGCTGGCGGCGATCCCCGGCGTCGAGACCTTCAAGGGCCACAGCTTCCACACCAGCCGCTGGGACTATGACTACACCGGCGGCAGCTCGACGACGCCGCTCGACAAGCTAGGCGACAAGCGCGTGGGGGTGATCGGCACCGGCGCGACGGCGATCCAGTGCGTGCCGCCCTTGGCCGCCAGCGCGCAACACCTCTACGTCTTCCAGCGCACGCCCTCGTCGGTCGATGCGCGCAACAACAGCCCAACCGATCCGGCTTGGGCCGCGAGCCTTCAGCCGGGCTGGCAACAGGCGCGGATGGAAAACTTCACGGCCCAGATGGCCGGTCACCTGGCCGACGAGGACATGGTCGCCGACGGCTGGACCGTCCTGGCCCGGGCGATCAAGAAAATGTTCGCGGAAGACCAGGGCGCCGACTTTGGCCAGCTGCTCGAGCGCGCCGACATGGAAAAGATGGTTCAGGTGCGCGCCCGTATCGAGGACCTGGTCGAGGATCCGGCCACCGCCGAGGCCCTGAAGCCGTGGTTCAGCCTGTTCTGCAAGCGGCCCTGTTTTCACGACGGCTATCTGGGCGTCTTCAACCAACCCAACGTCACCCTGGTCGACACCGCCGGACGCGGGGTCGAGAAGATCACCGAGACGGGCGTGGTCGTGGACGGCCAGGAATATCCGCTCGACTGCCTGGTGTTCGCCACCGGCTTCGAGGTCGGCGGCGATTTCGCCAAGCGCTCGGGTTTTGATCTGCGCGGCGTGGATGGCCAGTCCCTGTCGGACAAGTGGGCGCAGGGGCCGGCCACCTATCACGGCATGCACAGCCGCGGCTTTCCCAACTGCTTCATCATCAGCCAGGCCCAGTCGGGCATGTCGCCCAATTTCCCCCACATGCTCAGCGAGCAGGCCAAGCATCTGGCTCACATCATCGGCCATTGCGTCCAGACAGGCGTCGCCACCGTCGAGGCTTCGGCCCAGGCGCAGGACGACTGGGTCGATCAGATCGTTCAGACCAGCGCCGACCGCATCAGGAAGCTCGAGACCTGCACGCCGGGCTATTACAACAACGAAGGTCGCCCCTCGATGGAGACCGCCCGGGCCCTCCCGCACGGCGCGGGCCCGGTGATGTTCATCGACATGCTGCGCCAATGGCGTGAGAGCGGCGATTTCGCCGGCCTGGAACTCGACGGCGCCCCCGTGCGCGCCAAGGAAAGCGTTTGACCATGACCGAGCAAAGCGGCCGCAAGGCCATCTTCATCACCGGCGCGGCCTCAGGGATGGGCCGCGAAACCGCCCTGCTGTTCGCGCGCCAGGGGTGGTTTGTCGGCGCCTATGACGTCAATGCCGAAGGGCTCGTCTCCCTGGAGGCGGAAATCGGCTCCGGCAACGGTCTGTGCTCGACCCTTGATGTCACAGATCCAGAGGCCTTCGCCACGGCGATGACGCGGTTTGGCGAGGCCACGGGCGGGCGCCTGGACCTGATGTTCAACAATGCCGGCATCGCCGTGGCGGGCCTCTTTGACGAGGTCGCCTGGGAGGACATCGTCAAGGTCGTGCAGGTCAATCTGCTGGGGGTGATGATCGGCGTGCGCGCCGCCATTGGCCTGCTGAAGGTGACGCCCGGTTCGCTGTGCCTGACCACCTCCTCGTCATCGGCGATCTTCGGCACGGCCGGTATCGCCACCTATTCGGCCACCAAGCACGCGGTGCGCGGGCTGACCGAGGCGCTGTCTATCGAATTCATGCGCCACGGCGTTCGCGCCGCCGATCTCCTGCCGGGCCTGATCGACACTCCGATCCTGTCGGACACGATCAAGGCGATGGCCCCGCCCGACGGGATGTGGCGACTGACGCCGCCCTCCGAGGTCGCCCAGACCGTCTGGTCCGCCTACCACGGCGACAAGCTGCACTGGTATGTGCCCGAAGAGCTCAAGGCCTTCGACATACAGGCCACCGCCGAGCCAGAGGTGGTGCGCCAGGAGCGCGCGGCCCTGGCGGCTTTCCGCGAGTAGAGAAAGGCAAACCGATGTCGATCCTCGAAGCCTCCGCGCCGATTTCACCACCTGTTGAACGACAAGACCGGGCTATAGCCAACCTTCACATTGGCTTCGGCGCCCAGCGTGAAGCCTTCGCGGCCGATCGCTATCCGTCCCGGCAAGAGCGCAAGCGCCGCATCGAAGCCCTCATCGGCATGATGCTGGCCAATCGCGAGGCCATCAGCGGGCTTCCGATCGCGGCTTTATCCGCAGACGGACGGGGAGGCGGGGCAGACAGTATAGCGCGCACCTGTCTCTACCGCCATCAGCCGCACGCAGGGCGGCGGTGCATCTCGGCAATCAGAGCGAGAACACACCAAAACATGCCCTTAGTTTGCGACGGCGATCTGAGGTTCGAATCGTGATCGTCGCACCTACGCTATGTTGCGCCTGGGTATCCCAGACCTGCCCCGGAACCGCCGAAGCTACGCCAGGAGCTGCCCACTACGATGCGACACGGAGACTTGCTGGCCGTCAGAACTGGGACGTTTTCATCGTCTGAGAAGGGGCGAAAAAGTGGACTTGGCGCCGGTGCAAACCGACAAGCCCATCGACAAATCGCAAGATGCACTCTGGCAAAGATCTGAGCGCGGACGAGCGGAGAGAGAAAAAAACGTAGACTCTTTTTAGATACACGGCGAGGACTCCAATAGTCACCTGGACGGGAGGCCCGGCATGCCGACCTTAGAACCTGAAGTTAAAACGGTGGCTGTGACGATCGTCTCGGCAAGGTCACGTTAGTGCAACTTGAGCTACACAGCGGCGTTTCGCAAACGTGAAAGAGCACGCGGGCTACGACATGGATGCCGTCATCATAACCGGCGATCTCGATCGCCGGCCGTCTAGGGTGTCCGACTTCCAAGCTGAAAATCAGGCGCTCAACTCGCTTGCCGAAGCGATGAACAACAGCCCCGACACGGTGTTTCAACACCTGGTCGAGGTGGCGATGGAACTGACAGGTTCCGATTCCGCAGGGATCAGCCTGCTGGAGCCTGGTGGCGAGAACGGCGCCTTTCGCTGGGTCGCGACAGCCGGAGCCTGGTCGCCTTATCGTGACAAAACGATGCCGCGTGAGGCCAGCCCGTGCGGTGAAGTCATTGCGCGGGAAGCGGTCCTGCTGATGAAGAACCCCGCACGATTGTTCCCGGCGTTGCTACAGGCAGAACCCGGCATCAGTGAGGGGCTGTTCGCTCCGTTTTACATTAGCGGGGTTCCGGTCGGCACGGTATGGACGATTAAGCATAGCCCCAACAATCATTTTGAGGCTGAAGACGCTCGCATCATCAAGAGCCTGGCTCGTTTCGCCTCGGCCGCACATCAGACAGTGCAGGCTCTTCAGTTGGCAAAGTCCTCCGAGCAGCGGGCCGAGTTGCGTTTCCAGCAGCTAGTCACGCTGGCGGAAGTCAGCAGCGAGTTCTTTGGCACGTGCGACATGGAGTTCATGCCGATCTACGGCAACGCTGCGGCAATGCGAATGGTCGGACTAACCGATCTGGAACAGGTTCAGAGAACGCCGCTGCAGGAGTTTTTCTTTCCCGAAGATCTGGCCTTCATCACTGAAGAATTATTGCCGCGCGTGGTGCGTGAAGGTCAAGCCAAGGTCGAGATTCGTTTTCGCCATTTCGTCACAGGTGAGCCAGTCTGGGTCGATTACAGCCTTGTCGTCCTAAAGGACGAGACGGGGCGAGCGACTGGCTTGGGTACTGTCACTCACGACCTTACCGAACGCAAACGAGCCGAGGTCGCGCTTCGGGTCAGTGAGGCGCGGTTTCGTGCGCTTGCAACGGTCGGATCATCCTCAATCTATCGGATGAGTCCGGACTGGCGCGAGATGCGCCATCTCGACGGGGCCGCCTTTCTTGCTGACAGCGACGAGCCGACTGCCGACTGGGTTGATACCTACATTCCGTCCGATGAGCGTCCGCGCGTCCGCGAAGCGATTCATCGGGCGATCGGCGCCAAGGATGTCTTTGAGCTGGAGCACCGCGTGCTGCGCGCGGACGGTACGGTTGGTTGGACGTTTTCGCGCGCTATCCCGCTTTTCGACGACGTTGGGGAGATTTCCGAATGGTTCGGGGCGGCGACGGACGTAACCGCGCGCGTTAAGGCGGATCAGAGCTTCACACGGTTGTTCCGTGCATCACCAGCACCGTTCCTGGTCGTCAAGCCCGACGCGCCGCGCTTCACCATCGCCGAAGTCAACGACGCCTACCTGTCCGCTACCATGCGGACGCGCGACGAGGTGGTCGGGCGTGGGATTTTCGAGGCCTACCCCGATAATCCGTCCGACGAGACGACTGGAAGCGTGAGCACCTTGCGGGCCTCGCTTGAACATGTGCTCGCTTCACGACAGCCAAACACACTGCCCCGCCTGAAGTACGACGTCGCGCGGTCAGATGGCACATTCGAGGAACGCTGGTGGAGCCCAGTCAACTCAGTGGTGCTCGATGACGACGGCGAGGTGGAGGCCCTCATCCACAATGCCAACGACGTGACCGAGGAGCGCCGGGCCGCAGTCCTGTTGCGCGAAAGCGAGGTGCGGCAGACGTTTCTGCTCCAGCTGAGCGACGCTCTTCGTCCGCTTTCCGACGCGGCTGAAATTCTCGCTACCACAACTCATCTGCTGGGCAAGCACATAGGCGCGGACCGAGTGATGTATGCTGAGGTCGATGGCGAACTCGGCGCGGAGACAGGGACCATACGCGGCCAATATGTCCGGCCATCGAGTGGGGGGACGCCGTCAGCCGCGCCCTTTCCGGAGCGCTTCGCATTCTGTCCTTTTGGCACGCATACAATGGCCGCACGCCATCGTGGCGAAACGCTGGTCGTTGCAAACATCGACACCAACCCTGGCTTCGCCGATTTGGAGCGAACGGCTTGGGCCGTCGCCGACGTGCGGGCCGCCGTAGTCGCGGCCTTGGCCAAGGGCGGCCGACTGGTGGCCGAATTTGGCGTGCACGCCACGGCTCCTCGCGATTGGACCAAGGCGGAGGTTTCGCTCGTTGAAGAAGTCGCCGAGCGTAGCTGGGCAGCGGTCGAGCGCGCCCGCGCCGAAGCAGCGCTGCGAGACAGCGAGGCCCGCTTCCGCGAGTTCAGCGAAGCTTCTACCAATATCCTCTGGATTCGGAATGCGGCGACGATGCGGATGGAGTTCGCTAGTCCGGCGTTCGATAGGATTTATGGAATTGCGGGTCCCGATCGGGGCGGCGACCCCGGTTTGCGGGCCTGGGCTCGGCTGATCGAGCCGAAAAGTCGCAAGACCGCGCTGGCTAACTTTCGGCGGGTTCGCGCCGGCGAGCGGATCGAGGCGGAGCTTCAAGCCAGACGGGCCACAGACGGCTCGCTGCGCTGGGTCCGTAACACCGACTTCCCGATGTTTGATGCGGCAGGGCGCGTAACGCGGATCGCGGGACTGGGTGAAGATATCACTGACCTGAAGGCGGCGGAACATGCGCTGGCAGACGCCGAAGCGCGCCAACGCACGTTGATGGAAGGCATTCCGCAACTTGTCTGGCGGTCACGCGACGAGGGGCTCTGGACCTGGGCAAGCCCGCAGTGGCTCGAATTTACGGGGCAGGGGCAGGAGGAGAGCCACGGAATGGGCTGGCTCGACACCGTTCACGTAGATGATCGCGCGGCGACCACGCTCGCCTGGGAACAGGCTCGGTCGCACGGGAGGCTGGACGTGGAATACCGCGTGCGGCGAGCGGCCGATGGGGCGTGGGTATGGCACCATACCCGCTCTGCCCCGGTGCTCGACGCCGAGGGACGGATCTTGGAATGGCTTGGCACTTGCACCGACGTTCAAGACTTGCGCGAGTTGCAGGAGCGACAAAAAGTGCTGGTCGGCGAGCTCCAGCACCGCACCCGTAACGTCATCGGGATCGTCAGATCGATTGCGGAAAAGACTGTGCGGGAGAGTGCCGACCTGGCGGATTTCCGCGCCCGGTTCACGGACCGGCTCGACAGTCTCGCGCGAGTACAAGGCTTGCTCTCACGCCTGAACGAGCATGATCGGGTCTCCTTCGACGAGCTGATCGAGGCCGAACTCTCAGCTATGGATGCGGCTGGAGAGCGGGTGACGCTGGTGGGGCCGGTAGGCGTTCGTCTGCGCTCCTCGACAGTTCAGACCTTGGCCATGGCTCTTCACGAGCTGGCTACCAATGCGGTCAAATACGGCGCCCTCGGCCAGGCCTCGGCTGGAGCGCGCTTGGCCATCACCTGGTCCTTGGAGCCCATCGGACCCAAGGACCAGCCGTGGCTTCACGTTGATTGGCGAGAGAGCGGTGTCCAGATGGCGTCGGATGGAGCGCCGCCGCGAGGCGGGGGCCATGGGAGGGAGCTGATCGAGCGCGCCTTGCCCTATCAACTCGGCGCGAAGACCAGCTACTCGCTTGGACCGGATGGCGTGCATTGCACGATCTCGATGCCGGTCTCGGCAGACGAACCGGTGGGAATGCAAGTATGACTGAGCGGACACTGAGGGACTGCCACATACTTGTTGTTGAAGACGAGTATCTGCTCGCCGACGAACTCGCCACAAACTTGAGCGATGCCGGCGCCGTGGTGATTGGACCGGTTGCGACGGTTGAGGACGCCTTGGCGTTGATTGACGCCGAGCCGCGCATCGATGGCGCCGTTCTTGACGCGAACCTACAGGGTGCGTTGAGTTTTCCCGTGGCTGACCGGCTGCTTGAGCGCGGCGTGCCTTTTGTCTTCACCACAGGCTATAACAGGTCCATGATTCCGAGCCCCTACCGAGAAATCGTCCGATGCGACAAGCCCGTGGATTTAGCTCAGGTAGCGCGCGTCATCGGAAAGGTGATCCACTCGGAGGCCAAGTAATGGCCGCTTGAACGAGGCTGAGTGGCGTCGCGTGAAACCGACCAGATCAGCGCGCTTCACAGATCATCTGGGCAACGTCATTGCATTGACGGCAGTGCTGACCGATTGTTAGGTATGGCAAAGCGTCGATCATCTTCACCTATCCAGCCTGCGGTTCCTCCGCCGTCAGCCGCTAAGGTGCAGTCGGGCGGCGGCGCAATCGATAGCGGCCCCCCGCGGGTAGATCATCTGATCGTAGGCATCGGCGCCTCAGCGGGCGGACTTGATGCTTTCCGGGCATTTTTCGCGCAAATGCCAGCCGATAGCGGCATGGCCTTTGTCTTGGTCCAGCACCTGGACCCGGACTACAAGAGCGCCTTGGCCGAAATCATTGGCGAATGCACCGCGATGCCCGTGGTGCAGGCCTCCGACGGAACGGTCGCCGCCCCGAACACCGTCGCGGTCATTCCTCAAAACGCCATCCTGAAGATCGAGGCTGGCGTCTTGCGAGTCGCCCTCCCGGAAAGCCCGACGGCGCGACGGTCCTCCGTCGACACCTTTCTCGTGTCGCTGGCAGACGATCAGGGTGAAAACGCCGTCGGGATCATCCTCTCGGGCTACGGGAGCGACGGGACGATTGGGATCGCGGCGATCAAGGAAGGGGGGGGGCTGACCCTAAGCGAAGCGGCGTTCGACCACCGCGCAAAGTTTGGGATGCCGCAGAGCGCCACCGCCGGCGGCTTTGTTGACTACGTCCTCCAACCCGAGGAGATGCCTGCACGCCTGTTGGAGCACCGAGACTTCAAATCCCGAGAGGCGATCCATGGCCTCAATGAAACCGCCGAGCCCGGCCGGGTCAACCACCTGATGACCATTTGTGCGGTGCTCAACAGCCGCCTGGGTCGCGATTTTGGGCAATACAAATCCAGCACGCTGATGCGTCGCGTTCGCCGGCGAATGCAGGTGCTCCATATCGAAGACCCGGCCGAATATATCGCCCAGCTACGCAGTCTGCCGAATGAACCCGAGCTGCTGTTCCGCGAGATCTTGATCGGCGTAACCCGCTTTTTCCGCGACCCAGCCATGTTTGATGCCTTGGCAGCGACAGTCTTGCCGGACTTGATCGCCAACGGCGGTGCTGAAGGACCGATCCGGGTATGGGTCGCTGGCTGTGCGACGGGCGAGGAGGCCTATTCTCTCGCTATCCTGTTCCGAGAAGCGTTGGCCCGTGCGGAGTCGCCACGAAAGGTAACGATTTTCGCCACCGATATAGATGATCGCGCCGTCACGGTTGCCCGGGCAGGCCTCTACAGCGATGCAATCGAGGCAGATACCACAGTCATCCGACTCGAGCAGAATTTTTGTAGAGAAGGCCAACGCTATCGCGTCGCGAAACACATTAGAGAAATGTGCGTTTTCTCAACACATGACTTAGTTAAAGACCCGCCGTTTTCGAGGCTCGACATGGTTACTTGTCGAAATTTGCTAATCTACTTTGAGTCTCCGCTACAGCAGCGCGTCATTGCAACCTTTCATTATGGACTTAAAGCCAATGGCCTCCTTTGGCTCGGCCCTTCAGAGACGATCGCCGCGAGTGGGCGTCTGTTTAAGGCGTTCGACAAGCGCAGCAAAATCTTCAGGCGTCTCGACGTCGCCCCCGAAATCCCGCGCCCCAAACCAAGTAGCCGAATGAGCCCAGCTTCTCCTTCTCAGCGAACCGCTGAGCCCGACAACATCGACGCTCAAGCAACGCGGATGATCGCGCAATACGCGCCCGCCTATATCGTTTTCGATGGCCAGCACGAGATCCAGCGGTTCTCGGGACCGGTCGAAAAGTTCATGCAGCCAACAACCGGCGGCGCCAGCCTGAATCTCTTCCGGATGCTGCACGCTCAGTTGCGGTCACCCGTACGCAGCCTCATTCGCAAGGCGCTCGAGCAGCAGCGTCCGGCCCAGGAATACGTCACCTTCCAGGTGGCCGGCCAGCCGCACACCATCAATCTGATCGCTGAACCGATGGCGGAGCCGGCCGGGGGGCAGCGATGTTTCTTGCTGGCGTTCCAAGAGCTGACGTCGGCAGCGCCACAAGCTGATTCCGCGAAGCCTGATCAGCCCGTCGCGGCTGCGGATCCGGAGCATAGCGAACTGATCACGGCACGCGAAAAGCTGCAGACCATCACTGAGGAACTGGAGACGGCGAACGAGGAATTGCAGAGTTCCAATGAAGAGTTCCAATCCGTCAATGAAGAATTGCATTCGACTGTTGAGGAATTAGAGACTTCGAAGGAGGAGTTGTCGTCGATCAATGAAGAGCTCCAGACCGTAAACGCAGAGTTGAATAACCGCGCGGACAGCTTGGTGCGATCCAACAGCGATCTCGCCAACCTGTTCGATAGTACTTCGATCGCGACGCTCTTCCTCGACAATGAATCACATATTCGGAGGTTCACCCCGGCGATCACCGAGATTTTCAATGTCCGGGAAGGGGACGAAGGTCGCCTCATCAGCGATTTTTCATCCCGCCTGGCCGGCTCCGCCCTGACCCAAGACATCGTCACGGTGCTGCGTGATCTGGGCTCGATCGAACGCGAGGCGGAGTCTGAGGACGGCGCCGCGACCTATCTGGTTCGCGTGAAGCCATATCGTGACCTGAACAATGTCATCGACGGCGTCGTCATCACGCTCATCGATATTTCCGACCGCAAGAAGCTTGAGCGGGACCGGGCTCACCTTGCCGCCATTGTCGCGTCCTCTGAGGACGCGATCATCAGCCACGATCTCGAGGGGACGATCAGAAGCTGGAACGCTGGCGCGGAGAAGATTTACGGCTATACGGCGAGTGAGATGATTGGGCAGCCGATGTCGACCTTGCTGGACGACGTGCAGATCGACGAATGGCCGACCAATCTGGCCCGCCTACGGCAGGGCGAGCCCATTACCGACATCGACATCAGCCGGGTCACCAAGGGCGACCGGGTCATCTACGTATCACTGAACATCTCACCGATGCGCGACGCGCAAGGCGTTATCATTGGAGCCTCGGCCGTGGCGCGGGACATCGCCATGCGAAAGATGGCGGAAGAGCGCGCTGAGATGCTGATGGAGGAACTCGATCATCGTGTGAAAAACATTTTGGCCGTTGTCTCGTCAGTGGTCACTCAAACGCTCAAGGCAGGGGGCACTGCGGAGGCTGCGGGAGCCGAGATTGAAGGTCGGATCCAGGCAATCTCGCGCGCTCACGGCCTCTTGACCGAACTTGGCGGCGTGGAGGGGTCGCTGCGCGGGCTCGTGGCGACGGAGTTACAGCCTTACCAGCACCGCTCGAACGTCACGATGTCGGGCGAAGATGTTGTGCTTTTATCGAGGGCAAACCTGAGCGTGGCGTTGGCGATCCACGAACTGGCGACAAATTCGGCCAAATACGGAGCCCTTTCGACCGAGGAGGGGCGCCTTAACGTCACCTGGCGCGTTGTTCGAGTTGATGGGAAATCAGAGCTCGAAATCATGTGGCTAGAAACCGGCGGCCCGCCCGTTACTCCCCCCACGCGCCGGGGCTTCGGAACCAAGCTCATCGAGCTTAGCCTGGTTCGAGGACTGAAGGCCAAGGTGGATCGGGAGTTCCTTGCAACCGGGGTCCGGTGCCAAATCTCGGTGCCGTTTACCGAGGAGATCGGTCGCGTCCTTTCCGCAGCGGGTTCTGAGACGCCATCTCGATGACTGGTGGTTTAGCCAGATTGCGTGTGCTCGTGGTCGAGGATGAGCCTCTGATCGGGATGGACATAGAGGACGCCGTTGCAGGACTTGGTCATGAAGTCGTCGGTCCGATAGCCGAGCTCGATGAAGCCTTGAACGTAGCCACCATCGCGACGCTCGGTTGCGCAATTCTCGACATCAATATCATCGGCGGCCATTCCTATCCCGTCGTTGACATACTTCTAAAGCGTGGCTTGCCAGTCTTGCTGCTGAGCAGCTACCGCGCCGAGACGCTGCCGGTGCGACTGCACCAAGAGTCGCGCCTTCCCAAGCCCTTCACGAGCACGCAACTGGTCGAAGAAATACGAGATCTGTGCGCCAGGGCCGTAGACTCGAGTCGTTAGAGGCCCGGGCCCCTTTGCTAGGAGGGGGACGACGATCAAACTAGCGGCGTTGGCGCGGGGCTCGCTGAGGTAGGCATCCGCTTTCGGCAACTTGCATAGGTGGCTAGGTTATGGCGAAGGACTTCCCGGTCGTTTGTGTCGGCGGCTCAGCTGGCGGTCTAGAGGCCTATATCCGGCTACTGAAAAATCTGCCGAGCGACCTGGGTGTGGCGGTCGTCATCGTCAATCACATCCGAACCGTTGCCACCAGGCTGCACCAAATTCTTCCGAACTCCACGCGCATGCCCGTGGAGTTGATTTCAGACAGGCTGGTCGTCCGCCCCAACTGCGTGTTCATCATCCCAGAAGATCGTGATCTGCACGTCCTGAACGGGGAGTTTCGACTAAAGCCAATCTCGAAACCAAGGGGTTGGCCCGACGTCATTACGGTCTTTCTGCGCTCGCTGACGGAGAACTGGTCCGGCCAGCTGATCGCGGTGATTGTCTCGGGCTATGACGGAGACGGGGCAGCCGCATTGTGCGGGATAAAGGGCGTCGGCGGGATCACGATCGCTCAGAAACTCGACACTGCCGGTCAGCCCGACATGCCGCAAAGCGCCATCGACAGTGGCTGTATTGATTTCGTTCTTTCCCCGGAGGAAATCGCACATGAAATTCGGCGGATTGCGGACGGGGACCCGGTTATCCGCTGACGCCTCCATCCTGGGCGACGGGCGACGGGCGCCGTGGCGACGCCGATGTTCGGGTCGCCGCCGGGGATGCGCTAGAGCATTTCACGGCCTGACTGGGTCAGGCCGTGAGCTCCAACCTTCTGTTTTGACGCATTTTTCTTGACGCGAACCGGAACCACTTCGCTCGAAAAATGCTCTAGTGGCGGTGATGGACTGGGCGATGAGGAAGGTGCTGTCCTGGCGGCTGTCCAACAGCATGGACGCCGAGTTCTGCATCCAGGCCCTGGAGCAGGCCATGGCCCGTTACAGGCCGCCAGAGATCTTCAACACCGACCAGGGCAGCCCGTTTACCTCGCCCCGCTTCGTCGACGTGCTGAAGGACGCCGGCGTGCGGGCCTCCATGGACGGCCGCGGCCGCTGGATAGACAATGTCTTCATCGAGCGGCTCTGGCGATCGCTGAAATACGAGTGCGTCTACATCCATGCCTTCAAGACCGGATCGGAGCTGCGGGCCGGCCTGACCAAGTGGATCGGCTACTACAACACCAACCGGCCCCACTCGGCCCTTGCCGGGGCCACCCCCGATGAGGCCTATGGGCAAATCCAGGCGCCGCCCTGTCCGGGGCTCGCCCCGGATAGGGCCAACCTCGAGCACAAACTGGCGGCGTGATCTGAACCTGAACCAACCTTAGCCAAGCCGCCAAACCGTGCGGAGAACCGGCGCCACCTCAGACCCTTCCGGCTTCAACCCGAAGCCCGCTGTTTGTCTAGGGCAGCACTATAATTAGTAGTCCGCGTTTTAATGGTGCAAGGTGAAGACTGACCTGTCCCGAGGCGGCCGTAGTATGTCAACGAAGTCAGCTGGACGCTCAATGCCCTCACCTCGATCGCGAGCAAGGTTTTCTCTGAATAGCGCCGCGTTCGAGCATGTTCCTGAATGAACCGAACTACTCCGAAGCTGCGTATCTACGCTGAGCGTCTCATCGCCTATGAGATGGGCCAAAATGCGTATTCTAAATCAAAACCCACTGCGGGCTTTGTCGTCATAGAGACGTTGAATCCACATTTTGGCGCACTCATGGGCGCCGCAGGGTTTCGCGCGCTCATTTCGCGCGCCCTCGTGCTGGCTAGCGCGGAAGTTGCTTGGCTGAGTGATCTGAATGTCAAAGCGGATTGCTCTTTCGAAGGGCTGAACCAAGTTGAAGCCCAAGCGAACCCAGAAGAAATCGCTACTGGCGGGCTTGTTCTGCTTGCCCGGCTGCTAGGGTTGCTAGTAACTCTCATTGGCGAAAATTTAACACTGCAGTTGTTGAACAACGTCAACGGCTTTCAGTTGGTCCCGGAAGACTAAGATGGCAAAGAAACCTAACCCCGCAGCTACCCGCAAACTGACGGACAACGCCGCGAGCCAACCGGCAAAGGTCGCGATCCGTAAACTGCCGACCGGCGTTCGCGGCCTCGACGACATCATGGGCGGCGGCGTTCCGGAATTTTCGTTCAACGTCATCGCCGGCCTGCCCGGCTGCGGCAAGACCACGATGGCCCATCAGATCGTTTTCGCCAACGCGACGGCGGAAAAACCCGCGCTCTTCTTCACCGTCCTCGGTGAGCCCGCCATAAAAATGTTGCGCTACCAACAGCAGTTTTCATTCTTCGACGGATCCAAGTTGGGAAAGGCCGTCCGCTTCATCAATCTCAGCGACCTGGTGTTGAATCAGAACCTGGATGCGGTCCTTGCTGAAATTATCAAGCAGGTCACAGCGACCAATCCGGGCGTCGTGGTGGTGGACTCCTTTCGCACCGTGATGCGCAAACCACAGGCCGCCGCCGGTGAAATGGAGATGCAATCGTTCATTCAGCAGCTCACTCAGTTTCTAACCAGTTGGGAAGCCACGACGTTTTTGGTCGGCGAATTTGGGCAGGAAGAGACCCAAGGCAATCCGCTGTTCACCATCGCTGACGGCCTCTTCTGGCTTTCGCAGAAGGTGGAAAGAAATTCCGTGGTGCGAAAACTGCAAATCCTGAAAGTGCGCGGGTCCGGTTCGGTGCCGGGACTGCACACCGTCCGCATCAACGACGACGGGTTGCAAGCCTTCTCGCGCACGCTGGGATTCATCCCCAAAACGGGGAAGCCGGCCAAGCCCCGGCGGCTTTCAATGGGCATTCCCGATTTGGACAAGATGATGGGCGGCGGCGTTCTCGAAGGCGACAGCCTGCTCATCGCGGGGCCGTCGGGAACGGGCAAGACGGCGCTGGCCACCCAATTCATCGCCGCGGGGCTGCGCAATGGCGAGCCGGGGATCATGGCGATCTTCGAAGAACGACCGAAAGGCTATGCCGATCGCGCCGACGGCTTTGGTTTGAATTTGAAGACGCCGCTGGAGAAGGGAAAGCTGGAAATCATCTACCTTCGTCCGCTCGACCTTTCGGTGGATGAAACCATGCAAGAGATTCTCGACGCCGTCGAAAGGGTCGGCGCGAAACGTCTGGTGATCGATTCTTTGGTCAGTCTCGAGATGGCGCTGGCGCCCGGTTTCCGCGAGGACTTTCGCGAGTCGCTGTACCGGCTGATCGTGGCGTTGACGGGAGCCGGGGTCACGATTCTCAGCACCGTCGAAATCGAGGATACGTTCACCGGGTTTTCCTTCAGCCATTACACGATCTCGTTCCTGACCGATGACATCATCAGGATGCGCTATGTGGAAATCGACGGCCAGCTACGGAAGGTCATGGTCGTGATCAAGATGCGCGGCGGCAATCACAGCAAAGACATCCGCGAGTATGTCATCACCGACAAGGGCGTGGTCGTCATCCAGCCGCGATCCACCGACTATGACGGACTGACCACCGGAATTCCCACGCGAACCGGCCCGAGCCCGGCGCAAAAAGCAGAGCCCCCTCCGGAGCCGAAGGCTGGGGCGAAGCCGAAGGCGAAGGCGAGGATTGTGAAATAGAAGCCTGGCAGCAAATAGACTTGAGGTCCGGTCTCTGGCAGGCCATCCGGGCCGCGCTTACCCTCGACAGGAGGGGGGTAGCCAAGCCTAGCCGCCCGTTCGATTTTCCGGCGCTGCCTCACGGTTGTGGTATACACGTTGGGAGACGAGCCTCTCGTCGGGCCGATGACCCAAATGACTGAAGCCACGCAGTTCCATAAAAATACGATCGCGATGAACGAGGCGCTGATCCTCAGTTCGTTGCGCCAGCAAGAATTCGTCGACACAGCAGACGCATTGAACGTTAGACTGCAACTCGAAATCACTGAGCGAAAGCTAGCGGAGGCAACGCTAAGCGCGAGCGAGGCGAGATTTCGGATGCTCTTCGAGTTCATCGACGAGGGCTTCTGCACACTCGAAAAGCTCGTTACCCGCGCCGGCGCGCCCAGCGACTTCCGCTACCTCTCCGCCAATGCCGGTTTTGAGAAACAAACTGGTGTCGGCGGCGTCGTCGGCAAGACCATTCGGGAAGCGTTTCCTGACGAGCCCCAGGAGTGGTTCGACACCTACGACGCCGTCATGGCGACGGGAGAGCCGATTCGTTTCGAGCGCGAGCTGGCGTCGCAAGGGCGGACACTGGAGTTGTTCGCTTTTCGCTTCTTGGATGGGGCCGTCCTGAAAATCGGTGTGATCTTCCTCGATGTGAGCCTGCGCAAACATCATGAGGAGCAGCAGGATCTGCTCCTCAAAGAGATGGATCACCGGGTCAAAAACCTGTTCGCCATCGTTGGGGGAATGGTGGCGTTGAGCGCCAAGTCGGCGACCACGCCCAAGGAACTGGCCGAGACAATTCAAGGCCGGCTCGGCGCGCTCGCCAGCGCCCACCAGTTGATCAGACCGCGGCTTGCGGCGGCCCCGGCCGAAAAGCGGGAAACCACCTTGGGCGAATTGGTCCGGCACGTGCTCTCGCCCTACGTCGATCCGGCGGGGACGGGCGAAGGCGCGCGCACCGAAATCGACGGGCCGGAGATCGCGATCGGCGCGGAGGCCGCCACGAACGTCGCGCTCGTCGTGCATGAGTTGGCGACGAACGCAGCCAAGTACGGCGCCCTCTCGGTCCCCGGCGGGCGTGTCCGCATTTCGTGGGCGGTGGCCGAGGGCCGCCTCGCTCTCTCGTGGCAAGAGAAGGACGGACCCGTGATCGAGGCCCCGCCCGACCGAGAGGGCTTCGGCAGCGTGTTGGCCCGCAGAAGCGTCAACGGGGGGCTCCGCGGGGACCTGATTTTCCACTGGAATCCCGATGGGTTGGTGGCCCTTCTTTCAGCAGAAACGGAACGTTTGGCACTTTGAGCGCTTACCCGTATGCGACGTTTTCCAACTTCGCGTCGCGGCGCCTTAATTGCTCAACCACTATCAGTCCTCGTGGCCGAGGATCAGCCGCCCATTGCCTTGGACATGACGCTCGTCGTGGAGGGCGCCGGCGGCAGAGTTCTCGGTCATGGCCCGGACTGCCATGTCCCGATCGGTGAACATTCCCACCAATCGGTCGTTCTCACCGACCGGCAAGAGACCGGCGTCGTTCTCCTTCATGGTCCGCGCCGCGTCCCCGATGGTGTCGTCCAGCGCGCAGACGCGCACATCGGTGCTCATGCATTCGCTGACGTTCATGTCGATTGTCCTTCGCTGACCAGAACTGCCTGATGAAGCAACCGTTCAGACACTTGAGAGACGACAACATGGATCAGTACACGTTTCGATAGAGCGGAGGTCGAGGCGGACCTGTGTCTTGCCTTGGCTCGGTGGCCTCGCGAAAGCCACCAGGAGGACGTCATGAACAGGCACTTGCCTCGGGCCGCGCGCCCAACACGCTGCCGGCCGGCATCGGCGGGCAGCGGCCGCTTGAGGGACGCGACCATCGCTGGTGAGGCCCCGGACATTCTGAAGGGCGAAAACACGGTGGAGGGCGGTGTCGAGAACAACGCCGGTCTCGTCGGCGGCGTCGATTCTGATCAGCGCCGCCGAAGCAAGTCCCTGAGGGTTCCGCCATGTTGGATCTGACCCATGCCCGCGAGTTGATGGTCGATCGCCAGATTCGGCGTCGCGGGGTGAATGACGACTACGTGCTGGCGGCGATGAGCGAGGTCCCACGCGAGATCTTTGTGCCTGAAGGCCTGCAGGAGTTCGCCTATGAAGACTCGCCGCTGCCGATCGAAGCCGGACAGACCATCTCCCAGCCCTATATTGTCGGGCTGATGATTCAGGCCGCCGCGATCCGTCCGGGCGACCGGGTGCTCGAGATCGGCGCCGGGTCAGGCTATGCGGCAGCGGTGATGAGCCGAATCGCCGACCAGGTCTTCGCCGTCGAACGCCACGACGCCCTCACAGAACTCGCCCGAGAGCGCCTGCAGCGTCTGGGTTATGACAACGTCGAGCTGCGCACCGGCGACGGCACGCGTGGCTGGCCCGAGGCGGGACCGTTCGACGCGATTCTGGCGGCAGCCGGCGGTCCGGCGATCCCTCAGGCGTTGAAGGACCAACTCGACCTGGGCGGGCGTCTGGTCATGCCGGTAGGCGAGAGCCAAGCCGAGCAGCGCCTGGTCAAGGTCACCCGGGTCAGCGCCAGCCATTTTGAGGAGGACGACCTGGGCGGGGTCCGCTTCGTTCCGCTGATCGGCGAGCATGGCTGGCCGGAGGCTAAGAATGAGCCCCGCCGGGACGCCGAGCCACGCAGCTTCCGCAAGGTTGAGCCGGAGCCTTCAATCTCGGCGCTGATCCGCGCGGCCGCCGAGCCGCTGCCAGACCTCGACGACCCTGCCTTCGGCCCGCTGTTTGACCGTTTCTCCGAGGCGCGCGTGGTGCTGCTCGGCGAGGCCAGCCACGGCACCTCGGAATTCTACCGCGCCCGCGCCGCCATTACCCGCCGGTTGGTCGAGCATCACGGCTTTACGATCGTCGCGGTCGAAGCGGACTGGCCGGATGCGGCCAGCCTGGATCGCTACGTCCGCCAGCGCCCGTCGCCGACGCATGCGCAGCCGCCATTCCGGCGCTTTCCGACCTGGATGTGGCGCAACACCGATGTCGAGGCCTTCATCGAATGGATGCGCGGCTGGAACGAGGGGCGGCCGGCTGAAGCGCGCACGGGCTTCTACGGCCTCGACCTGTACAATCTGTCCGGCTCGATCCAGGCCGTGCTGGATTACCTAGACCGGGTCGATCCCGAGGCGGCCAAGGTCGCGCGCGAACGATATGGCTGCCTGACGCCCTGGGCCACGGAGCCGCAGGGCTATGGTCGCATGGCTTTGACCGCCGGCTACTCGCGGTGCGAACAGGGCGTGGTCAGGACCCTGACGGAGATGCTGGAGCGACGCCTCGAGTACACCGCCCAAGACGGCGACAGCTTCCTCGACGCCAGCGCCAACGCGCGGCTGGTCAAGAACGCGGAGGCCTACTATCGCGAAATGTATTACGGCGCCGCTGCGAGCTGGAACCGGCGCGACACTCATATGTTCGAAACGCTTTGCGCCATCCTCGACGCCAAGGGACCGGACGCCAAGGCGGTGGTCTGGGCCCACAACTCGCATATCGGCGATGCGTCCAAGACCGAAATGGGCTTGGTCCGGGAAGAGCTCAACATCGGCCAGCTGTGCCGCGAGCGCTTTGGCCGCGACGCCGCCCTGATCGGCCTTGGAACGCATGCCGGCACGGTCGCCTGCGCCAGCGACTGGGGCGAGCCGATGGAGGTCAAGCCCATCAACCCTTCACGACCCGACAGCTACGAGCGCCTGGCCCACGACAGCGGGGTCAGACGCTTCCTCCTCGACTTGCGCGAGGGTGTGCATGAACCGCTGCGACAGCTTCTGCTCGCTCCGAAGCTGGAACGCTTCATCGGCGTCATCTACCGGCCGGAAACCGAGCGCTGGAGCCACTATTCGGGCTGTTCCCTGCCGCAGCAGTTCGACGCCTGGGTCTGGTTCGACGAGACTACTGCTGTCACGCCCCTGCCCACGCGCCAGTTGGAAGGCGAGGACGAAACCTGGCCGTTTGGTCTCTGATCAACCCGACCTTCTGATCCGACGAGGAAGAGAGGCCTGCTGTGTCTCAACGGCAGGGCTCCCCTCAGCAACGGCTCCCGCGTGACGACGACACGGGGGGTGTCAGGATGAGTTTTTCGGCTCGTGCAACAGGATCTTGAGCGAAAACCGGCGGCTGAGATCATTCCGAATTTGGCTGGCCGCTGTGTGGGTCTAAGCCTAGAGCATTTTTCGAGCGAAGTGGTTCCGTTTTGCGTGAAGAAAAATGCGTCAAAACAAAAGATTAGAGCTCACGGCCTGACGCAGTCAGGTCGGGAGATGCTATAGACGCAGTTAAGGCGACGGCAGATGTAGTGACGCTCGCGGACCATGGCACGGGCGCCGTCCACGCCGAAGGGCCGGACAATATCAACAGCATCTTCGACCGCATGGCGCGCGGCGAGATCGAAGGCCGGTTGGCGCTGGACTTCGATGATCGGCTGTGAGCGGCGTAAGGACGATCGGCGCTGGACTGGTCGCCATCTTGGTCCTGGGCATGGCGGCCCAAGCTTCGCCAAACCCAAGCCGCTGCGGTCTTCGCAGACGTTTTGGCGCCAGGCGATCGCCCAGTGCGATTGCGGGATCTGCCATGCCGTGGACGCCCGGCCCAGCCCGCTGGCCGATGCGCCGCCGTTCGCGACCTTGTATCGGCGCTGCCCGCCAGGCGGTCTTGACCAGATCCTGACCGAAGGCATGCTGGCGCCCAGCCGCAACCCGGGGAGGGCTCTGCCGAACGCCATCCGCGCTTGCCGACGGTCGAACTGGGTGACGAGGAAGTTGCTCAGTTGAAGGCCTCTCTCCGGAGCCTTGATCCTCGGCCTGGGACCAAGCTGCGGAAGGCGGCGCATTGAGAAGCCGTCTCGCGGAGCGCCGACAGCGCCTGCGGCGGCCAAGTTTTTTTCCCGCGATTGAGCAAGATCAAGTTCATCGGCGCGGCGCGGCGAGATCATCGGACAACGAACAGGAGGTTCGCGTCATGACCGTTCTTCAACTGGCCTTCGTCATCTTGAATGTCGCCGCATTCGCGACCGTCGTCCTGACCTTGAGCGCGGTGTCGGTGCAGGCCGCCGCCGGCGAAGGGACGGTCATGCGCAGGTCAAAAAGGCCCTGGGACGGGAGAACCGAACGATGACCCGCCGGCCTTCCTTCAAGCTTCAAGCCGCTTTGGTCGCGGGTCTTGTCGTTCTGGCCGTGGCGTCGGCGGCCGGCTGCCAACTGCGGCAGTTTCGTCAGCCCCATCACGAGCCAGCCATTCGGCCGCTGAGCGTTCGCTAGCCCTAGGACGTCCAAGGAGCCTTCCCGATGCCTATCCTTGCGGACATGCCCATCGACGCCCCTCGGATCATGGGGCGCGACGGGTGAAGCGACGATCGGCGCGGCGGTTATGCCTTGACCCGCGCTGGATCTTTCCAACCGTCGCGCTGGCCGCTCCGCTGGCGAGCGGCTCCTCGGCTTCGCTGTTGCAGTTTCGCCCTGCTCGCCTGAGGCGGCTTAACTAGCGGCTTCGGCGCCCTGCTGGCCATCCGCGATGCGCCCAACGGCCAGAGCCTCACCCTGGTGGTGCTGGTCGTGGCTGGGGCGCAGGCCTTGGCGCTGCTGGCCCTCGCCAGCCTCGCGACGACTGCGGGATGGCGCGCGCGAATACGGGCGCTGCTTTCGCTTTGCGGGCTCTTGGCCTTGGTGATCCTGGCCGTCAACGCCATGCCCGACTGGCGCAGCCTCGGGGCCGCCTTGGCGGTGGCGCTCGATCGGAGTGTCGCGCACCAAGATAGGGAACCAGGGGGAAATCGGAGAGTTGAGTGGAGGCGCCGCTTGCCCTGAGCGATCCCGCTTGTGGCGTCCAACTCGCTTATGGCCTCGTTTTATGGCCTGGTTTCAAGGAACGCATCGAGGCAGCCTCCAAGACGGCCGGATTGCCAATGAACCGTCTTCTGCTCGTGGCCCTGGCCTCCGTTAGCATGACCGCCGCCGCCGCGAACGCTGCATCTCCGGCCTCGACGCTGAAGGGCCACGAACTCGCAGCCCGGGCCAAAATCACGCTCGTAGCCTTGGCAAGGAGCTCGAGGTCGGGGTCGATGCCAAGACCGGAAAGGCGCCTGAGAACGGTTCCGAGACATTGGTCAAGGAGGCCCAGGAAGCCGTTGGGAAGGTCACCGCAGAAGTATTAAAAGCATCTCGGCGCATCGCCAGCATCGGCTTTTGGCGAGCGGGCATCTGGCTGTTTCTGGCGCGAACCCGCCGCCAGGGCCATCGATCCGATGGCCACTCTCCACCGAGCATGGGCGGATGCAGCGAGAGTAGCTTAGATTTCTGACCATCAGCTTTGGGTTGGGCTGAAGCGGTTCCCCGCGCCGCTCCGGCTCAGCATTCAGTAGATGTCAGGCCAAGCGCTTGATGTCGCTCAAGGCAGGGTGGGAGCCAGGGGTAGAAGAGTGAATGAAGCAGGAGCGACCGCCATGACCTATGCCAGCATTCTCGCCATCCTGACCAGCGGCCCGGACGATGCCGTCGTCCTATCCGCTGGCGCGCAGTTTGTCCGCGGACAAGGCGGCGAAGTGAGGGCCAGGCTGGCCCTGCCCACGGCCTCCAGCCTGATGTTCTCGGAAGGAATGTCCGGCGGCTATATCAGCCAGGAGATCGTCGCTCTCATCCAGCAGGCCAATGACGACGCTCGTCGCAATACCGAGACGTTGGTCTGCGAGACGTCCAAGCGCGAGGGCCTTACACTCGACGCAGAGGGCGGTCGCATTGTCTTACTACCGGAGGGGTCTATGGCCGAGTCGGACATGCTGGGCGAGACTCCGCTCTGCGATCTCATCATCGTCGGCCAATCGACGTTCAAGAGCCTAGGGCTCTGGAGCGGCCTGGTTTCTGGGGCGTTGATGCAGGCCAGGCTGCCATTCTACATCGCGCGCCGGGTGGCGCCCGAACATGGCGTCGCCGCGATCGCCTGGGATGGAAGCCAAGGAGCCGGTCGCGCGGTGCGTGCTGCTCTGCCGCTGCTGACCGCCGCATCGAAGGTAGTCCTCCTGCAGGATGCCGACCACATCAGCGCCACCGATCGTCTCGCCGCAGACCTGACAAGTCTGGGGGCCTACCTCAAGCTCCACGGCGTCAAAAACATCCTTGCCGTTAGCCAGTCTGGGCTGAGCCGTGGCGGCGGCCTGGGCGCAGCCGCGCGGCAAGCCCGCGCTGATGTGCTCATCGCCGGCGCGTTCAGCCATGCGCGCGCCATGGAGGCCCTTTTCGGCGGCGCCACCGACGACATGCTGCTGCAGCCCGCAGGCGATTTCAACCTGCTGCTGGTCCACTAGCCAGGTCACCCTTAGGCGCGTCTTCGCCCCGCCGAGCGACGCAGCGCTGCTTGAGAGCATCCGCCGATGAGGGCGCGCAGGTTTTTCATGGGTCAAAGTTTCTTACTTCCCACGAACCTGGAAGTTTGCCTCCTGCTCCGGTTATACTTGGACGAAAATGGGTGTGCTTCTCACCATGGATCTGACGCCTCTTAGCGTCCCAACGCTGCGCATTGGCGCGCTCGTCAATACGTCGAGCGGTGGCTACGCACCCGGTTTCGAAAACGAGTTGGAAGCCGTGCTGAAGGAGATGGGCTGCCGGGTAGCCAAGATCTGGTGTGTCCGGGGCGAGGCCGTGGACGCCGCATTGCAGGAGGCCCGGTCTCTTCAGCTCGCCGTCCTAATCGTGTTGGGAGGCGATGGCACGCACCGCGCCGCCGCCGAGGCGTTTCCGATTGGTGGCCCTTACCTGGTCCCACTTCCCGGCGGGACGATGAACAGACTACCCAAGGCCCTCTATGGCGCCCTCAGTTGGCAAGACGCGCTGGGCGCAACGCTAGCGGCGCCTACCGTGCAATCGATTGGCGGCGGACGCATAGGGGAGAAGCCGTTTTTTGTTTCCGCCATCATCGGCAATATCTCCCTGTTCGCCGAAGCTCGCGAGGCCCTTCGGGATGGCGATATCGGCGAGGCTGTTCGCGAAGGCCTTGAGGCGATTGGCAAGAGTTTCGAGGGATCCCTGCACTACGATTTCGAAGGCCAATCCGGCCAGGCGCAGGTCGTGTATGTTGGATGTCCGCTAAAGCCGATGGGCCTAAAACCCGATATCGTGGCCTTCCGCGTTGCAGTGATCACGCGCGATGGGGCTCTCGACGCCCTAATGCTGGCGCTACGAAAAGTTATTCCGGGGGCGGCAGCAGATCAAATGATCCGGAGCGCCAATGTCCGGCACGTGGAAGTACGATCGGACGAGCCCATGTCGGCGGTTCTCGACGGCGAAACCGTCGATCTAGGCAAAGTCGCCATCGTGGACTTCGTGCAGGCGGCTTTCAACGCCCTAGTCCCCCGTACACTGCCGGATCCTGCACAACTCAAGCGGGGGCGCTCCCTAGGTTGAGAATGTAGGCGATGACGTCTTCGCGATGACGCCACCGTCGGTCAGGCTCCAGACCGCCCACGATCACGTGGAATCGGTGCCCACCATCGCCTGGTACGGCTGCCCACGATCACTGGAATGCGCACGTGTCCGTAGCGGCTGGTCGTGCAGCCATTCCACGAAGAGAGCCGCAACGCCGGCCAGTCGAGGTCATCTTGTAGGCGCCCACCATGATTTCGATCAAGCCCATCGTCGATCGGTATCGACAGCCAGATCCGGTCTCGACGCTTGGTGGTCACGACGCTAATCCGGCGCCTCCATGGTCTGTGCCGCTTCACGTAAGGAACCCGGAACGACACGAACCGGCGATCGCCACGGACCGAGCCGCATCTTCGGAGTCATCCTGGCCCTAATGCCTGTCGACGTGAATCAAAGCGGCTCGCGCAGCACGACGCTTACTTGCGCTGGGATTACCCGCAGCAGCCTTTGCCAAGGTCGCGCGTTGCTAAACCACCAGCCAATAGAGGGCCTGCGCGATGATCACCTTCAACGTCGTCAAAGAGAGGCACGGATGGGCCATCCGGCTGGGTGAGGGCATGTCGACGCCATTCTGGTCAAGGGATTTGGCCGTTCGAGAGGCGAACTGCATCGCCGATGCGATCGGCCGTCACGGCGAGCGTACTGAGGTGGTCGTCGAACCCTCAGATCACCATGAGCGGGCGCGGGGTTGAGTTAGCCCGCCCACAAAGAGCGCACCGCCGCGGTTGCTGGGTAGGACTGTGGCGCACCAATGACTCCCCGCCCGGTAGAGGGCCTGCAACATCATGCGTTACGAGACAAATGCTCCCTCGCGCGAGCGCCGACTGCGCCACGGGTCGGATTTGATCGCCCCGCTCCACGGCTTGCTCGCTAGCGCTCGACAGAGACCACCCTGGGACGACGGAGCCCCCATCCGCGCCGAACTTTTCAGCGTCGATCGGCTTGAGGAGCACGCGAGAAGCCTGGCGTCCGCGCAGGCCGTGACGCCTCGCGAGGTGAAGGGCGCTTCGCTCGCGAAGCGGCTCGCCGACAACGAGGTTGTGCTCCTGTCAGCCTACCGTGACGTCTCTGACGCAATCGACGCGGGCGCAGCCATCACGCCCGCAGCCGAATGGTTGATCGACAATTTCCATGTCGTCGAAAAGCAGATTCGTGAAGTCCGGGGCGATCTGCCGCCGGGCTATTATCGGCAGCTGCCCAAACTTGCAGGGGGGCCCTTGGCGGGGTACCCGCGGGTCTTCGGGGTGGCCTGGGCGTTCGTGGCCCATACCGACAGTCTCTTCGATCCCGAAATCCTGCGTCGCTACCTCCGCGCCTACCAAGAAGTTCAGCCGCTGACCATCGGCGAGCTTTGGGCCGTCGCCATCACGCTCCGGATCGTTCTTGTCGAAAACCTCAGACGGATCGCCAAGCGAGTCATGGACAGCCGCGCCGGTCGCCGGAGCGCCGACATACTGGCTGACCGACTACTGGGCGCCAGGGGCCGTGAACCTGAACCGGCCGCGGCTGTCCTTCAGTCGCATCCCAAAATGACCTTCCCCGACGCCTTTCTGGTGCAACTGGTCCAGCGGCTCCGCGATCAGGATCCTAGCATCTCACCGGCGTTAGACTGGCTCGAAGAACAACTTCGACGAGCGGGAACGACCGCTGACGCCGTCGTCCGCGATGAGCACCAGAGGCAAGTGTCCGGCAGTGTCACAGTGCGAAACATCATCACCAGCATGCGTCTGATCTCTGACGTGGATTGGACGGAGCTGTTCGAGCGCGTCAGCCTGGTCGATGAAGTGTTTGAGGCCGGAAGCCCCTTTGGCGACATGGATTTCCCGACACGAAATCTCTACCGCAGCGCCGTCGAGCACCTCGCACGCAGCTCCGATCTCACCGAACTTGAAGTCGCGCATCGGGCCGTGGCGGCTGCGTCACGAGCGCTAAAGACCGACCAAGATGCGAGCGACGCTCGGATGGCCGACCCGGGCTACTATCTGATCGCTGGAGGCCGGGCCGGGTTCGAAGCGGCGATCGGCTTTCGACCGCCTGCCCAGGCCTGGCCGGGACAGTTCTATCGCACGTTGGGGATCGGAGGCTATGTCGCCGCGGGCGCCGCGGTCGCAGCCAGTCTCTTGGCCATTCCTCTAGCCATCGCGGCTGCAAGCGGCCTCGGCGCGACCTCGCTACTTGTGCTTGGGATTCTGGGACTGATCCCGGCGGTGGACGTCGCCGTCGCCATCGTGAACCACGTGGTGACCCAAGGATTTCGGGCCACCCTGCTGCCGGCGATGGCGTTACGTGGCGGGATCAGCGCGGATCTCCGCACGCTGGTGGCAGTGCCCACTCTCCTGACTTCGCTCTCGGAGGTCGGGGAATTGGTCGCCCGCCTGGAGGTTCACTACCTGGCGAGCCCCCCGGGGGACCTCCACTTTGCGCTGCTGTCGGACTGGTCCGACGCGACGAGCGAGCACGTAGGGGGCGACGAAGAACTATTGGCCGCAGCCAAGGAAGGCATCGACCGTCTGAATCGACGGTACGGGCCAGCTGCGGGCGGAGAGCGCTTCCTGCTGCTGCACCGGCGGCGGGTCTGGAATAAGGGCGAAGGACGCTGGATCGGTTGGGAGCGTAAGCGCGGAAAACTTTGTGAACTCAATAGGCTTCTTCGCGGTGCTTCGAACACGACATTTCTCTCGCCGCCTGTTGTGCCATCAAGTGTCCGTTTCGTCATCACCCTCGACTCAGACACACGCCTCCCGCGCGAGACCGTCGGTCGACTCATCGGCAAGATGGCCCATCCTCTCAATCGACCGCGCTTCGACGCTGAGCTAGGCCGGGTCGTCGAGGGCTACGCCGTGCTGCAGCCGCGGGTGACGCCGGCGCTTCCGGTCGGGCGCGAGGGCTCGCTGTTCCTTCGTATCTTCTCCGGCGCTTCCGGCATTGATCCTTACGCGGCCGCCGTGTCCGACGTGTACCAAGACCTGTTCGGCGAAGGGTCTTACACGGGTAAGGGCATCTACGATGTAGACGCCTTCGAGGCGGCGCTTGCAGGCCGTGTCCCCGAATCCAGCCTCCTCAGCCACGACTTGTTCGAGGGGATTTTCGCCCGCGCTGGACTCGCCTCGGACGTGGAAGTCGTGGAGGAGTTTCCTGCCCGTTATGAGGTCGCCGCCCAGCGTCACCATCGCTGGGTCCGGGGGGACTGGCAACTTCTGCCATGGATCGTTGGGCGCGGGCCGAAGGGGGCCTCCCATCGGCCGCGACGCGGCGTTCCCGCTATCGGGCGCTGGAAGATGCTCGACAATGTCCGACGTTCGCTCTCTGCGCCCTCGATCGTCATCGCGCTTATCGCCGGTTGGGCCCTTCCCATCCACGCCGCCGCGACCTGGACGATCTTCATCCTGTCGACGATGGCCCTGCCGCCCCTAATCCCGGTGATAATCGGGCTCGTCCCGCGTCGGCCCGGCGTGGCGCTTCGCAGCAATCTCCGCGCCCTGGACGCGGAGATTCGTGTCGCGCTTATCCAGGTCGGCCTGATGATCGTCTTTCTCGCGGACCAAGCCTGGCTGATGGGAGACGCCATCGCCCGCACCCTGATCCGCCTCGCGCTGACCCGCCGCCACCTGCTCGAATGGGTACCGGCGGCCCAGGCGGCGTCGGGTTCTAGCTTGGGGGTGCGCGGCTCCTACAAGCGGATGGGCGGCGCGGTGCTAACCGGCGCCGCAGCCATCAGCGTGGCGTGGATTTGGGGCCACGGCACTTGGCCCCTGGCCTTGGCGTTTGCGCTCGCCTGGTTCGCCTCCCCGGCGGTGGCGTTTTGGGCGAGCCTCTCGCCTCGGGTATTGGGCCGGCGTCCGTTGGCCGAGGCGGACGCCCGGTCCTTGCGATTGATCGCCAGACGGACATGGCGCTTCTTCGAGGACTTCGTCACGCCCGCCGAAAATGCCTTGCCGCCAGACAACTTCCAGGAGTCGCCGGAGCCTGTGGTGGCCCACAGGACCTCACCAACCAATATCGGCCTTTACCTGTTGTCGGTCGCTAGCGCGCGGGACTTCGCCTGGATCGGAACCGTCGAGGCCGTAGATCGGCTGGAAGCGACCCTGGCCACCATGGCTCGCATGGCTAAGCATCGCGGTCACCTTTACAATTGGTATGATACGCGTGACTTGCGTCCGCTCGATCCGCAGTACGTATCCTCGGTCGATAGCGGAAATCTGGCCGGACATCTGATCGCTTTGGCCAACGCCTGCGGTCAATGGCGAGGGGACACGTTGCCAGAACAGCGGCGGTTCCAAGGTGTCGCCGACGCTCTAGATTTGGTCCGGGACGAGGCACGTCGATTGCGCGATCTGCGCGATCTGCGCAAATCGCAAGACGTGTCGTGGCGGAGGCTAGGCGAAGAGATCGAACGTCTCGCGGGCGGTCTGCTTGAAGCAACCGCGCTCGGCGGCACGGTTGAAGGGCGTGTTGAGAAATTCTCGGAGCAGGCTGCGATCCTGGGGGACGCGGTTCGTGAAATTGTCCTTGAAGAACACGACGACGCTGGCGCGGATCTGCAGTTCTGGGCGGACGCCGTAGGCGCCTGCATTGAAAGTCATGGGCGTGATCGCCGGGCGCCTTTGGCCGCTCCGCTTGTAGCAAGACTTCAGGCGCTTGAAGATGCCGCGCGGTCGATGGCGATGGCGATGGAATTTGGCTTTCTGATCGACCCCGACCGCCTTCTGCTATCGATTGGGTATCTGCCGTCCGAGGGCGCGCTAGATCCGAGCTGTTACGACCTCCTTGCTTCTGAGGCTCGGCTGGCAAGCTTCATGGCGATCGCTAAGGGCGACGCGCCCGCCCGCCACTGGTTTCGCCTGGGCCGCGCTGTGACGCCGGTGGCCAATGGCGCGGCGCTGATCTCGTGGTCCGGATCGATGTTCGAGTACCTGATGCCGTCCATCGTCATGCGGGCGCCGGCGGACAGCCTTGTGGAACAGACCAATCGGCTCGTCGTCCGCCGTCAGATTGACTACGCGGCGACACGGGGGACCCCGTGGGGCGTATCGGAATCTGCCTACAATGCGCGCGACCTCGACTTGACCTATCAGTATTCCAACTTCGGCGTGCCTGGCCTCGGCCTAAAACGCGGGCTCGCCGACAACGCCGTCGTTGCGCCTTACGCCACCGCCCTTGCTTGCATGATCGATCCTCAGGCGGCAGCGCGCAACTTCGAGCGCCTCGAAGCTCTCGGCGCGCGCGGTCGCTATGGATTCGTCGAAGCGCTGGACTTTACCCCGGCCCGGATCCCGGACGGCGGGACTGTCGCCTTAGTGAGCGCTTTCATGGCGCACCACCAGGGTATGACGATCACTGCGATCGCCGATACCCTGCTGGATGGCTTGATGCGCAGCCGCTTCCACGCAGAGCGCATGGTGCAGGCGACGGAGCTCCTTCTGCAGGAGCGGGCGCCTCGCGAGGTTACCGCGACGCCGCCGTTGGTTTCCGAGACCACCTCTGAAGCGAAGGTCCGCGAGATTGAAGGGCCTGCTGCTTGGCGCAACACCAGCCCGCATAGCGCCACCCCCGCCACGCAGTTGCTGTCAAACGGCCGCTACGCGGTCATGCTGACGGCCGCGGGATCTGGCTACAGCGCCTGGGGGGATCTAATGGTGACCCGCTGGCGAGAGGACGCCACCAGCGATGACTGGGGCTCGTACGTCTTTCTGAAAGACGTCGCCAACGGGGACGTCTGGACGGCGGCGTACCAGTCGATCGGGAGCGAGCCGGAGGCTTACGAGGTCACGTTCAACGAAGATCGGGCCGAGTTTGCCCGCCGAGACGGGGCATTCGCGACCAATCTCCAGGTGCTTGTCTCTGCGGAAGACGACGCAGAGGTGCGCCGCGTGACGATCTCAAACCTCAGCGATAGCGCCCGCGAAGTCGAGGTCACATCCTACGCCGAACTGGTTCTGGCGCCCCAGGCCTCTGACGTGGCGCACCCGGCCTTCTCCAAGCTGTTCATCGAGACCGAGCACCTCGCCGGACTGGGCGCCATTCTCGCTACGCGGCGGCAGCGGTCGCCGACGGAGCCTCAGGTCTGGGCAGCGCACTTGGCGGTTGTCGATGGCGAGGCCGTGGGCAAACGTGAGTTTGAGACAGACCGAGCGCGATTCCTCGGTCGTGGCGGCAGCATTCGTGCGCCCGGCGCTATCATGAGCGGCCGGCCGCTTTCAGGCGCCACCGGCGCGGTGCTCGATCCAATCTTCGCACTGCGCCGGCGTGTACGGATTGCGCCCGGGGCGACAGCTCGCATTGATTTCTGGACGATGGTCGCCTCGTCCCGCGAAGCGGCGCTAGATCTGGTCGACAAGCACCATGACTTGGGCGCGTTCCAGCGCACGGCGGTTCTGGCCTGGACCCAGGCCCAAGTGCAATTACACCACCTTGGCATCAATCGAAACGAAGCGGGCCAGTACCAGCGTCTTGCCGGTCACATGCTCTACGCCGCGCCGATGCTGCGTCCGCCATCTCAGACCATCGGCAGCGGGAGTGGCGGTCAGCCGGGTCTGTGGTCTCTGGGGATTTCCGGCGACTTGCCGATCATTTTAGTCCGGATCGATGACGTCCATCAGCTGGGTCTCGTGAAGGAGGCGCTTCAGGCCGTCGAGTATTGGCGGATGAAGCAACTCGCGGTCGATCTAGTGATCCTCAACGAGCGCGCTTCATCCTATGTACAAGAACTGCAGATCGCGCTTGAGACCTTGGTGAGAGCGAGCCAGTCCCGGCCACAGATCGGCGACAAGCGGCCACCCGGGCATACCTTCATGCTTCGGTCGGACCTTGTTCCGCCCGAGGCCCGAGCCCTCCTTGGGTCTGTCGCGCGGGTCGTACTGGTAGGCGACCGCGGGCGGCTGGTCGATCAACTCGAGCGAGCTTCAGACGCCGGGCTTGCGAGACGCGTCCCTCCAAGGCGTCCTCTCGCCACCTCCCAGCTTCAAGTGTCGCGTCCGGCGCCGGGAGTGGAATTTTTCAACGGACTTGGTGGCTTCGCCGAAGACGGCCGAGAATATGTGACGATCCTGGGGCCAGGCCAGTCAACGCCCGCCCCCTGGATCAACGTAATCGCCAATCCAGGCTTCGGCTTCCAGGTGTCGGCGGAGGGTGGCGGCTACGCCTGGTCGGTGAACAGCCGCGAACATCAGCTAACGCCCTGGTCGAATGACCCGGTGACCGACCGACCTGGTCAGGCCTTCTATCTGAGAGACGAGGATAGCGGAGATCTGTGGAGCCCCACAGCGCTGCCGATCAGGGATGAAGCGGCGACCTATGTTGCGCGGCATGGCTGGGGGTATAGCCGGTTTGAGCATACCTCTCACGGGATCGCCGCCGAGCTGCTGGAGTACGTGCCGCTCGCCGACCCGCTGAAAATCTCCCGGCTGAAACTGCGCAACCTCACTGGCCGCGCAAGGCGCCTCTCGGTGACAGCGTATGTCGAGTGGGTGCTCGGACCTTCACGGGCGGCAGCGGCGGCCTTCGTGACAACGCGGGTCGATGCCGAGAGCGGGGCGGTGCTTGCGAACAATCCGTGGAACCCGGCGTTTGGCGAACGGGTCGCCTTCGCCGATCTCGCGGGACGCCAGACGGCCTGGACGGGTGACCGACGAGAGTTTATCGGCCGAAATGGAACGCTGGCTTGGCCTGCGGTCCTGGCCAACGGCACTTTGCTTTCGGGGCGGGTCGGCTCTGGCCTCGACCCCTGTGCCGCGCTACAGACCACGGTCGAGATTGCGCCGAACGGAGTCGTCGAGATCGATTTCTTCCTCGGCGACGCTCTGGACGAGACCGAGGCGCGGTCACTGATCGCCCGCTACCGCGGGACCGATCTGGACACCGTGCTCTCCGACGTCCGGGCCTTCTGGGACGATATCGTCGGCACGGTTCAGGTGAAGACCCCCGACCGGTCGATGGACATTATGCTCAATGGCTGGCTGACCTATCAGACCCTTGCCTGCCGGGTCTGGGCCCGGTCGGGGTTCTACCAGGCCAGCGGGGCCTACGGCTTCCGCGACCAGTTGCAGGACTGCATGGCCCTGGCCACGGTGCGGCCATCGATGACCCGTGAGCACCTGCTGAGAGCCGCGAGCCGGCAGTTCGGGGAGGGCGATGTCCAACACTGGTGGTTGCCTCATTCCGGCCAAGGCGTGCGGACGCGGATCTCGGACGATCGGGCCTGGCTCGCCTATGCAGCGGCGCACTACATCAAGGTGACTGGTGACGCCGCCATACTGGATGAAGTGCGACCCTTCCTGACTGGTCCGATGCTTGAGCCGGGCGAGGGCGACAGCTTCTTTCTGCCGACCGTAAGTGATGAACTCGGCAGCCTCTACGAACATTGCGCTCGCGCCTTGGACGCCAGTCTGGCGGTCGGCCGCCACGGACTGCCGCTGATCGGCGGCGGCGATTGGAACGACGGCATGAACCGCGTCGGGGAGGGCGGAAAGGGTGAGAGCGTCTGGCTCGGCTGGCTATTGTACGCCGCGCTGGGCGACTTCGCAGACGTCGCTGTGATCCGCGGTGACAAGGCGCGAGTCGCGAAGTGGCGGGCGCACACCAAGGCGCTGAGCGACGCCCTTGAACGCGAGGCCTGGGATGGCCACTGGTATCGGCGAGGCTGGTTCGACGATGGCTCCCCGCTCGGCTCGGCGACCAGCGAGGAGTGCCGCATCGACTCCATCGCCCAGTCGTGGGCGGTCCTGTCCGGCGCTGCGCGGCCGGACCGCGCGGCCCAGGCGATGGAAGCCGTTGATCGCGAATTGATTCTGCCAAACGACAGACTGGCCTTGCTGTTCACGCCGCCGTTCGATCATTCGGCGCCCGACCCCGGCTATATCAAGGGCTATCCGCCGGGCCTGCGCGAGAACGGCGGGCAGTACACCCACGCCGCCCTATGGTCCGTGATGGCTTTCGCGGGCCTGGGGGAGGGCGACAAGGCCGCCGCCCTCTTCGGGCTGCTTAACCCGATCAACCACGCTCGTACACGCACCGACATGCATCGCTATAAGGTCGAGCCCTATGTGGTCGCGGCCGATGTCTACGCCGCACCAGGCCACGTGGGGCGGGGCGGCTGGACTTGGTACACGGGCTCGGCCGGCTGGATGCAGCGCGCTGGCGTCGAGAGCATCCTTGGGCTTCGGATTGAAGGCGGCCTGCTACGGCTCGACCCCTGTATCCCAGGGTCCTGGCCTGGCTTCAATATGACATTACGTCATGGTGCGTCACACTACGAAATCACGGTCGAAAACCCGCAGGGCGTGCAGCGGGGGGTCGCGGTCGCCGAATTCGATGGCGTGGCGATCGCGGCGAGGCCGGTGTCAGTCCCCCTGGATGACGACGGCGCCGTTCATCGCCTCGTCGTCCGGCTCGGGTGATCGATCAGGGCTGCAAGGCGAGACCGTGGACCTCATCAATCCGATGGCGGCCCGGGGCCCTGAGTGGTGACGGGCAGGCCAATTCGATCCGCATCAGAGGCCGCAGGTGCGGGACGCGGGAGCCAAAGGAGATAGAAGCTGATGTTAGGCGATGTCGATCCAGGGCTCACCTCATATGTGGACGACCCCCTCCTCGCAAGTTGATAGGCAGTCGTTTGGATTAGATCTGTAGGGTCCCGGAATGAGGTGGCGCGGGTTGATCTTGAAGATTGACGGGCCTTTCGTCCAGGCCTCGCAGATCACCTGGTAGGGTGTTCGCCATCGCAGGACTTCAGGTGCTTGGCGAAGTTGTAGGCGGTGACGAAGACCACGACATGGACCTTGAGGCTTTCCAGGTCGTCGTAGTGGTAAATCTTCACCGTGGCGTCCTTGATGGTGCGGTTTATCCGCTCGGCTTGGACGTTGGTCCACGGATAGTAGGGCTTGGTCAGCCTATGCTCGATACCGGTTTCGATGCAGACGCGGCCGAAGATGTGACCGCCGGCGGAGCCATGGCCTTGGCTATCGCGATATGTGGGCAGGTCGGCGAAGGCCATGCCGTCGTCGGTAAGCACGATATGGATCTTGTAGGGGAAGGCCTCCACGACGTTCCTGAGGAAGGCTGAGCCTGCCATCTTGCCGGCTTTGTCGTGGAACTCGACGTAGGTGAACTTCGAGACCCGGTCGATGGCCAGGAACATGATCGGCTTGCCGTCGGCATGGCGCAGCTCGCAGCTGTCGATGTGGACATAGCCGATCTCGTAGGTCTTGAACCGCTTGCGCTTGTCCTTGGTCTCTTCGACCGGCAGCCGGGAGATGCAGTGGCGCTGCAGGCAGCGGTGCAGAGCGCTGGGGCTGAGGTTGGGAATGGTGTCCCTCAGGCAGCCGAGCACGTCGTCCAGCGGCAGCAGCGTCTTCTGCCGGCAGGCCACCACGATGGCTTCCTCGGCCGGCGTCAGAACCGGCTTTTGGGAACCTTCGGCCCCATAGGCGCATCGGCCGTCGTCGTGCGCTGGCGCCACTTGCGTACCGTCTTGGGGTTCACGCCGTAGCGGGCGGCAAGGGTCCGGCTACTCTCTTGCGACGCTTGGAACTCGGCTCGAACACGCGGTGTCGTGCGGGCGCCGCCGTGAAGAACGCTTGCCATAGGCCATCCTCCTCCTGACGAGACAGGACCGATGATGCACCATCAGATTCCGGGACTACACACCTATTACCAGCTTCCCCGATTGCCTGATTCAGGATTCAGCGTTGGGGATGGTTCCCAAGGCTGCTGTGGTCCGGTTGCGTCCGGAAGGTCGTGTTGTTCTGGAGGCTCGGGTTCGGGCCCCGACGTCGCAGCAGCGTGACGTGCTTCGGGCACGGATAGTGTTGCTGGCTGACGAAGGGCGCTCGACGCGTTCGATCGCCAAGGCGGTGGCGGTGATGCCGCGCACGGTGAGCCTTTGGCGCGGTCGCTGTGCGCGCGAGGGGCTTGCGGGACTGGCGGAAAGGCCGCGCCGCGGGCCGCCGGCCAAGTACGACGCCCATACCGGACGGCGGGTTCTGGCGGGTTTGGATCGGCCGCCGCCGGCGGGGTTCGCCCGCTGGACGGGGCCGCTGATCGCCGCCGCGTTGGGGGATGTGCATGCCCAGCACGTCTGGCGGGTGCTGCGCGCGCAAAAGCTCGACCTGGCGGCCAGCAAGTCCTGGTGCGGGAGCCGCGATCCGGATTTCGTGGCCAAGGCCGCAGACGTGGTCGGGCTCCACATGGAGCCGCCCGAAAATGCGGTGGTGATCTGTGTTGACGACAAGCCGTCGATTCAGGCCCTGAAATTGCCCAACGGCCGGGCGCTCAGCGGCCATAGCCACGACGACAAGCGCCACGGCACAGTGAGGTGGCGCCGGTTCTCCGCACGGTTTGGCGGCTTGGCCAAGGTTGGTTCGGGTTCAGATCACGCCGCCAGTTTGGGCTCGAGGTTGGCCCTATCCGGGGCGAGCCCCGGATAGGGCGGCGCCTGGATTTGGCCACAGGCCTCGTCGGGGGTGGCCCCGGCAAGAGCCGAGTGGGGCCGGTTGGTGTTGTCGTAGCCGATCCACTTGGTCAGGCCGGCCCGCGTCTCCGATCCGGTCTCGAAGGCATGGATTTAGGCGCACTCATATTTGAGGCTGCGCCAGAGCCGCTCGATGAATACATTGTCCATCCAGCGGCCGCGGCCGTCCATGGAGACCCGCACGCCGGCGTCCTTCAGCACGTCGACGAAGCGGGGCGAGGTAAACGGGCTGCCCTGGTCGGTGTGGAAGATTTCTGGCGGCCCAGGTACAGGAAGCCCCGCCGCATCGGGATGTACGTAATGTCGGCGCACCAGACCTGATTGGGCTTGTCGATGGTCAGCCCGCGCAGCAGGTACTTGCAGGCCCGGTGCTCCGGGTGCGGGATCGTCGTACGCGGCTTCTGATAGATCGGCGCCAGGCCCATCCTGGCCATCAGCCTGCGCACCCGCATCCGGCCGACCCTGTAGCCTTGGCGGCGGAGATGGCGGGCCATCTGGCGCGAGCCGTACCAGGGCGTCTCCAGGAACGCCTCGTCGATCAGCCGCATCAGCGCCAGGTTCAGCGGGGTCTCGCCCGGCGGCTGGTAATAGAAGGCCGAGCGGCTGATCGACACCAGGGCGCACTGGCGCTGGATCGAGATCTTCGGGTCGTTGGGGTCGATCATCGATCGCCTCCCCTCGGTCGCCTCGGCCTTGCCCGACAACACCCCGGAAAGCCCCTCGATGGCCTGTTTGCGCCACGCTGCGATCATCGTCTGGTGGACGCCGTGCTTTGTCGCTCGCCAACTGCGACAGGGTCAGCTCCCCCTTCAACGCCTCCAGCGCCACCTTGGCCTTGAAATCAGCCGCGTATCGCTTCCGCTTCCCAGTCATAAAGTCCGCCCTTCATCGAGGTCAAACCTACCTTGGCCAACTGTCCGAATTTCCGGCGCCGCCACATTGGTCAACAGCGACCACGCCGAGGCCGGCGATTATGTGGCGATCACAGTGACCGACACGGGCCTCGGCATGCCGCCCGACGTGCTGCAGAAGGTTTTCGACCCCTTCTACACGACCAAGCCTCTGGGGGAGGGCTCCGGCCTGGGGCTGTCGATGATCTATGGCTTCATCCAGCAGTCCAGGGGCCACGTTGTCATTGACAGCAAAGAGGGACGGGGCACCACCATCCAGCTTTTCCTTCCACGTCATCAAGGTCCCGTGGAGCCGACGGCTCCGATCGACGAGGCCTTCGCACCGGCCGGCGCCGGCGAAATCGTTCTCGTTATCGAGGATGGCGCCGCTGTGCGCCTGCTGGTGATGCAGGTGCTGGAGGAGCTTGGCTATCGGGGCGTCGAGACCGCAGATGGTCGCCAGGCTGTGCCTATCCTTGAATCCTCGATGCATATCGACCTGCTGATCAGCGACGTGGGCCTGCTGGGCCTGAACGGGCGACAGCTGGCCGAGATCGCCCGCGAGAGCCGGCCGCAACTTCCGATCCTGTTCATGACGGGCTACACCAGGCAGGCCGCCGACCAGGCGGCTTTCCTCGACGGCGGCATGGAGATCATCAGCAAGCCGTTCGCCATCGAACAGCTTGGTCGTCGCATCGGTGAAATCCTGCGGCGCAACATCTCCTGAGGTCCACGACCGGATCCCGATGCGGCGAATTCCAAGCGGGAAATTGGCGCCTCAGCCGAACGATAAATTCAGGAACCTTGTCGGGTTGAAAAGTCTTTCTCTCCCACCTCTGGGAGATCCAAGACATGCTGAAATCAATGACGGGCCTTGCGCTGGCCGCGATACTGCTGGCCGCTTGCGGCCAGAAAAATGCCGACCATGAAAAGGTCGAGGGTCCCGCCGTCTCCACAGCTGAAGCGCCGACCAACGCCGCTGTCGACACGGCGCCGACGACCGGTGAAACAGGTCCCACGCCGGGCGCCAGCTCCTACACCGCCGACCAGGCACGGGCCGCGATTGAGAAGGCTGGATACACCGAACTTGGTCCGTTGAACCAGAACGCCAACGGCGTCTGGCAAGGCAACGCGACCAAGGACGGCAAGCAGGTCAGCGTTTCGATCGACTACAAGGGCGCGATCACCACGCTCTAGCTCTGACTAACCGCACCACAATCCATAAAAACCATAAAAATCTCGGGAAAAAGCCATGAGCAAGACGATTACCCGGCTGTTCGACAGCCATACCCAAGCCCTTGACGCGGTTTCCGACCTGGAAGCCCGCGGCATTGATCACGACAAGATCAGCCTGGTCTCCAACAACACCGATAAATGGCACGACGGCCACGCGCACGCCGGCGGGGCGCCCGGCGCTGACGGCCCGCTTGGCGATCGTAATGGCGACGGCGAGAACGATGTCGCCGACGGTGCTGGCAAGGGCGCGGCCACGGGCGGCGTCATCGGCGGCGGCGCGGGCCTGCTGGCCGGTCTTGGCATGCTGGCCATTCCGGGCCTGGGTCCAGTCGTGGCTGCGGGCTGGTTGGCGGCCACCGCCGTCGGCGCCGTGGTCGGCGCCATGGCTGGCGGCGCGACCGGTGGCCTGCTGGGCGCGCTGAAGGAAGCGGGTCACAGCGACGAAGAGGCCAATGTCTATGCCGAGGGGGTGCGCCGCGGCGGCGCCTTGGTCAGCGTCAAGGCGCACGACGACGAGATCGCGACCGTCGAGACCATCCTCAATGAGCGCCGTGGTGTCGACGCAACTAGCCGTGGTGGAGCCTATCGCGACACGGGCTGGACCGGCTTTGACTCGGCCGCAACACCCTATAGCGCCGACCAGATCGGTCGGGAGCGCACCTTGTACGGCGAAGATCGGGCTTTCAACTCGAATGATGAAGTCGCCGTCACGGACGACGAGTTGAGCCGCAGCGATCGTCCGGCCGCGCCGCCGACCACACGGTCCTACTGATCAGGCGCCGCATCCCCGGTTCGCCGGGGGTGCGGTCGTATCAGACCCAGAGGCCGTAACGAATCGTGATGCGACTCTATGCTGCACTGCAGCATTGTCTTGCTGGGCTCGTTAGCGGCCCGGGCGGACACACCGATGCAAGGCCTTGGCGAAACCACCGCGATGCTGGCGCGCCTGCGCCGTTCGATGCCCGGTTTGTTGAATCCTGCCGTTACCTCGCTGGACGGAATGGTGGACACTGAGACCTTCGGTGAGAACCCCGGTGCGCTACGCATGCTATCCTACTCGCCACCCGGCCTACCCCCGGGCGCGCCCTTGGTGGTCGTGCTCCATGGCTGCACCCAGAACGGTCAGGGTTACGCGCGCGACGCTGGCTGGATCACCTTAGCCGATCGCCTGGGCTTTTCCGTGCTGGCCCCCGAACAGCGGGCCGCCAACAATCCCAATCGTTGCTTCAACTGGTTTGAGCCAGGAGACACTCGGCGCGGCCAGGGCGAGGCCGCCTCGATCGCCGCCATGGTGACTACCGCGCTGGCGGCGTGCGAAGGCGATCCTCGCCAAGTGTTCGTCACCGGCCTGTCAGCGGGCGGAGCGATGAGCGCGGTGATGCTCTCCGCATACCCCGAGATGTTCGCGGGCGCGGCGATCATCGCCGGATTGCCCTATGGCGTGGCGCGCGGCGTTCCCGACGCGCTGCGGGTGATGGGCCAGGGAGACGGGCGCTCGGGCGCGGCCCTGGGCGGTCTGGTGGCCCGCAAGACAGGGGCGACCCTCAGGCTGTCGATCTGGCACGGCGACGCTGACTATACCGTCAATCGGGCCAATGCCGAAAATCTTGCCGATCAGTGGACAGCGGCGACGGCGCTGGACGGCGGGTCGGCGACGATCGAGCGACTGAAGGGCAGGACCCGTTCGGTCTGGCGGGGCGAGACTGGCGGTTCGGTGGTCGAACTCAACATCGTCCACGGCCTGGGTCACGGTACGCCGCTCGCGACCAAGGAAGCGGACGGGATTGGCCGTCCGGCGCCCTACATGCTGGAGGCGGGCATCTCTTCGACGCAGGAGATCGCGCGATTCTGGGGCTTGGGCGCCGGTGTGGCGCGTCGGGCTGAGGCGGGGCAATCCCCCGTGCGGCCGGAAGAGCAAGACGCCGCCGCCGAGGAGGCTCCCGTGCAGAAGTTGGGCCAGGACGCCGGTCCCGCGCGACCTTCGGGTGAGGCGGCGCAGGTGCTGGACGCGGTATCGGCCCACGTGCCAGCCGATGTGCGCGCGGTCATTGCCAAGGCGTTGCGCGCCGCCGGACTCATGACCTGATCGGCTGCGGCGCAGCAGGCCGAGTGCGCTATGAGCGACGCAGTCCAGCCGGCCATCTCTCTCTCTGCGGTGATCAACCCGCCGCGTCCACGGCGCAGGGTCGCGCCGACCGCAAGGAACTCGCGTTCGTCGCGGTCGAGCGCACGCGCATGCCCATGGTGATTGCCGACGCGCGAAATGGCGACCATCCAATCGTCCTGGCCAACCAGGCGTTTCTGGACCTGACGGGCTAAGGGCCTGATGAGGTGGTCGGGCGCAATTGCCGATTTTTACAAAGGTGGGAAACCTCGAAAGGGGCCATTGCCGAGATTCGCGCGGCTGTTGGCGAGGGCCAGGAGTGCGACGTCGAGATTCTCAACGATCGCAAGGACGGATCGGCGTTCTGGAACCAGTTGCATCTGAGCCCGGTCCGCGATGAAACTGGACAGTTGCTGTACATTTTCGCCACCCAGCGCGATGTCACCGAGTCTCGCAAGATCCGCAGTCTGGAGGCCGCCGAGCACCGGCTGCTTCGGGAAGTCGATCACCGGGCAATGAACGCTCTGGCCATTGTTGAAGGCATCGTCCGGCTGACCCGAGCCGATAATCCGTCTCAGTATGCCGCCGCTATCCAGATCCGAGTGCAACCCCTCGCCAGGGCCCACGCGCTCTTGGGGCCAGAAGGTTGGCGCGATCTTCAAGTCGACGTGCTGCTGCGTGCATTGGTCGAGATGCAAGGTGGCCGGCGTATCACGTTGCAGCGGCCGCCGATCGAGGTCGGCGCGGCGCTGGTTCAGCCCTTGGCGATTGTTCTGCATGAAATGATCGCCAATGCGGCCCAGCATGGGGCTCTGTCGGCGCCGAATGGCGAGGTTCGCCTGGGGTGGTCGCAAGGGGGCGGTGGGGGTCTCGTCCTGACCTGAACGGAAATGGGCGGACCGCCACCGGCGGCCGCGCGCCCACGCGGGTTCGGCGCGACAATGATTTCGGCGATCATCGAGCGGCAACTGCGAGGCCAGGCGCTGCTGGAATGGCGGCCGGAAGGCCTGTCGGCGCGATTTGACCTTCCGCGGCGCAACCACGCGCGGGGTTTCACGCTTTCGGCGGCGAACGAGGACGGCGCGTCGCGAGGCTGAACACGACGGCTGTGTTTTGCTGGGGCTCCGTGTCGGCAGGCCTCCAGCGAGCCAAGGTCGAGCTGAATCCTGATCATCGGTCGGTGGCTGTAGAGATGCGGCCCGCGATAGGTGGGCACCTCTGACGCGCATGTCAGGCGGCTTTGGCGCTGATCAAATGATGATCTCGGACGGGCGCTTGCGCCGCGCAGATGTCGCGGATCACCAGAGCCGCAGCCAAGACCTTGGATCGGACGACGCCACTCGTGCGCCTTCGGCCTTGCGCATCCAAGGTCTCCCAGCGCCAGCCGTCAGCCCGCAGACGGATTGAAAACCGCACCATGCTTGATTGGTCGTTCATAGTTCCCGCCCTGCCGGAGAAGGATGCAAAAACGGCAGGTGGTCAGCGTGGTTGCCTAGGGCGGGTTGGCGACACATCGCCTGATGGCCCACGGCTCTGGCCATCGGTCGCGGCGCTGCGCCGCCGATCGTCTCAAGTGAGCGGAATTGGCGAGTCGCAGTTCCCGTGTTTCAAGACCTGCCACAGCGATCTGTGTTTTCGCTTAACGGTCCCACACGGGAGCCAAGCCCGTGCGGCCTGTAATTATGCGAAATGGAAAGACGAAACGGCCGGAACAAAATTTTTCCCTGGGCCTTATTGCTGGCGACCGGCGCGAAGGCGCGCCATTCTTTAGGGAGGCAAACATGTCTATTCTCGCATGGATCGTTCTTGGCCTTGTCGCCGGGTTCATCGCCAGCAAGATCGTGAATCGTTCGGGCGGAAGCCTAGTCCTCGACTTGGTTCTGGGCATCATCGGCGCCGTCGTCGGCGGCTTTCTGTTCAATCAGTTCGGTAGCGCCGGCGTTTCTGGCCTCAACCTCTACAGCCTGCTCGTCGCCACGATTGGCGCGGTGGTCGTTCTGGTGATCTACCACATGCTTTCGGGCCGCCGCGCGCTCTAGCGCCGAGGTTCATCACGAACGCGAAAGCCCCCTGGCGACAGGGGGCTTTTTGCGTTTGGTCCCCCGCCGAAGGTCCATCAAATGAGGTCACTGGACCCGAACATTGGGCTTCGCGCGATGGGCAAAGGCGTTCCGTGGGCTAGCACGGAACAGCCTGACGCACTGGGATTGGGATTGGAGGCGAGCATTTCCATTGAAGGGGGTGTCCTGGCCCGCCTGCGACTGAACTTCACCATCGAGACACAATCCTGATCGCGGTGCGATCTTCCGCCTGCCGAAGCTGGGCGCCCTTCAATCTTCTTGAGGCTCTGCAGAGTTCGGTGGGTATGGACGACCGACATGCCAGGGGCGTTCGCGGTGTCCGACTGCGGGGCGGGGAAGGGACAGCGGCCGCGCACATAGCTCGGGATTGGAACGGGCCAGGGGTAAAGAGCCTATCGGCGTCCCATGCGCCTTGGTTCGGCGCATGGGACGAAACGACGGTTCAGGAGACCTAGAACACCTTGCGAACCGTGGGCTCGCGCGCCCAGATCCGCCCCGCCTGGGCCGCTGCGATGAAGTCGGCGACGGCCGCCTTGGGCAGGTTGATCAAACCGGCGTCGGCGTCCGGATTGGCCTCGGAGAGGCCGCCCTTGACGAACAGCGGCGCGGCTGACGGCAGGTAGGCGATCACCTTCAGATGGCCGAACGCGTCACGCACGAAATTTATCGCCGTGGCCTCTAGCGCCAGAGCCGCCCCGCCTTCATCCGACGGCAGCAGGACCACGGCGTCGAACAGCATCGAGGGACCACCATCAACCCGGAAGTCGGCGGCAACGAGTTCGCCGCTCGCCGTCACCACGCCGGAGATCGTCGGTGCGACGATGGCCAGCTTGGCGCCAGCGGCCGCCACCGCTTGGCGGACTTCAGCCAGAATGGCGTCGTCCACGCCGTCGGTCACCAGGCAGCCGACCTTTCGACCGATCAAACCCGGCGCGGCCTTGGCCAGGATACTGAGGGCCGGGGAGAGCTCCATCTCGCTAGCGGGGATGGGCGCAGGCGCCGGCGTGATTTCGCCACGCAGGCCAAGACCGGTCGCGACGCGCAAGGCCAGTGTTTCGTCGATATTGACCAGGCGCGACAGCATGGCTTCACGAACGGAGGCCAGATCGCATTTGCTCAGCTCGAAGATCAAGGCGGCGACGATATGGTTCCGTTCCGGCTCGGTCTGGCTGAAGAAGAACATCCGAGCCTGGGTGTAGTGGTCGGCGAAAGCGTCTGGACGCACACGCAACTGCTCGCCCGTCTCGAGCGCGGGGAAGGTCTTGTAGCCCGTCGCCTGGGATTCCCGCGCCACGTCCGCACCCATGTTGGAGGGCTCGTAGTTCACCTGACCCTTGGGGACGTTCATCTGCATGTGGCCGTCGCGCTGCAGATTGTGGAACGGACACTTGGGCTGGTTGATCGGGATCTGGTGGAAATTGGGTGAGCCCAGGCGCTTGAGCTGGGTGTCCTGGTAGGAGAACAGCCGGCCTTGCAGCAGCGGATCGTTGGTGAAGTCGATGCCGGGCACAACGTGCGAGGCGCAATAGGCGACCTGCTCGGTCTCCGCGAAGAAGTTGTCGGGGTTACGGTCAAGCACCATGCGACCGACGACGCGTAGCGGAATGACTTCCTCGGGAATGAGCTTGGTGGGGTCCAGGACGTCGAACGGGAGGGCGTCGGCCTGTTCCTGGGTGAAGGTCTGCAGGCAGAACTGCCATTCGGGGAAGTCGCCGGTGTCGATGGCCTCCCACAGGTCGCGGCGGTGGAAGTCGGGATCGGCGCCGTTGATCTTCACCGCTTCATCCCAGACGACGGACTGGGCATTGAGCTTGGGCCGCCAGTGGAACTTGACGAAGGTCGAGGCGCCGGCGGCGTTGACCAGCCGGAAGGTGTGAACACCGAAGCCCTCCATCATCCGGTAGGAGCGCGGGATGGTCCGATCTGACATGATCCACATGATCATGTGCATGCTCTCGGGCGTCAGGGAGATGTAGTCCCAGAAGGTGTCATGGGCCGTTTGGGCCTGCGGAAATTCCCGGTCGGGATCCTGCTTGGCCGCATGGATCAGGTCGGGAAACTTGATGGCGTCCTGGATAAAGAACACCGGGATATTGTTCCCGACGAGGTCGAAATTGCCCTGTTGAGTGTAAAACTTCACCGCAAAGCCGCGCACATCGCGGGCCAGGTCGGGCGAGCCCTTGTTTCCGGCCACCGTCGAGAACCGGGTGAACACCGGGGTTCGCTCGCCGGGCCGCTGCAGGAAGTCAGCGGACGTGATGTCGGACAGGTTCTCGAGACACTCGAAAAAGCCGTGGGCCGCCGAGCCGCGGGCATGGACAACGCGCTCGGGAATCCGCTCGTGGTCGAAGTGCATGATCTTTTCGCGCAGGATGAAGTCCTGCAGCAGCACCGGTCCGCGCGGGCCGACCTTCAGCGAATTCTGATTGTCGCTGATCGGCACGCCCTGATTGGTGGTCAACTGGCTGGCCGGGTCGCCGGCCTGCTGGTGCAGTTCGCCGCCCGGCGCGACCAGGGTTTCACCGACGGAGCCATTTCGGTCCTGGGCGCCGTTCACGGGAGATTTCGCAGTGGTGTTGGAGGGGCTCTTGGCCATGGGGTGTCCTTCGAGCCGCGTGGGCTCGCCGTGGAGGGAGGGGGGGGCTGTCAGACGGGAACGGGGGGAACGGCCAGCAAAGCCATCAGCTCTGCCTTACGCGCGACGAGCTTGGCGCCCAGAGCGTCCAGGTCGATCGTGGTCTGGCGGACTTCGGGAAAGAGCTCCTCCTCCTCCTCCTTGACGTGGTGGCGGACCTGCTCGCCCAGCACCTTGACCTTGGCGTCGTAGAGGGGCTGACGTGGCGCGCCGGCCTTGATCTGAGCGATGAGGGTCTTGGGCCCCATGTGCTCGACGATGGCCTCATCGATCAGGTCGTTGTCGCCAGTCTCTTCGCGGGCTGTTGGGTAGAAGAGCTCTTCCTCGATCCGGGCGTGAACCTTGAGCGCCAGGCAGATCTTGTCGGCCAGCGCCTTCTTGGCCGTGTCGTCGGTGAGGGTCTCGTATTGGTCGAAATAGTCGTCCACGTCGCGGTGGTCGGCGATGAGCAGCGAAAGGGCGTCGGGTCGGCTGGCCTTGGGTGCGGCAGCGGCCTTGGTCGCCGCGCGTGTCGAAGTCTTCCTGGCTTTGGTCTTAGCCGTGCTGGCCATGAGAGGAATTCCAAACGGGGATGAAGCCTGATCAACCGACCCCGTGGCCCCTCGTTCCAGTCATCGCGGGCAGCAACGTTTTTCCGAGCGGCTTGCAGGACTCACCAGCGAGGAGGGTTTGCGCGTGCGCGCCACCGAAATGGCCGGCAACACCCAATTTCATGGCTGTCGACCAGTTTGGCTTGATTGAGGATCACGCCGGCCAGATCGGTCGGCCGGTCGTCCCATCGGTCTCAGCGGGCTCGGAGCTCATTTATCAAATGATACATTGGCGGCGCGCTGTGGAGACTGCTCGATATCGTCGTCAATGAACTGGCCGTCGTTGCGAGGACGCCCCACAATCCGCGCCACGGCCAGGTCCGTGGTTACATTGCCCAAGGTTCGGAAGATGTCGGGGACAGTCTCGACCGCCAGCAAGACCGGCAGGGCGTCGAGGGGCACGCCCATCGCCAGACAGACCGGGCCGATGGTCGCGAAGAATGAGACCTGAGCGGGCAGGCCGACGGCCGCAAGGCTCACCGCCGCGGCGACGAGAACGCCTATGCCCAGATTGGCTGGCGACAGACCGACGCCGTGAAGATGGGCCAGATAGATGGCCACGGCGATATTGGCCGCCGCGCTCGCGGCCCGGAAGATTGACACCGAAAGCGGCAAAACGACCTCTGCGGCCCCGGGTGAGGTTCGCAGAGCACGGGTCGCGGTGATCATCGCGGGCAGGCAGGCGAGCGAGGACTGCGTGCCCAGGGCCACGACCTGAACGGGCAGGGCCGCCTTGGCGAAGGTCATGGGAGAAATTCGCCCCACCAACGCCGCCAGGACATACGCCGCAAGGGTGATCGCCAGGCAGGCGGCGACCACGATCAGGACGTAATGAGCCAACGCGCCAGCCGCCCCCAGCCCCATCTTGGCCCCAACCCCGAAGCCGAGCGCCATCACGCCAAGCGGGCCGGCCAGCAGCACCCAGCGAACGATGACCAACATGGTCGCCACGACCGCCTCGAAGAAGGTCGTCAGCGATGTCCGCAGGTGGGTTTCGATCCGGCTCGCCGCGAACCCGAAGAAGAGGGCGAAGACGACCAGGGGGGCCATGTTCATCTCGGCTGCGGCCTTGACCGGGTTCGCGGGGATCACGCCCTTGAACCATGCCCCAGCTTCGGCCACGACGGGCGGAGCTGAGCCGGCCACATGCAGGGCGCCGCTGCCCGCGAGGATCGGCGCCCAGGTCAGCGCCAGGGTCGTGAGCACCGCGCTCAGCGCGCAAGCCGCGACCAGCAAGACCACGAACCAGACCATCGCCCGGGCCGCGACGCCGCCCGCCGCGGCGCTGGCCGTCGCCGAGCCGACCCCCGTGACAAGCAGGCCAAACACCAGGGGAACGACCGTCATCGTCAAGGCGTCGAGCCACAGCTGGCCCATGGGCGCGGCGATGGCCGAGAGCAGATCGAGCATCCCCGAAGAACGCCCGCTGAGCGCCGCGCCAGCCAAGAGCCCGACGACAAGCCCCAGGAGGATTCGCGTGGACAATGTGTTCCAAAGTCTGGTGGTCAAACCTGGTCGCGGCGGGCTCATCGTCTGGCTCCTGTTGAGCAACGCAAACGACGATGAGGGACAATCGCTCCGCCGTGACGGCCGACTCGCGCTCGCGGAACAAGGCGCGAAGACAGGGGTTTGAGGAGGGCTTCGCGATCAAGCGGGCGTCAAACCAGCGGGAACCGGTGATGGACGAGCAAATGACGGGCGTGGCCAACCAGGGCCTGGGACGCCTTCAAGACGGGATTGGCGGCCTGACCGGCAACGACGAGCTCCAGGCCAAGGGCAAGCTCAAGGAAGCTGTCGGCTCGGTGCAGCAGGCGTTCGGCGAGGCCAAGAGCAGCGTCCAGGATGCGTTCGAAGACACGCTGGAAGGCGTGCGGGGCCAAGTTCACGAACAGCTCAATGCGGTTGAGACCTATGTGGTCTCCAAGCCGCTGCCTGCGGTGGCCATCGCCGGCGCCATCGGCATCGTCCTGGGGCTTCTCCTGCGCGGCCGCAGCAAGACCATCTATCTTCGCGACGCGCGCTGATATTTCGCAGCCGGCGACGATGAAGACGCTCTCGGAACGCGGTTCCGAGGGCGTTTTCCATGGGGCGACCACCAGCAGCAGGCGTTCGACGGGCTCGCGTCGCTCCGCGTCGCTGTCGGTCGGCGACGTAACCACGATCTTGCCGTTGTCCAGAGAGAACCCGGCCGCCACGCGCGACAGACGTTTCGCGGCGGCCTGGGCGGCGAGGGCCGTCAGGGTCAAGGCCACGCCCTTGGGGACGGCTCGGACCTGACGCACACCCGTGGCACGGGCGATGGCCTGTAGACGCGCCCGAGATAGCAGCGTCGTGCCCTGGGTTGGGATCGTGCCGAGCGCGGGACGACGACGAAGCTCTGGCCTCGCCGCTTCTCGCGAAGCAGGGCGACATCATTTGATGTGGAGCCCCAGACCCTGTCGATTGTCGCGCCCAAGCGCTCGCCGCGCCATACTTCAGGCGTTTGCGCCTAAGCGCCCTGTCGCATTTCAGACATGGGAAGCCTTTGACTTCGCGGCAGGAACACCTGTCCGCGCGAGCGGTTGGAGCCGGGCAGGAGGAACTTCCCCATGTCCGATAAGACCATTGCCCGCGTCTTGGAAAGCGATGCGCCTCTGACCGCCACCGTCCACCAGCGCGACATCGCCCACGAGGTCGCCGAGGAACACGGCTGGAACAACGCCGCCCTGGTCGGCCGTACGGTGACGACCAATCGGCCGCGCGCTGAGCTCTACGCCTTCTGGCGCGATTTCCGGAACCTGGCCCTGTTCATGGAGAACGTCGAGAGCGTCACGCCAAGCGACGGTGAGCGCTCGCACTGGGTCGTCAAGGCGCCGGCCGGCAAGACGGTGGAGTGGGACTCGGTCCTGACCGAAGAGGTCGAGAACGAGGTCCTGGCCTGGGAGTCGGCCGAGGGGGCCGACATCAAGAACGCTGGCCGGATCGAGTTTCGCGACGGCCCGCCCGGACGAGAGACCGAGGTCACCGCGACCATCGTCTACGCCCCCCCGGCGGCGACCTTGGAAAGCTGACCGCGAAGCACTTCCAGAAAAAGCCGAAAATCCAGGCCCGCCGCGAGCTTCGCCGCTTCAAGCAGTTGATGGAGACCGGCGAGATCTCGACCACCAAATCCGCGGACGCCGCGCCGCAAGGCTGACCCAAACCTCACATTGATGGAGAATCCCACGTCGCCGGAGCTTTGGCCCTGTCGCCGAACCTGGGCTACCGCAAAGGCGGAACAAGTGCTCTGATCCGCAGTTGCTTTGGCGACGGCGTCCTCTGGCGCGAACGCTTCGCTGACCTCAGAACTCTGTTGAAGGAAATTGAGCCATGACCGACGTCGCCCTGAAGCCCGGCACGCAGGACATCGTGGCCGACGAGGTGTTTTCCACATGCGCAGGAGACGCTTTGGAAGGCACTCACGACAGGTGACCTGATTGCCCGCCGGCTGATGGAGCCCACCGGCTTGGCGTGGATTGGAAAGTTTCGGAGTTCGTTCTGATCCACAGCCTGGTCGGCCAAACCCGGCACATTCCCTTGGGGCGACGGAAGCTTGCCTGATGTCCCAAAGGACATCGCTCTCCGGACTGAACCAATCGTCAGCTGGCGAATTGTCTAGCCGTATCCCCCTCTTGATTTGCACTGTCCCGGAGCTTCGCGCTCCGGGACTTTTTCGTTCAGACGACCAGGCGCTGGCCCGGTCCCCTGGCGAGTAGCGCCGCGACATGGCTCAACGCCTCGCGCAGCACAGATTGCTTGGCCGGGCCGCCCAGCGAGATGCGCAGGCCGTTGGCGTGGTCTGGCGTAGTGGCGAAGGCCTCGGCGGCGACCAGCGACAGGCTTTGGGCGGCCCCCTGGGCGTGCACCCGTCCCGCATGCCAGCCCGGAGGCAGGTCGAGCCACACATGAATAGACTCCGCCGCGCCCCTCGCGGTCGGCAGGATTTCGCCGGCCAGGGCCCGCCGCGCGCGAGCCTCGAGACGGACCGCCGAAAGAACGCGCTCGGCGGCGCCGTCGCGGATCCAGCGCACGGCCACCGCCGTGGTCAAGGGCGAGCCCATCAAGGCCGTGGCGCGCAGGCGCGACGTGATCCGCTCGGCCATTCCGCTGGACGGCGCGACCACGAACGCCGTCCGTAAACCCGGAGACAGCGTCTTGGACAGTGTCGCTACATGGAAGGCCAGATCCGGCGCAAGCGTGGTCAGGGCCGGAAGCGGAGCGTCGAACAGGCGGCTATAAGGATCGTCCTCGATCAGCCAGACGCGGTGTGCGCTGGCGATCGCGGCGACCTCGCGGCGTCGGGCCAGGCCCATCGTCGTGGCGACCGGGTTCTGGGTCGTCGGCACCACATAGATCGCCGCAGGCCGCTGCTCGCCGCAAAGTCTGTCCAGCGCCTCGGGCACGAAGCCCTGGTCATCGACCGGACAGGCCAGCAAGCGAAGGTCCAAGGTCTCGGCCAGGGCGAGCAGGCCGGGATAGGTCAGCGGCTCGACGACCAGACTCTGGCCGCGGCCGGCGATCGTCAGCAGGAGAGCGGTGAGGGCGGCCTGGGCGCCGGGGCAGACCATGATGCGGTCAAGGGCGATCTCGCCCATGACGGGGGCGAGCCAGGCCGCGCCGGCCGCGCGCTGACCCGGCGTGCCGGGTCCAGCGTGATAGGCCATCAGGGTGGCGAAGTCGGTGCGATCCAGGATGGCGGCGGTGGTCTCCTTCAACAGCGCGGCCAGCGACAGGCCGGTCGGCGGCGGCGGAAGGTTCATGCTCAGATCCACTACCCCCGCGTCATCGTCGCCGACCCGGCGGCGCACGAAGGTGCCGCGTCCGACAGCCCCCTCCACCAGGCCCTTGGCCCGGGCCGCGCCATAGGCGCGGGTTACCGTCGTGAAGTCGATGCCGAGCTGAGCGGCGACGGCGCGCTGTGGAGGAAGTTGGTCGCCTGGTTGCAACTCTCCCCCCCGGATCGCGGTTTCAAGAGCCTGGACCAGCGCCAGATAGATCGGCAGGCCGCCGTGTGGCTCGATACGCCTCAGCCAGCCGGCGATGGGAAGGTCGCGGGTCACGGTTGTGTATCCATGACGAAATACATACATTCTAATCATAATGTATGCAATTCGCTCCACTTTGTATGTAAGGCCCGGCGATGACTCCCGTCCTCAATTCTCCATCGAGCCTGAAGGCGGGTTTGCTCTGCCGGTGTCCGCGCTGCGGTGAAGGGCGGCTCTACAGCGGGTTCCTGACGCTGGCGAAGGCCTGCGATCGCTGCGGCCAGGACTTCGCCTTCGCAGAACCCGCCGACGGCCCGGCCTTCTTCGTCATGACCGGCGTCGGCATATTGGTGATCGCCGTCTGGGCCTGGAGCGTCGTGGCTTTCCAGCCGCCGATCTGGGTTCAGTTCGCGACGGTTTTCCCCGCGCTGCTGGTGGGTTGCCTGGGCACGCTACGGCCGGTGAAGGCCTGGCTGGTCGCCGAGCAATATATTCACAAGGCCAGCGAGGGCGGCGCTTCGAGCGTCCAGAGCCGACCGGAGTAGCGGGGAGCGCCGCCTGGTTTCAAGATCACCAGTTGAACAGTGCGCCGTCTTCGAGGCGGTTCACCGGCAGGCTGGCGGGGCGGTAGGGTGCTGGGCGGCCAAGGCCTCGTCGATATCGACGCCATGGCCCGGCGCTTCGCCAGGGTGAAGTTCGCCATCCTTGAAGGAGTAGGCGGGGAATGAGCCCGCCCTTTTTCCGTTTTGCCCGATGGCGCGCGAACTCTACTGTGGCCAGAACAAGAATCTGACCGCGCACGGAGCAATCGGCGTGACGACCACGATCTACGGGATCAAGGCCTGCGACACGATGAAGAAGGCGCGCGACTGGCTGGACGGTCACGGCGTGGCCTATGGATTCCACGACTACAAGGCCGCCGGTGTCGATCCCGCCAGCCTGGAGGCCTGGGCCAAGGCCGTGGGCTGGGAGACCCTGCTCAACCGCGCCGGCACGACCTTCCGCAAGCTGCCCGAGGCCGACAAGCAGGACCTGGACGAGACCAGGGCCATCGCCCTGATGTTGGCCCAACCGTCGATGATCAAGCGTCCGGTGCTCGACTTTCGGGGCCGACTCCTGGTTGGGTTCAGGCCCGATCAATACCAGGAGGCGATGGGCTGATGGGCGCCCGCATCGATCTCGTCATCTTCGACTTCGACGGCACCCTGGCCGATAGTACCGCGTGGGCGATGCGCGCGGTGCGGCCGCTGGCCGAGCGGTTCAAGTTCAAGGCCGTGACCGAAGACGAGATCGCCATGCTGCGAGGCCGCTCCAGCCGCGAGATCATCGCCTATCTGGGCCTGCCGCTCTGGAAGGTTCCGCTGGTCGCCGCCCAAGGCAAGAAGATGATGGCGGCCGAGGCCCATTCCATTCCGCTGTTCTCCGGCACCGGCGACTTGCTGCGCAGCCTGTCGGCGGCGGGGCGGAGGCTGGCGATCGTCAGCTCCAATTCCGAGGCGACCATTCGTTCTATCCTCGGGCCCGACCTGGCCGTCCTGGTCAATCACTTTGGCTGCGGCGCGGCGATCTTCGGCAAGGCCGCCAAGTTCAGGTCCGTGGTCAAGGCCTCGGGCGTCGCCAAGGACCGCGTGCTGTGCATCGGCGACGAGACTCGCGACATCGAGGCGGCCCGCGAGGCGGGTCTGGCCTGCGGAGCCGTGGAATGGGGCTACGCCACCCGGCGGGCCCTGGCCGACCACGCACCGACCATGATGTTTTCGGCCATGGATGAAATTATTTCCAAGGTCGCCGCATCCAATCAGGGCCTCGGCGCCGACTAGTCTGGCAATGCGGCGAGCAGCCAGGTGTTGGCCCATCGCTAGGCTTACGAAAGTTTCATGTGCCCGGGCGCCTCCAAACGCCATGGCCCAGGTCTCTTACTTACAGAGGGCGATGGCGAGACGCCGCCGCCAATACCGTTGAGGGGACTTAAGCCATGGACCTGGGATTTCTGATTCCGATGTCACCGTTTTTGATGGTCGCGGCCATCGTCATCGTGCCAATTTGGCTGAAAAGCCGCGAGCGGCGCGAAATGCAACAAACCGTCCGAGCGGCCATTGAAAAAGGCCAGACCCTTCCTCCGGAACTGATCGAAGCGCTGTCCAAGGATACGAGGTCGCCGCGAGTGTCCTCCGCGCATCGCGACATGCGGATCGGCATCATTCTTCTGTTTATCGCCGGAGGCACCGCACTGACCGGCCTCGCCCTGGGGCAAGTCAACAATACTGGGATGCACATCGCGATGTATTGCACCATGGCCGGCGCGGCTCTCCCTGGTGCTGTCGGCCTAGCCTTCGTCATTCTCAGCTTCTTCAATCCCGTCAAGCATCCGCCGCAAGACTGATTCCGAACGCGGGGAAGAGGGGACAGATCTGATGGGCATCGGGCGCCCACCCACCGGCCACGATATCGAGCTGGCCGCCTTGGCGGCGGCGGGAGATCGGATGGCCTTCGGCGAGCTGGTGCGTCGCCACGGCTCGGCCGTGCGGGGCCTGCTGCGCCGGCTGGGCGCGGACTCCGCCACGGCTGACGACATCGCCCAGGACGCTTTCCTGGTCGGGTTCGAGCAGATCGCCGACTATCGCGGCGAGGGGTCCTTTGGCGGGTGGATCAAGAAGACCGCCGCCCGGCTCTATCTGCGCCGGGTCAAGCGGGACTCGCGGTTCGTGCTGACCGAGACCGCCGAGGACTCCGCGCCGATCGCGTTGGACGGCCCCGGGGCGACGGCCGACCGTATGGATCTGGACGAGGCGCTCAAGATCCTGTCGCACGCCGAGCGCCTGTGCGTATCCCTCTGCTACGGAGCCGATTGGTCGCACACCGAGGCCGCAGAGCTCTTGAATATCCCCCTGGGGACGGTCAAATCCCATGTCAAACGTGGTCTGGATAAACTCAGGACCCGAATGGCCTCGCCATCGGGACGCGTCTCGAACGACTCCGCGAGGAGGGAAAACCTTGGCTGACCTCGATTTCGAAACCCAACTTTCGCGGCTCTATGGCCAGCCGCCCGTGTTCCGCGATTCCGAACAGTTCACCCAGCGCGTCACCGACAAGCTGGATCGTGGCTGGGCCCTGCGCCGCGCGGTGATCGGCGCGACTGGCGTTGTCGCCGGTTTGGCGGTGGCCGTGCAGTTGATCGGTAGCCGTTTCGCCGAGGAGTTCTCAAACGTCTCGCGCGACGGCGCTCAGCAGCTCGACCTGGGCCTGGGCAAGGTGGTGGCCCGCTACGACCAGTTTTTCTCGATGGGCAGCACCGAGACCATCTGGCTGGCGGCGGTGCTGGCGGCCCTGGCGCTGGCCTTCGTGGTGACCCGGCTGGTGGACGAGGTTTAAACCCGCCTTTTTCATCGATCATGTTGCGGTGCGGAACGATCTGGCGGAAAACGGCGCACGCTTTTTCCAGGAGGGCTCGCCTTGTCCGCTCATCGTGAAGAAAAGATCCGTCGCCTGGCGGCCCCTGATATCACCGCCCGCAAGGGGGGCGAGCCTCTGGTTTGCCTGACGGCCTACACCGCGCCGGTGGCCGCTGCCCTGGACGACGCCTGCGACGTGCTGCTGGTGGGCGACTCGCTGGGCATGGTGGTGCACGGCCTGCCCAACACCGTTGGCGTCACCATGGAAATGATGATCCTGCACGGCCAGGCGGTGATGCGTGGCTCACGCAAGGCGATGGTGGTCGTCGACATGCCCTTCGGCTCGTACGAGGGCCCGCCCGAAGAGGCCTATGCCAACGCCGTGCGGCTGATGAAGGAAACCGGCTGCCAGGCGGTGAAGGTCGAGAGTGGCCCTACGGTGCCCGAGACCATCGCCTATCTGGTGCGGCGCGGGATCCCGGTCATGGGCCATGTCGGCCTGCGCCCGCAGGCGGTGCTGGTCGATGGCGGCTTCAAGGCCAAGGGCAAGGACGAGGCCGGCCGGGCCGTCGTGCTCGAAGAGGCTCGCGCCACCGCCGAAGCCGGGGCCTTCGCCGTGGTCGTCGAGGGCGTCGCCGAAAACCTGGCTCGCGAGATCACCGCCGCCATCGCCCCACCGACCATCGGCATCGGGGCCTCGGCGGGGTGCGACGGCCAGATCCTGGTCACCGACGACATGCTGGGCCTGTTCGACTGGACGCCGAAGTTCGTGCGGCGCTACGCCGACCTGAAGAACCAGATCCAGCAGGCCGCCGCCGACTACGCGCGCGACGTCAAGGCCCGCACCTTCCCGGGCGAGGCCGAGACTTACTACGCCAAGAAGGGCTAGGGCCGCTTGTCTCGTTGAGGCCGCTCCGCCCCGTTGCGGCTGACCCAGACACGCTATAGGTTCGCCGCCTCGGCGAGCCCGCTCGCCTTTGGTTTTCATCTATGGCGTCAATCTCGGAGCAATCCGGCGTTGCCGCCACCGGGCGCAGTTCTCGCCCCTATCGGAGCCTCGTTCGTGGTCGATGTGTTTGACGAGGTCGAAGAGCAACTGCGCTCCGACCGCTACAAGTCCCTCGCGCTGAAGTCGCTGCCTTGGCTGGGCGTGCTGGCGGCCGTGGCGATTCTCGCCGTCGGCGCCTGGTGGGGCTGGACCCATTATCAGGAAGGCCAGATCGCCAAGGCTTCAGAAGCCTACCAGGCGGCGCTGGAGAGCGAGCAAAAGATCGGCCCGGTCAAGGCGTTCCCGGCCTTCGAGGCGATCTCCAAGACCGGCCCGGCCGTTTACAAGACCCTGGCCCTGATCGAGATGGGCGGGGCGCGCCTTGAAGAGAACAAGACCCCCGAAGCGGTGGTCTATTTCGACCAGGCGGCCAAGCTTGCGCCCAATCCCATCCTGGCCGACCTGGCCGGCCTCAATTCCGCCTTGGCGCTCCTCGACACGGCTTCCTACAAGGATGTCGAGGCGAGGCTGACCCCGTTGATGGGCGAGAAGAGTCCCTATCGCGTTCAGGCGAAGGAAGCGCTGGCGTTCGCCAAGCTGCAGGCTGGTGATCTGGCCGGCGCACGGGCTGACTTCAGCGTGCTTTCCAACTCGCTGGACAACCCGTCGGACGAGGTCCGCCAGCGCGCCCAGGGCGCGATCGCGATGATCGATTCCGGTTCGGCCAAGAATCTCGCCGCCGTCGTCAAGGCCGCCAAGGCCTTGCCGCCGTCGGCCCTGCAGGCGCCGCCCGCCGGCCTTCCCGCCGCCCTCAATTCCGCCCAATGAGCCGCCGCACCATGACTTCAAAGCGTTCCCTGCTTCTCGCCGCGCTGCTGACGACCGCGGTGTCGGTCGCCGGCTGCTCGACGATTTCCAAGATCAATCCGTTCGACAAGAAGGAGGCCAACAAGACCCTGGCCACCCAAGGTCAACGGATTTCGGTCATCGCCTTCGACCAGAAGGTCGAGCCGGCCGAAGCGCTGAAGGGCTCCGATTTCTTCCTGCCCGAAGCAAAGGTGCAGGCCGACTGGCCCCTGCCGGGCGGCAACGCCGAGCAGTCGGTCGAACACGTGGCCGCCGCGGCCAATTTCGACATTGCCTGGCGCAAGGGTTTTGGCCAGAAGGCCAACAGGAAATTCCACGTCACCGCGCCGCCCGTGGCCGCCGACGGCAAGATCTTCGTGATGGACGGCGAGGCCACCGTCGTGGCCATGGACGCCCGCAGCGGCGCGACCGTCTGGCGCAAGGACCTACGTCCCGCCAAGGCGCCGGGCAAGAAGCGCGGCATGTTCGGCTTCGGCGGCTCGGGCGATCGCACCGGCTTTGGCGGCGGCGTCGCCTATGCCGGCGGGAAGCTCTACGTCTCGTCCGGCTTCCGCTTCGTGGCCCAACTGGACGCCGCGAGCGGCGCCGAGGGCTGGCGCCAGGAAACCAGCACTCCCGTCCACTCGGCGCCGACCGTCTCTGACGGCCGGGTGTTCGTTACCTCGACCGACAACGAGCTCCTGACCTTCAATGCCGCCGACGGCGCGCCGGGCTGGACCTATCAAGCCCTGATCGAACCGGCGCGGATCCTGTCCGCCTCGAGCCCGGCGGTCAGCGGCGACACCGTCGTGGCTGGCTTCGCCTCGGGCGAACTGGTGGCCCTGCGCACGACCAACGGCAACGACCTGTGGAGCGAGGCGCTCAGCCGCGCCAGCCGCACCAACGCCCTGTCGGAAATCCGCGACATCGCCGGTCGTCCGGTGATCTTCAAGGGCGACGTCTTCGCCGTCAGCCATTCGGGCGTCTTCGCCGCCACCGACCTTCGCACCGGCCAAGCCCGCTGGACCCTGCCCGTAACCGCCATCACCACCCCCTGGGCGGCCGGCGACGTGGTCTTCGTGGTCGACAAGGCCGGACAGGTGATCTGCGTGTCGCGGGAAGCCGGTCAAGTCTATTGGATCCGCGACCTCAACAACACCGACAAGCTGTCCAAGCGGCAAAAGAAGAAGCGCGCCAAGCATCCGCTGCTGTGGTCGACGCCGATCCTCGCGTCGGGCCGCCTGATCACCGTGTCGAGCGAGGGCGAGGCCGTGGCGTTGAACCCCAAGACCGGCGAGACGCTGAAGACCCTGAAGATCGGCCAATCGGTGCTGCTGGGTCCGATCGCCATGGGCGACGCCGTCTATCTGGCGACCGACGAAGCCAATCTGATCGCTATCCGCTAGACGTTTCGGGCGTCGCCCGAAGCCACAATTCAAGCTGCGCGAACCCGGGCTGGTGCTTACCAGTCCGGGTTTGTCGCTTTTGTCCCCGAAATCGACTAATCACACTCCATGCCTTTGAAACTCGCCATCGTCGGCCGCCCCAATGTGGGCAAGTCGACCCTGTTCAACCGTCTGGCCGGCCGCAAGCTGGCCCTGGTCGATGACCAGCCCGGCGTCACCCGCGACCGCCGGTTCGCCCACGGACGCCTTGGCGACCTGGACCTCGAGCTGATCGACACCGCCGGCTTCGAGGATGTCACCGACGAGAGCCTGGAGGCGCGGATGCGCGCCCAGACCGAGCTGGCGATCGACGAGGCCGACGTCTCTCTGCTGGTGTTCGACGCCCGCGAGGGCCTGACGCCGCTGGACAAGACCTTCGCCGAGATCCTGCGCAAGCGGAACAAGCCGGTGCTGGTCGCGGCCAACAAGTCCGAGGGCAAGGCCGGCGACCACGGCGCGGCTGAGGCCAACAGCCTGGGCCTGGGCGAGCCGATCCAGATCTCGGGCGAGCATGGCGAAGGCATGGCCGAGCTCTATGCCGCCCTGATCGCCATCGCCCCCGAGGAACTGCAGGGCGAGCACGAGGAACTGGGCGACGACAAGCCGATCAAGATCGCCATCGTCGGCCGTCCCAACGCCGGCAAGTCGACCCTCATCAACCGCCTGATCGGCGAGCAGCGGCTGTTGACCGGCCCCGAGGCCGGGATCACCCGCGACTCCATCTCGGTGGATTGGGACTGGGGCGGCCGCAAGGTCCGTCTCGTCGACACCGCCGGCCTGCGCAAGAAGGCCAAGGTCAACGAGAAGCTGGAAAAGCTCTCGACCGGCGACACCATCCGCTCGATCACCTTCGCCGAGGTCGTCCTGCTGATCATGGACGCCACCCACCCCTTCGAGACTCAGGACCTGCAGATCGCCGACCTGGCCGAGCGGGAAGGGCGCTGCGTCGTCTTCGTGCTGGCCAAGTGGGATCTGGTCGAGGACCAGGCCGCCACTCTGAAGGGCTTCGTCGAACACGCCGAACGCATGCTGCCACAGCTGCGCGGCACGCCGGTGGTGGCCCTGTCGGGCGAGACCGGCAAGGGCGTCGAAAAGCTGATGCCGGCCGTGCTGAAGAGCCACAAGGATTGGTCGACCAAGGTCAAGACCCGCGACCTCAACGACTGGCTGCAGATGGCCATGCAGCGTCACCCGCCGCCCAGCGTCGGCGGCAAGCGGATCAAGCCGAAATACATGGCCCAGATCAAGGCGCGCCCGCCCACCTTTGTGCTGTTCTCCAGCCGCGCCGACCAGATGCCCGAGCAGTATCGGCGTTATCTGATCAACAGCCTGCGCGAAAGCTTCGACCTGCCCGGCGTGCCGCTGCGCATCACCATCAAGTCAGGCGCCAATCCCTACGCCGAGGGCGAGGCCAAGGGCCACTCCGGCAAGGGCAAGCGCGAGTTCGAACGCAAGGAGCGCGAGGCCGAACGCATCAAGGCGTCGCGCAACACCGTCAAGAAGTCGGTCCGCCTGGCCGAGGCCGCGGCGGCCGCGGCCGGCGTCGAGTTCGAGCCTGGCCATCAGGAGGCCACCCCGACCAAAGCGGCCGTCCGGATCGCCAGGAAGGCTGGGCCCACCGTGACCAGAACCGCCAAGCCAATCGTTCCGACCAAGGCCGCGCCTGCGGTCGAGCCCGGCAAGGCGGCGGTCAAGTCGGTCAAGAAGCTGGGCCCCAAGGCCCAAAAGAAGTCCGAGACCCCGAGCTACAAGGTTGGCTTCAAGGCGGCTGGCGGCAAGGCGGCGGGTCCGCGCCGTCCGGTGGCCGGTTCGCGCACCGTGCGGGGCAACAAGGCGCCGCCCAAGGGGCGCTAAAATCGTTCCTCGATCGCCGATCGCGATCGACTTCAGGTGGCGCTTCCCCTGACAGCTTGGCTATAGTTGCCGTGTCAGGGGGAGTGGTTACATGTTTCTTGCCGCCGTAGGGTTCGCCGCCGCGCTGAACCAGGCCGACGCCGTCGCTGGCGCGGCGCCGATCGCCAAGCTTTCCAGCCGTATCTGCAGCGCGCCGACGCCGCCGCAAACCATCCGGCCCACCTTGCCGCCTATTCCGAAACTGCCGTCCTGCGTTAATGAGGCCAAGGGCACGCACACCTGTCGGAAAGGCGAACTCGATCGCTACAATGCCAGCATGAAGGCCCGAAACCGCGCGATGGACGAATTCATCGGCGCGGTGAACGGCTATACGGGCCTGCTCAACCAGTACACCCTGGCGGCCAACGAATACGCCCGGTGCGAGATCAGCGAGATCCGCAAGGCCGATGAATAGAGGCGATCACCAAGCGCGTCAGCAACCTCTCAGACGATTGTGCATCGCCGTCGCGGCGATCGACGCCTCGCCCTGGGCCGTGGTGATCTGGTTTAGGCCGCGCACCATATCTCCAGCCGCGTAAAGGCCGGGGATCGAGGTTTGCTGGTGTTCATCGACTACCAGCCGTCCCGACTCGTCGTGGTGGGCGCCGATCGCCAAGGCCAGGCCCGTACGCGGCGTGATACCCAAGGCGGTGTAGAGGGCGTCGAACTCCAGACGAACGCTGTCGGAGAAGCAGAGGGCGCGTGGGCGGTCGATCTGCAGTTCGACGCTCTCGATCGGGGTTTCGACGATCGTGATGTCCGCGCGCGCCAACCGATCACGCTCGTCCGCCGTCAGGGCGTCAGGCGCGCCCACATGGATCAGGGTAAGTTGGTCGGCATAGGTTTGAAGGAACAAGGCCTCCCGCGCGCCCAAGCCGTCGCCGCCGATCACGCCCACGCGCTTGCCGATCACTTCGAAGCCGTCGCAGATGGGGCAGGTGCGGAGCAAGGTTTGGCGCACGGCGCGTTCGACGCCAGGCAGGGCCGGCTCGTTGTCCTCGACGCCGCATGCCAGCAGGACGGTGGGCGACAGCACGGTTTCGCCGTCAATCGACAGGCTGAAGCCTTCGCCGGTCGATGAAAGGGCGTCCACGGTCCCCGACCGGATCTGCGCCCCGTAACGCACAGCATGCCGGCGTTGCAACTCCAGCAAATCCAGGCCGGAAACGCCTTCGGGAAAGCCCGGATGATTGTGGGTCTCGGGGATTCAGGCGGCCCGGCTGTCGCCGCCATCGATGACCAGGACCTGGCGGCGGAACCGAGCCATGTAGAGCGCTGCGGTCAGGCCAGCCGGACCCGCCCCGACGATCACGGCGTCATATGAGGTCTGGCTCATGGGTGGGCGACGGACAGCGAAGGGCAATTCGTCATTGCGGGTCTCCAGCGCCCATAGACGCGCAAGCCCCCCCTGAGGTTGCGTGAAGGGTCTCGCAAAGCGCGCCTTATCCGATGCTGGCCGATTCCTGACCGCGCGCCTTGAACACCACGACGCCTCCGGGCGGCTCCCGGTCGGCGCGAGCCATCTCGACGATCAGCGGCGCGAGGGTGTCGGGGGCCGGCACGCTAAGTGGATCCTCGCCGGGGAAGGCGCCGGCCCGCATGCGGGTGCGCATGGCGCCCGGATCGACGCAGAGGGCGCGGACCGTGGTGTTCTCCATTTCGTCGTTGTAGCAGCCGACAATGGCCTCAAGTCCGGCCTTGGACGCCGCGTAGCCGCCCCAGAAGGCGCGGTGGCTCTTGGCGACGCTGCTGGTGATGAAGATCGCGCGGCCGGCGTCGGCGCGGCGCAACAAGGGGTCCATGGCCCGGATCAGCCGCCAGTTGGCGGTCAGGTTGGTGGCCATGATCATGTCCCAGCCCTTGGGGTCCAGATGGCCCACGGGCGTCAGGGCGCCCAGCACCCCGGCGGCGCCGACCAGGATGTCCAGCTTGCCGAAGCGCGTTTGAAGGGCCGCGGCCAGCTGGTCCAGGCCATCGGCCTCGCGCAGGTCCAGCGGGACTAGCGTGGCGTGTTCGCCGGTGGCGGCGAAGATCGTGTCGTCCAGGGCTTCCAATGCGCCCTGGGTGCGGCCCAGGGCGATGACATGGGCGCCGGCCTTGGCCAGGCCGACGGCGATGGCTTCGCCGATGCCGCGCGTGGCGCCGGTGACGAGGGCGATGCGGCCGGCCAGCGGCGTTGCGGATTCGGACTTCATGAGCGGGTTCTAGTGGCTAAGGCGACGGATTGGAACCGCTGTCAGGCCTCGTCCGCCGGTCGCGCGCCATAGTGCTGGGCGATGACCGAGCAGGCCATCAGCTGGATCTGGTGGAAGATCATCAGCGGCAGCACCAGTATGCCGGCCGTGGCGCCGGGAAACAGGATGCCGGCCATCGGAACGCCACTGGCCAGGCTTTTCTTGGAGCCGCAAAACACGATGGCCACTTCGTCAGCCTTGGAAAAGCCCAGGGCCTTGGCGCCGAACACCGTGGCGGCCATGACGATGGCCAGAAGCACCGCGCAGACGGCCAGCAGCAGAAACAGCTCTGGGATCGACACAATTTTCCAGATGCCGCCAACCACCGCCGCGCTGAAGGCCGAATAGACGACCAGCAGGATCGAACCGCGATCCACCTTGCCGACGATGGCCTTGTGCCGTTCGATCCACGGGCCCACCCACGGTCGCAGCAGTTGGCCGATCACGAACGGCAACAGCAGTTGCACGACGATCGATACGATGGAGTCCAGCCCGCCGCCGGTGTCCCCGTGGGCATGGATCAGCAAGGCCACCAGCACCGGCGTCAGGAATATGCCCAACAGGTTCGAGGCCGAGGCGGCGCAGACGGCGGCGGCCACATTGCCCCGGCCGATCGAGGTGAAGGCGATCGACGACTGCACGGTCGAGGGCAGGCAGCACAGGAATAACATGCCGGTCGAGAGGGTGGGGGACAGCACGCCCGACCTGGCGATCAACAGGCCCAGGAGCGGGAACAGCACGAAGGTGAAGGCCAGGATCAGCAGGTGCAGCCGCCAGTGGATCATGCCCGCCACCACAGCCTCGCGCGACAGCTTGGCGCCGTGCAGGAAGAACAGCAGGGCGATGGCGATCTTGACGATCCAGCCGAGGATCACGGCCAATTCGCCGCGCACCGGAATGATCGAGGCCAGGATCACCATGCTGACCAGCAGCAGGATGTAGGGGTCGATCTTCAGCTTGGCGAGGAGGTCTTTGAACAAGCGCAGCATCCTAGCGGCGACGCCCTGCGTCCTTCGAGGCCGCTGCGCGGCGCCTCAGGATGAGGGATTCAAGATTTGGCTCAACGTTCCTCGTCCTGAGGTGCGAGCCATCGGCGAGCCTCGAAGGACGCAGGGCCTAGGCGCTGACCAGAAGCGACAACTGACGGTCAACCTGGTCGTTGCGGCCCTCGGCGATCTCGCGGTCGGTCAGGCGCGTGGGATAGTCGCCGGTGAAATAGTGGTCGGTGAACTGCGGGCGGGCGGGGTCACGAGGACCGGCCTCCAGCGCTTGATAAAGGCCATCGACCGACAGGAAGCCGAGGCTGTCCACTTCCAGGAACCGGGCCATCTCTTCCAGCGACTTGTTGGCCGCCAGCAGTTGGTCGCGCTCGGGCATGTCGATGCCATAGAAGTCAGGCCACTTGATCGGCGGGCTGGCCGAGCGGAGGTGGACCTCCTTGGCGCCGGCCTCGCGGACCATGCGGACGATCTTCAGCGAGGTTGTGCCGCGCACGATCGAGTCGTCGATCAGGATCACGCGCTTGCCTTCCAGCACGGCGCGGTTGGGGCTGTGCTTCATGCGCACGCCCAGTTCGCGCACGCCCTGGGTGGGCTGGATGAAGGTGCGGCCCACATAGTGGTTGCGGATGATGCCCAAGTCGAAGGGCAATCCGCTCTGCTGGGCGTAGCCGATGGCGGCGGGCACGCCGCTGTCGGGCACCGGCACCACGACGTCGGCCTCGATGCCGGTCTCGATGGCCAGGCGCTGGCCCATGCGCTTGCGCACGTCATAGACCGAGCGACCGTTGACCACGCTGTCGGGGCGGGCGAAATAGACATATTCGAACACGCAGGGGCGAGCTGGCAGGCTGTTGAACGGCTTGGTCGACTTCACCCCGGTCTCGGAGATGACCACCATCTCGCCGTGCTCGACGTCGCGCACGAAACGGGCGCCGATCATGTCGAGGGCGCAGGTCTCGGAGGCCAGAACCGGCTTGCCGTCGAGATCGCCCAGGACCAGCGGGCGGATGCCCAGCGGGTCGCGCACGCCGATCATCTTCTTGTTGGTGATGGCGACCAGAGCATAACCGCCCTCGATCTGGGCGACGGCGTCGATGAAGCGATCCACGATGCGAGCCTTCCGCGAGCGGGCAATCAGGTGGAGGATCACCTCGCTATCGCTGGTCGACTGGAAGATGGCGCCTTCCTGCACCAGCCGCTCGCGCAGGGTCAGGAAGTTGGTCAGGTTGCCGTTGTGGGCGATGGCCACGCCGCCGGTCTCGAGATCGGCGAACATTGGCTGGACATTGCGGATGCCGCTGCCGCCGGCCGTGGAATAGCGGGTATGGCCGATGGCCATACTTCCTGGCAGACGCTCCACCAGGTCATTGCCGGTAAAGGCGTCGCCCACATGGCCCATATGCCGTTCGGTGTGGAAGCGCTGGCCGTCGAAGGCGGCGATGCCGCAGGCTTCCTGGCCGCGATGCTGCAGGGCGTGCAGTCCCAGGGCGGTGATGGCGGCGGCGTCGCGAACGCCATAAACGCCAAAAACCCCGCATTCGAGACGCAGGGTGTCGTCCTCCGGGTCACGCCAAGGGGCGGAGGAAAAGCGGTCGGTCGACTGGCCGAAAGACGTCATCGCGATTTCTCCACCAGCTCGTCGACGGAGCGACGCTGGGTTCTATCATAGCCTGGTTCGCCCGGCTTGGGTTCGGACGGTTTGTCGCTGGCGCCATCATGGACGGCGTCCTCGATGGCGGGCGCCAGTTTTCCGGCAAGGCCGGCGCCCTTGGGGGCAAAGACCTTCAGCACCTTGGCGCTGGCCGTAGATAGGGGGTAGAGCGCCGATTTCGAGACCCAGGCGGGAATGCGGTCGGGCGGTGTGGCCATGTTAAACACCAGATTGAACACCCCCAGCACCACCAGGCCCCGGATCAGGCCGAACGCCATGCCCATCAGCCGGTCCAGGGTTCCCAGCGCGCCGTCGGCGTGCAGCGTCCGGCTGATCGAGGCGCCCAGTAGCCGCAGCAGGATGAAGGCGATGACGAAGGTGACCAGGATGGCGGCCGCCGTGGCCGCCCAGTCGGGGTCCATCAGGCCACGAAACAGCGGTCCGGTGATCCGCAGCCCCAGCAGGGCGACCAGCGCGGCGATGATGAACGACAGGGCCGAGGTCAGCTCGCGGGAGGCGCCGCGCGCGAAGCCCACGATGGCCGAGACCAGCAGGATCAGGCCGAAGATGATGTCGAAAGGCGTCACGTCAGCTGACCCCAGATTTCGTCGCCGATCCGCCGCACCGCGTCGGCCAGTCGCGACACGCCGGCCACCGGCAGGGCGCCGCCGCCTTCGGGCAGGCCCGACAACGGACCCAGGGCTCGACCAAAGCCGAGTTTCGCGGCTTCTTTCAAACGCGTCTCCATACGGCTCACGGGCCGCACCTCACCGGAAAGACTGACCTCGCCGAACACGACGCAGTCCTGCGGCAGGGCGATGTCCAGGGCCGAGGAGGCCAGGGCCGCCGCCGCCGCCAGGTCCGCCGCGGGCTCGGTGATCCGCAAGCCCCCAGCGACGTTCAGATAGACGTCCTTGTTGCCAAAACCAAGTCCGCATCGGCTTTCTAGCACGGCCAGCACCATGGCCAGGCGCCCGGAATCCCATCCGACCACCGCGCGTCGCGGTGTTCCGTACGCGGAGGGCGCGACCAGGGCCTGGAACTCCACCAACACGGGTCGCGAGCCCTCGATGCCGGCGAATACCGCCGCCCCCGCCGCCCGCTCGCCGCCCTCGTTGAGGAACAGGGCCGAGGGGTTTTTGACCTCGCGCAGGCCCGAATCGCCCATCTCGAACACGCCGATCTCGTCGGTGGCCCCGAACCGGTTCTTGGCCCCGCGCAGGATGCGGAACGGATAGCCGCGCTCGCCCTCGAAGCTGAGCACCGCGTCGACCAGATGCTCGACCACGCGCGGCCCGGCGATCTGGCCGTCCTTGGTGACGTGGCCGACCAACAGGATGGCCACGCCCTTTTTCTTGGCAAGGCGCACCAGTTCTTGGGCGCAGGCCCGCACCTGGGTCACCGTGCCGGGACCGGCCTCGTGGGCGTCGCTCCACATGGTCTGGATCGAGTCGATGACCACCAGGTCGAAATTGTCGCGCTTCAGTCCGTCGAGGATGTCACGCAGGCTGCTCTCGGCGGCGAGCTTCACATCGGCATGGGCCAGGCCCATGCGCTCGGCGCGGCCCCGGATCTGGGCCACGGCCTCTTCGCCGGAGATATAGGCGCAGGACGCGCCGCGCATCGAGGCCTTGGCCACCACCTCCAGCAACAGGGTGGACTTCCCCACTCCGGGGTCGCCGCCGATCAGGATGGCCGAGCCCGGCACCACGCCGCCGCCGCACACCCTGTCGAACTCGTCGACCCCGGTGATGATGCGGGGTGGGGCGGGGGTGTCGCTTTCCAGGCCGGTGAACTGCAAACCGCGCGCGCGGCTGGCCTTGGTGACCGACAAGGCCCCTGGGGCGCGAGCGCCGGTTTCCTCGACTAGAGTGTTCCAGCCCTGACAGGCCGAGCATTGCCCCGACCACTTGGTCGTGACCGCGCCGCAGGACTGGCAGGCATAGACGGCGCCGTCTCGGGCCATGGGGTCTCCTGATTCGCGCGTGACTGGAGAGTACAGGGTGCCGGGGCGATGCGCCAAAGCCGGACGTGGCATTCTGCGCCGGTGTCACGGACCAATGTTCTCAGCGACGCAAGGCCGATGGCGCATAGGGCTCACCCTCCCCAAAACTCTCTTCATCCCGGCGAAGGCCGGGATCCAAGCCGAATTTGGCGGTTTCGTTCTGAATCAACGGTTGGCGCAGCTTGGGTCCCGGCCTTCGCCGGGATGAGGGGATGAGGGGGGTGTTGGAGCGAAAGCTTCAACCGCCCTTCACGACCCGCCGCGCCCGGGGCGCGATGCGGGTGAGCAGCTCATAGGCCGTGGTGCCCGCCGCCGCCGCCGCGTCGTCGACCAGGCGGTCGGGGCCGATGATCTGCATCATCGCACCCGGCCTTGCCGCGTCGCAATCGGTGATGTCGACGGCGATCAGGTCCATGGAGACCCGGCCCAGCATCGGCCGCAGGGCGCCGTCGAACCACATCGCCCCGCGCGGATGGGCGGCGCGGGGCACGCCGTCGGCGTAGCCGGCCGCCAGTATGGCGACGCGGGTGGTCTCGGTGGCGGTGAAGGCCGCGCCATAGCCGATGCTCTCGCCGCGCGGCACGACCCGCGCCTGCAGGATCGGCGCTTCCAGGGTGGCCACGGCCTTGATCCGGGCGTCGGGCAGGTCGCGCGGGCCGCCGCCATAGAGGCTGATCCCGGGACGCGCCTGATCGAACTGGTAGTCGCCGCCCAGGAAGATCCCGCCGGAATTGGCCAGGCTGCGACGGGCGTTGGGGAACAGGGCCGCCGCCTCGGTGAAGCGGGATAGCTGCCGGGCGTTCAAAGCATGGTCCGGCTCGCTGGCGCAGGCCAGGTGGCTGATCACGAGGGTGAGGTTGACGTGCTTGAGGCGGTCCATGGCCCCGGTCAGCACGACGGCCTCCTCCGGACGCAGGCCCAGGCGGTTCATGCCGGTGTCGATGTGCAGGGCGGCGTCCAGCACTCGGCCGCGCGCATGGCTATTCCAAGCCTCGATCTGCGGCAGGCTGTTGAGCACCGGCGTCAGGCGCGCGGCCTCGATGGCCGGGGCCGCGCCGGGCGTCACGCCGTCGAGCAGGTAGATCGTGGCGTCCCGATCACCCAAACTCGCGCGCAAGGCCAGGCCCTCCGACAGCCGGGCGACATAGAAGCTCCGCGCGCCTTCGTCCCACAGCCGGCCCGCCACCAAGGCCGCGCCCAGTCCGTAGCCGTCGGCCTTGACCGCCGGCGCGATCTCGGCCCCGCCCGCCGCGGCCTTGAGCACGGCGTGGTTGGACGCCAGGGCGTCGAGGTCGAGGGTGAGCAGGCTGGTTTCGGTCACGGGGCAGGGCGTAACCGAGGCCGCCGTCCAAGGCCAGTGGAGATCGCGCTCAATGGTGGAGCAGAAACTGTGTCGCCAGGTTCTCCACACCGCTGGCCAGGATCTGGACGCCGATGCACAGCAATAGAAAGGCGACCAGACGCGACATCACCCGAGCACCAGAGACGCCAAGCAGGGCCATGACGCGGTCCGAGGCCCGATACAGCAGCCAGATCGACAAGGCGATCGCCACGGCCGCCAGGCTCGCGCCCAGGAAAAATGGCACCACGGTGTGTCCGCCGGCCGGCCTCTGGGAAGACAGGGCGATGGCCACGGCGATCGAGCCTGGTCCGGTGGTGAACGGCATGGTCAGGGGGAAGAAGGCGATGTCCTCGGCGCGTTGCTGGGCCGGCGCGGCGTCGCCGCTCTTGCGGTCCTCGTAGTCTTCTGGATCCATCAACAGGCCCCAGGCGCGGATCGCCACGACCAGCCCGCCAGCCACCCGCAGAGCGCCCAGGCTGACACCGAAGAAGTTGAGGATATAGCCGCCCAGTAGCAGCGAGCCGAGCAGGATGGCCAGGGCGTAGACCGCGATCTTGGCGGCCAGGGCGTGGCGCTCGGCCGGCGTGCGATGGCTGAGCACCTGGTGGAAGATCAACGAGGCGCCGACCGGATTGACGATCGAGAACAGCGCCGGGAAGGCCAGCAGGAAGGCGCCTGCCACGGTGTCCAGGGGCAGGGGGTGGAAGTCCATCGATCAGCCTCGCGATGTGAACGGCGCGACCCTGACCCGTGTTTGTCCGTCAGGTCAAACCTCAGCGCGCCCCTATTCCTCGCTGCCGCTGCGGTGCTGGTGGAAATAGTGGTCGCGGGCCAGATTGCCAAAGCGGGTGGTGTCGCTGTTGAACGACAGGCGCACGGTCCCGATCGGGCCGTGCCGCTGCTTGGCGATGATCACCTCGGCCAAGCCCTGCAGGCGGTCCATGTCCTCCTGCCATTGCAGGTGCTCGGGCGTGCCTTCGCGGGGCTCGGCGCGGCCGACATAGTAACTCTCGCGATAGACGAACCAGACCATGTCGGCGTCCTGCTCGATCGAGCCCGATTCCCGAAGGTCGGAGAGCTGGGGCCGCTTGTCCTCACGGTTCTCGACCTGGCGAGATAGCTGCGACAAGGCGATCACCGGGCAGGCAAGTTCCTTGGCCAAGGCCTTGAGACCCATGGTGATCTGGCTGACTTCCTGAACCCGGTTGGCGTTGGCGCCCAGGTCCGAGCCGGTGACCAGCTGCAGGTAATCGACCACCACCAGGTCCAGGCCCACCTGGCGTTTCAGGCGACGGGCCCTAGCGGTCAGCTTGGCGATCGAGATGCCGCCGGTGGCGTCGATATAGAGCGGCGCCTCCTGCAGCTCGATGGCCGCGTCGCGCACCCGGCCAAACTCCGAGGCGTCGATCTCGCCCTTGCGCAGCCGGTCGCCCGACACGCCCGAGGCGTCGGCCAGCATCCGCAACGCCAGCTGCTCGGCGCTCATTTCCAGCGAGAAGAAGGCGACGACGCCGCCGCTGACCGTCTTCTTGCTGCCGTCTGGCTGGGGTTCCCAGGCATATTTGCGGGCGATGTTGAAGGCGATGTTGGTGGCCAGCGCCGTCTTGCCCATCGAAGGGCGGCCAGCCAGCACCACGAGGTCGGAGGGGTGCAGACCGCCGATCTTCTGGTCCAGGTCGATCAGGTCACAAGCCAGGCCCGACATGCCGCCGTCGCGGCTGTAGGCCTCGGCGGTCATCTCGACCGCGCCGCGCAGGGCGTCACCGAAGCTGACGAAACCGGAGCTGGCCACGCCGCTTTCGGCCAGGGTGTAGAGCTGCTGCTCGGCCGCCTCGATCTGGTCACGGGCCGGAAGCTGCACCTCGCCATGGCCGTGGGCGGTCGTCGAGATCGTCCCGCCGATGCGAATCAGGTCGCGGCGCAGGGCCAGGTCGAACACCGCCCGCGCATAGTCGCCGACATTGGCGGCGGGGGGCGCGCGATCGACGAGGTCGGCCAGATAGCGCAGGCCGCCCAGTTCCTCGAAGGCCGGGTCCTTCTTGAACTCGTCGGCCAGCAGGATCGGCTCGGCCAGTTGGCCCTTGCGAATGTGGGTCTCGATCGCGCCGAACAGCCGGGCGTGGAAGGGCTCGTAGAAGTGACGGCCCTGCAGGCTGTCGGTCAGGCGCTCATAGGCGGCGTTGTCGTACAGCAGCACGCCCAGCAGCGCCTGCTCGGCCTCCAGATTGTGCGGCGCGACAGCGACGATGATCTCGCCCATCGGAGAGAACGGGCGGAGGTCTAGAGCGGGGACGAGCGACATGGGAACAGGTTAACGCGGAGCCTTCCCTCGCACACGGTCCGCATGGCCGACGGCGACAGATGAACGGGGATGTTTTGTGTATGTTCTGCGCCCGGCTTACGACAGACCCGGACGCATGAGAAAGGCGCGGAGATCGCTCTCCGCGCCTTATGGATTGACCCTAGGTCAGCCTACCAGCTGTAGCTGAGGCGGCCATAGACCAGTCGCCCGTTGAAGCCATAGGGCGAGAAGTTGCTGTAGGGCCCCGCACCGCTGGTGTTGAGATTGGGCGGCACCTGGTTGGTGTAGGAGTCGAACAGATTGTCGGCGCCCACCGAGGCCGTCAACCCGATCGGGAAGGTGTAACGGGCTTCGGCGTCGATGACGCCGCTCTTGCCGGTATGCCAGTCGGTGCTGCCGTCATTGGCGGTGCCGGGGGCCAGCACGTCGCCATAGAAGGTCGAGCGCAGGGTCGCTCCCCACTGGTTCTTGCTCCAGTCGCCCTGCAGGGTGACCTTCTGGCGCGGCGTGCCCTTTTCGAAGCGCAGGGTGGCTTGGCGGGCGAACAGCGATTGCGGCTTGGCCAGAGTGGTGGTGACCGGCGTCTTGTCGACGCTGAAGTCGTTGAGATTGCCCGCCAGGGTCAGGTCGAACGTGCCGGCCTGTTCGTCATTGATCCGGTAACGCGCCACCACGTCGATCCCCTGGGTCGAGGTGTCGACGCCGTTGATGAAGATCCGGGCTGCGGTCGTGCCATAGCGCGCGAGCAGGGCGCCGATCTGGGCGGCGTTGGGGTTGGACGCGCTGGCAGCGTTCGAGAACAGTTCCGACAGCACGATGCGGTCACGCACGTCGATCTTGTAGCTGTCGATCGTCAGCTCGAAGGCGCCCTTGCGATAGACCGCGCCGAGCGAATAGTTGGTCGATTTCTCGGCCTCAAGCGGCTTGCCGCCCAGCGCCAGGCCCACCGGGCTGACCGACGGATAGGTGCCGGATTCGAACGGCACCAACACCGTGCCGCCGCCGCCCGGCAGAGCCTGGGCCACATAGGTGATCGAGGTGGCGGTGTAGTACTGCTGCTGGAGGCTCGGGGCGCGGAAGCCGGTCGAGACCCCGCCGCGCAGCGCGAAGGCGGGGGTAAAGTCATAGCGCGCCGTGAACTTGCCCGTCGTGCTGGAGCCAAAGTCCGAATAGTCCTCGTAGCGGCCCGCGACGCCAACGGTCAGCTTGTCGGCGACCTTGCCTTCCAGGTCGATATAGACCCCGACCTCGTGGCGATCGACATCGACAGCGTTGCTCGGCGCGAAGCCGGTGAAGCCGCGTGAGCCGAAGGCCAGAGTCGGCGAGACCGTACCGCGGGCATAGGAAGCGACCTCGCCTGCATTGATCTGGAAGCCTTCGCGGCGGGCTTCCAGACCAAAGGCGACGTTCAGCGGAGCGGCCAGGCCCACCTCGACCTCGCGGCTGGCGTCCAGGCCGAAGGTCAACTGGTCATAGGTCAGGCCGCCGGCCTTGAAGCTGTGCGGCGAGGTCGGGCCATAGGACGGGTTGATCGTGTTCTCGACACCAAAGTCGATGTCGTTGCGGCCATAGACCAGGTTGGTGTCGATCTTGAAGCTGCCCAGTTCGCCGCGCAGGCCGCCGGCTGCCGTGACGTCCTCGGTGTCGGTGGTCACCAGCGGCAGGTAGCCGCTCGGATAGACCGACGGGATGTTCTGGCTGGCGTCGGTGGGCAGGCGGAAGCTGGCGGCGGAGTTGGCGTCGCGCTGCTGATAACCATACCAGCCATAGGCTTCCCAGCCGGCCGCCAGGGGCTTGGCGGCGTTCAGATAGACCGAGACGTCCTCGGTCTTCGGATCGCCGGTGCGGCCGGTGACGCGGGCGGGACTGACGCGCGGGTCGAAATCGGCGCGATTGGTCGGGTCGAGGTCGCGGTACTGGGCCGAGACGGTCAGGAAGCCGTCGCTGCCCAGCTTGAAGCCCTGCCAGCCAGACACGGTGGCCGAGGCGCCGTCGGTGATGTCGCGCTTGCCGCCGTAGAACCCATTCAGCTGGGTCACGTACTCGCCGTAGGTAACGGTTAGGCCGCCGCCGTGATCGGCCTCGCGCAGGCGCAGATTGACGACGCCGGCGATGGCGTCCGAACCGTATTGGGCCGAGGCGCCGTCGCGCAGCACCTCGATACGGTCGATGGCGCTAGTGGGGATGGCGTTCAGATCGACGGCGGCCGAGCCGCGCCCGACCGAGCCGTTGACATTGATCAGGGCCGAGGTGTGACGGCGCGCGCCGTTGACCAGCACCAGGGTCTGGTCGGGACCCATGCCGCGCAGCACCACGGGACGGATGGCGTCGGTGCCGTCGGTGTTGGACGGTCGCGGGAAGGTGATTGAAGGCACGGTGGCGGCCAGGGCGGTGGCGATGTCGGTGGCGCCGCGCTGTTGCAGGGCCTTGGCGGTGACCACATCGACGGGCGCCAAGGTGTCGAGGCGCGAACGGCCAGTGGTGCGGGTGCCGGTGACGACCACCTCTTCGACTGCGGTCTGTTCATCCGGGTTCGGCGCCGTGGATTGGGCGTGGGCGACGCCGGCGAAAGCGGCCACGGACGTGGCGGTCAACAGGAAGCTCTTGAAACGCATGACAGTATTCCCCTCTGGAAGCTCCGGGGGCGTCTCGCGCCTTTTTTCCCGAGGCGGGGAGTTCAGTCTCCCCTGGCTAGAGGATGGGTATCGCGGCGTTCGCCTACAAGCTGAGCATTTCTATGTAATTGCACAGAAAAAAACGGCGCGGATTGCTCCGCGCCGTTTTTCAGGTTTCTCAAGGCGCTACGAGCCGATCAGGACTCGTAGTGGTCGCCTTCGAACGAACCGGCGCCACCGGCGGCCATGTCCGAAGCGGCTTCGGCCTCAGCGGCGCGATCCTCTTCGAACTGGGCGGCGACGACGTTTTCGCCGCGCGCTTGGCGATCGGCTTCATCCTGGCTGCGCGCGATGTTGAGGGTAACCGTGATGGTCACCTCGGCGTGCAGCTTCACCTTCACTTCGTGAAGACCCAGGTTCTTGATCGGCTTGTCGAGGACGATCATCGAGCGATCGATCTTGCCGCCGCCGCCCTTGATGGCGTCGGCGACGTCGCGACCCGCGACCGAACCGTACAGCTGGCCGCTTTCGCCGGCTTGACGGATCATCACATAGGTCGTGCCGTCCAGACCTTCGCCGGCCTTGCCGGCGTTTTCGCGGTTCTTGACGTTGCGAGCTTCGATTTCAGCGCGCTGAACCTCGAAGTTCTTCAGGTTGGCCGAGTTGGCGCGCAGCGCCTTGGAACGCGGCAGCAGGAAGTTACGGGCGAAGCCGTCCTTCACCGTGACCACGTCGCCGAGGACGCCAGTGCCTTCGACGCGTTCGAGCAGGATAACTTTCATCGTGGTGTCTCCCTTACTTCACGACGTAGGGGAGCAGAGCCAGGAAGCGGGCGCGCTTGATGGCCTTGGCCAGTTCGCGTTGCTTCTTGGCCGACACCGCGGTGATGCGCGACGGCACGATCTTGCCGCGTTCGGAAACGTAACGCTGCAGCAGCTTCACGTCCTTGTAGTCGATCTTCGGCGCGTTGGCGCCCGAGAACGGGCAGACCTTGCGGCGGCGGAAGAACGGGCGGCGGGCGCCGGCGCCGGCGGCCGGAGCGGCGGCTTCGGGAGCGGTTGTATCGGTCATGATCTCTCTTCTCCCTTACGCGGCCGGCGCGAATTCGTCGCGCGGGCGCTCGGTGCGCTCGCCACGTTCGCGGTCGCGACGGGCCAGAACCGGCGACAGTTCCAGGTCCAGCTCTTCGACGCGGATGGTCATGAAGCGCAGCACGTCTTCATTGATCAGCAGCTGACGTTCCATCTCCTTGACGGCCGCAGCCGGAGCGTCGATGGCGAGCAGGGAATAGTGGCCCTTGCGGTTCTTCTTGATGCGATAGGTGAGGTTACGCAGGCCCCAGTATTCGATCTTGGCGATGTGACCGCCATTTTCTTCCAGGAGGGCCTTGAGTTGCTCATTCAGAGCTTCGGCCTGTTGCGGCGAGATATCCTGCCGCGCGATGACCACGTGTTCGTAGAACGACATGTTTTCCTTCTTCCGGCTTGGACAGCGGCGTGAGCGACGGCGGAAGTCCGTCGATCACGATGGATCCTGCATGCCGAGCGGGAAATCCCGACCCATAGGGCTGCGTGCAAGACCGCCATCCGTGAGAGGGCGCGCTATTACAGGAAAGCCGGCGGATAGGCAAGGAAGCCGTTGGTCGCCCGGTTTAAAGGCCGTCGTGGCAATATCATACAAACGTGCAGCCTGGCCCCTTCGGTCTGGTGCTAGCGCGTGGTATCGGGCGAACATGGGGTTTCGACCGTCTTCCTTGATCATGGCAGTAGCGGTCGCCCTGGCCGCCGCCGCGCCGGCTGTGGCGGGCGACGTGGTGAGAAAGCCCGACCTGTCGGTCTGGGGCAATGACGGCCACTTTCAGGGCTATTCGGCCGCCTTGCCGCTGGATCTGTCAACCGACGCCGAGAACGCTCGGGTGATCGCCAAGGTGGCTGGCGCGATCGATGACCCGACCTACAATCTCGACCTCAATCTCAGCCAGAAGCCCGACGAGCACGGCCAAGCCAATCGGTCGCTCTCGGCCGGCGCTTCGTGGAACGCGCGCGAAGCGGCGATCCGCTCGTCTCTGGCGCGATCGTTCGGCTTCGGCATTCTGCCCAAGACCAACTATGTGCGGCTGTCGATGGACATGAACGCCACCCAGCCGGTGTATCTACGGGGCCGCACGCCGGTGACCCGGGCCAGTCTTCGCTCCGAACTGACCTTGGATGGCCGGCCGGTGGCCTCCATCGCCGTGGGCGGCGGCACGATGGGCGAGGAGGGCTTCGACGTCAGCCTGACCCGGCCTTTCGACATCCCCGCCGAATTCACCGTCAGCCTGCGCGCCGCCGACGAGCGGGTCCAGGACGGCCGGGTGATGGTCAAGCTGGTCCGGACGACCTGGTAGGGTCCGGTACCGAGCGCGCCGGACCGAAGTCCGACGCTCCCAATGCTACTTCTTGGCCGCCTTGTAGGCCTTAACGGCGTCCATGGTCTGGGTGACGTGGCCGGCGAAATTGCCGTCGCTATAGGCCATCAGGATCTTGCCGTTCGGCGCGATGACGTAGGAGGTCCGGTTTGACAGGCCGCCCGGCATCGGCACGCCGACCGCCTTCAAGCCCACGTCGTAGGACTTGATCAGGCCGTTGGGGGCGGCGGCCACCGCGAACTTGTCGCGGCAGTGTTCCTTGGAAAAGTCCTTGATGCGGTCGACGGCGCCGGCCGTGACACCGATCACCGTGGCGCCCAGCTTTTCGAATTCCGGCGTCGCCTCGGCGAACTCATGGGCCTCGGCCGTGCAGCCCGAGGTGTAGGCGGCGGGGAAGAAATAGAGGACCACGGGGCCCTTCTTCAGCGCCTTGGACAGGGTGAAGTTGAAATCCTTGCCGGCCAGGGCGGCGGGCGCGGTAAAGTCAGGCGCCTTGGCGCCGACCTTGAGGGCGGCCAGGGCGGGCGAGGCGGCGACCAAGGCGCCGCAGAGGGCGAGGCTGGCGAACAGGCGTTGCATGCTTTGGGCTCCAGAGACCTTAGACCACCCGAGCTACGGGTCGGACGGCAATTTGGACGCCCTGCAACGGAAAGCAAGAGAAGTCGGCGACCGCTGTCTCGCTTGCCCGTCGGCGGGCTTTCCCCTAACCCTCCGCGCCTGCAATCTATAAAAGAGAGGCGCGAGCTTCCATGAGCATCGCTTTCATCTTCCCCGGCCAGGGCAGCCAGACGGTCGGCATGGGCGCCGACCTGGCCCAGGCCTTCGCCTCCGCCCGCGAGGTCTTCCAGGAGGTCGACGACGCCCTTGGCCAGAAGCTGTTCAAGCTGATGGTCGAGGGGCCTGAGACCGACCTGACCCTGACCGAGAACGCCCAGCCGGCCCTGATGGCGGTCAGCCTGGCTGTCGCCCGCGTGCTGGAGAAGGAATTTGGCGTCGGCGTCGATCGCGCCGCCTTCGTGGCCGGTCACAGCCTGGGCGAATACAGCGCCCTGGCCGCCGCGGGCGCGATCACCCTGTCCGATACGGCCCGCCTGCTGAAGCTGCGCGGCCAGGCCATGCAGCGCGCCGTGCCGGTGGGCGAGGGGGCCATGGCCTCCTTGATCGGTCCCAAGACCGACCTGGCCCTGGCGGAAGCCGCCGCGGCGGCCGGCTCTGAAGTCGGCGTCTGCGTCGTGGCCAATGACAACAACAACGGCAATGTGGTGATCTCCGGCGAGAAGGCCGCCGTGGACAAGGCCATTGAGAAGGCCAAGGAACTGGGCGCGCGGGCCATTCCGCTGAACGTCTCGGCGCCGTTCCACTGCCCGTTGATGCGGCCCGCCGCCGACGAGATGGAGGAGGCCCTGGCCAACACCCTGATCGTCGCGCCCCGTGCGCCGCTGGTGGCCAATATCACCGCCTCGCCGGTCCATGATCCCGATGTCATCCGCCGTCTGCTGGTCGAGCAGATCACGGGCCGGGTACGCTGGCGCGAGAGCATGACCTGGCTAGCGGGCGAGGGCGGCGTCACCCGTTTCGCCGAGGCCGGGGCCGGCAAGGTGTTGTCGGGAATGGCCAAGCGGATCGCTCCGGATGCGCAAGCCGTTCCCCTGAACAGCCCGGCCGACCTCGAAGCCTTCGCAAAGTCGCTCTAGACCAGGAAATCAGATCATGTTCGATCTCACGGGCAAGACCGCCCTTGTCACCGGCGCCACGGGCGGCATCGGCGGCGCCATCGCCAAGGCTCTGCATGAGCAGGGCGCCCATGTCGTTCTGTCTGGCACGCGCGAATCAGCTTTGTCGGAGCTGGCCGCCCAGTTCGGCGAGCGCGTGTCGTTCGTCGCCGCGAATCTGTCGGACGCCGCCGCCGTCGATGGCCTGGTCGCCAAGGCCGAGGAGGCCGCCGGCGCGCCGCTCGACATCCTGATCGCCAACGCCGGGATCACCCGCGACGGCCTCCTGGTGCGGATGAAGGACGAGGACTGGGACACCGTGATCAAGGTGAACCTGGAAGGCTATTTCCGCCTGTCACGCGCCGCCGCCAAGGGCATGATGAAGCGCCGCGCGGGCCGGATCATCGGCATCACCTCGATCGTCGGCGTCACCGGCAATCCCGGCCAGACCAACTACGCCGCCTCCAAGGCCGGCATGATCGGCTTCTCCAAGGCTTTGGCCCAGGAACTGGCCAGCCGAGGCGTCACGGTCAATTGCGTGGCCCCCGGCTTTATCGCCAGCCCGATGACCGACGCCCTCAACGACGCCCAGAAGATGAGCATTCTGTCGACGATTCCGGCCGGTCGTCTGGGCGAGGGGAGCGATATCGCGGCGGCGTGCGTTTATCTCGCCAGTGACCAGGGCGGCTATGTCACGGGTCAGACCTTGCACGTCAACGGCGGCATGGCCATGATCTGACCAAGTCGTCTTTCCGGGGTTTCACGCCTTTCCGCTTTGAAAGGCCCAGGCCCTGATTTCTAAAGAGTACAGCCGCTAGTCACCCGAAAAAGAACGTGATAGGCGGTGGCCCGACAATTCCCGTGGGGGGTTAGGTTCGCCGAAACCGCCTGCGGAACTGCAAGATTTAAAACGAGGGACTAACAGAATGTCCGACATTCTCGAGCGCGTGCGCAAGATCGTCATCGAGCACCTGGATGCCGACCCGGAAAAGGTCACCGAGAAGGCCAGCTTCATCGACGACTTGGGCGCCGACAGCCTCGACAACGTCGAGCTGGTGATGGCTTTCGAAGAAGAATTCGACATCGAAATTCCGGATGACGCCGCCGAGCACATCCAGACCGTCGGTGACGCCGTGAAGTTCATCACGGAAAAGACCGGCGCCTAAGGCGTCGGGTTCGCAAGGCTCGCGAACAGGACTATCAACCGCCGCGTCGCACGGGCCCTTGCCATCGTGCGCGCGGCGGTTTTCGTATGTGGCCGAGATTCGCGAGCCGGGGGGCGCTGGATTTGTCCGAAATCCCCATATGTCCGCGATGCGAAGGTTGGGAGTGATCCATGCGTAGAGTCGTCGTCACCGGGCTTGGCCTTCTGACCCCTCTGGGTCAGGGCGTCGATGTGACCTGGAAGAATATCCTGGCCGGCAAGTCTGGCGCCAACAGGATCTCGGCCTTTGATCCGACCGAATACGCCTGCCAGGTGGCCTGCGAGGTCCCGCGCGTCGATGGCCGCGGCGGCGGCGGCCCGGATGTCGAGGGGGCCTTCAATCCCGACCTGACGATGAGCCCGCGCGATCAGAAGCGCGTCGACGACTTCATTCTGTACGGGATCGCTGCGGCGGACGAGGCCGTGAAGGACTCCGGCTGGGTCCCGGAAACCGACGAGGACAAGTATCGCACCGGCGTGATCATGGGTTCCGGCATTGGCGGCCTGTCGACCATCGCCGACACCGCCCTGGAACTGGAAGCCAAGGGCCCGCGCCGGATCAGCCCGTTCTTCATCTCCTCGGCTCTGATCAACCTGATCTCGGGCCAAGTCTCGATCCGTTATGGCTTCAAGGGTCCCAACCACTCGGTGGTTACGGCCTGCGCCACGGGCGCCCACGCCATCGGGGACGCCTGCCGCCTGATAAAGTATGGCGACGCCGACGTGATGGTGGCTGGCGGCGCCGAGGCGGCCGTCTGCAAGGTCGGCATGGCCGGCTTCATCGCTTGCCGCGCCGTTTCCACCGATTTCAATGACACCCCTGAGAAGGCCTCGCGTCCCTACGACAAGGATCGCGACGGCTTCGTGATGGGCGAGGGCGCTGGCGCCCTGGTGCTTGAAGAATACGAACACGCCAAGGCGCGCGGCGCCAAGATCTATGCCGAGGTCATCGGCTATGGCCTGTCGGGCGACGCCTATCATATCACCGCCCCGGCCGAGGACGGCGACGGCGGCTTCCGCGCCCTGTCGGCGGCGGTCAAGGACGCGGGCCTGCAGCCTTCGGACATCGACTATATCAACGCCCACGGCACCTCCACCATGGCCGACGGCATCGAGGCCGGCGCGGTCGAGCGGTTCCTGGGCGATCACGCCAAGAACGTGGTGATGTCGTCGACCAAGTCGATGACCGGCCACCTGCTGGGCGCGGCCGGCGCCATCGAGGGGATCTTTTCGATCCTGGCCATCCGCGACCAGATCGCGCCGCCGACCATCAACCTGGATAACCCGAACGTGACGGTCGCGATGAACCTGGCGCCCAACAAGGCCGTGCCGATGAAGATCGAGGTGGCGGTGTCCAACAGCTTCGGCTTTGGCGGCACCAACGCCTCCGTCGTGTTCCGCAAAGTCTCGTGAGCCGCAAGCCCGCACCGCTCCGCAAGGCCCCCGCGCCGCGCAAGGCCCCCAAGAAGACCGGGGCGCGCCGGCGCGAGACCGCCTCAATCGGCCGCCGCCTGATCGCCATGGGCGTGGGCGGGCTGACCATACTGGGCGTCGTCGCCATGCTGGCCGTGTTGGGTGGCCTGTGGGTTTATCAGGGTCCGGGTCCCGCCGCCAAGTCGGGTGAGGCGACCAATGTCGTCCTGCGGCGCGGCGCCAGCCTGCCAGAGATCGCCTCGACCCTTGAACAGGCGGGCGTGATCCGCTCGTCCTCGCTGTTCCTGACCGCCGCCCAGACCACCGGCGCGGCGCGACGCTTGAAGGCCGGTGAGTACGAATTTCCGACCCACGCCTCGCTGCGCGAGGTGCTGGCCAAGATCCGCGACGGCAAGATCGTCCGCCACCACGTGACCGTCGCTGAGGGCCTGACCTCCGACATGGTGGTCGACATCCTGATGCGCGCCCCGGAACTGACAGGCACCGTGCCTACCCCGCCGGAGGGCTCGATCCTGCCCGAGACTTACCAAGTCGTGCGCGGCGAGGACCGGGCGGCGGTGCTGCAGCGGATGATGGACGACCGCGACGCCTTGCTCGACAAGCTGTGGGCCGACCGCCAGCCGGGCCTGCCCTTCGCGACCAAGGACCAGGCCGTGACCATGGCCTCGATCGTCGAAAAGGAAACCGGCCTGGCCAGCGAGCGCCCGCACGTGGCGGCGGTGTTCATCAACCGCCTGCGCCAGGGCGTCCGCCTGGGTAGCGACCCGACGATCATCTATGGCCTGACCCGCGGACGGCCGCTGGGCCGGGGCATCCTGCTGTCTGAACTGCAACGCCAGACTCCCTACAACACCTATCTGATCGACGGCCTGCCGCCGACCCCGATCGCCAATCCTGGCAAGGCCGCCCTGGCCGCCGTGCTCAATCCGATGAACAGCGACGACCTCTACTTCGTCGCCGACGGCACGGGCGGGCACGTGTTCGCCTCGACCTATGAGGAACACGAGCGCAATGTCGCCAAATGGCGCCAGGTGGAGCGGTCGAAAGCGGCCGCCACACCCCAGAAGACGCCGCTGAGCGGAGGCTAGGATGGCGCTATCGGGCATGACCGGCTTCGCCCGCGTCGAGGGCGCGCACGGGGCCTGGTCGTGGGCGGTGGAGGCGCGCAGCGTCAACGGCCGCAATCTGGAGACCCGGTTTCGGGGCCCGCCGGGCTTCGAGAGCCTCGACAAGGCCGCCCGCGACGGCGCCCAGGCCCGGTTTCAGCGCGGCCAACTGACCGTGAACCTGCAGGCCAAGCGCGCCGAGACCGCTGGGACCACCCAGGTCAATGTCGAGGTGCTGGAGCGGTATCTGAAGGCCGGCGGTCCCTATGTCGCCACCGGCATGGTCGGCAAGCCGTCACTGGACGGATTGTTGGCGCTGCGCGGGGTCATTGACGCTCGCGAAGAGGAAGACGCCGCCGAGGACCGCGCCATGGTCGAGGCCGCCATGGCCGCATCGATCGGCCAGGCCCTGGACGGCCTGAAGGCCGCGCGGCTGGAGGAGGGCGCCGCCCTGACCCCGATCCTGGCCGGCGCCGTCGATCGCATCGACAACCTGACCAGCCTGGCAGATCAGGAGGCCGCCGGCCAACCGGCGGTGCTCAAGGAGCGCTACGCCCGGCGCCTGACCGACCTGATCGGCGAATCGGCCTCCGAAGAGCGCATCGTCCAGGAAGCCGCAGCCATGGCGATCAAGGCCGACGTCCGCGAGGAGCTCGACCGCCTGGCCAGCCACGTGGTCGCCGCCCGCGCCCTGATGAACGGCGAGGCCGCCGCCGGCCGCCGCCTGGACTTCCTCAGCCAGGAATTCATGCGCGAGGCCAACACCCTGTGCAGCAAGTCGGCGCTGACGGCGCTGACCACGCATGGTCTCGATCTGAAGGCGACGATCGAGCAATTCCGAGAACAGGTCCAGAATGTCGAATAACCCGCACGGACGCACGCGCGGCCTGCTGCTGATGGTCGTGGCCCCCTCGGGCGTCGGCAAGACCTCGCTGACCCGCCGCCTGGTCGCCGACCACAACGACCTTCACCTGTCGATCAGCGCCACCACCCGCGACGCGCGGCCGGGCGAGCACGACGGGCGCGACTATCACTTCGTCACCCAAGGTGCGTTCCAGGTGATGATCCAGGACGACGCCTTCCTGGAATGGGCCGAGGTTTACGGCAACCACTATGGCAGCCCGCGCGGCCCGATCATGGACGCCTTGGAGCGCGGCGAGAGCGTGTTGTTCGACATCGACTTCCAGGGCGCGATGAAGGTCCACGCCCAACTGCCGGACGACTCGGTGCTGATCTATGTGTTGCCGCCGTCCCTGGCCGAGATGAGCCGCCGCCTGCACGCCCGCAGCCAGGACAGCGAAGAGGTGATCGCCAAGCGCCTGGCGCGCGCCAAGGACGAGGTCGCCGACTGGCAGCGCTTCGACTATGTGATCCTCAACGAGGACTTCGACCGCGCCTATTCCGACCTCGCCCACATCTACCACGCCGAACGCCAGAAGCGCGTTCGCAACCCGTGGATCGGCGGGCTGGTGGCGGATCTGCTGAAGGAAGAGATTTAGAGTAACCAGTTCGATCATCGGGATCGCCGATTGTCATGGGCTGGCCGTCCGGCCTAGCGCGGAAACGGGACGCCCGCCTCTGACGGCGCTCGCAACTTGCGGTGCGACAAGCCAAATCTAACCAGCCCTCGCGGAGTCGCGCTCCGCGCGATCCTTGATGATGGTCAGCACGTTCTCTTCGACGTCCCCCATCAAGAATTCACCCCACAGCTTGGCGTACAGGTTGACGTGGGTCTTGGCGACGTAGCGGGTCGTCAAGGTAAGTCGCGTCGTGTTGGCCGAGACTGTCCGCAGGACATAATCGCCGGAGTCGATCTTCAGGAACTGGCCATCCGGCGCGATATGCTTGTCGGTGTAATCTTGGACCGTGCTGTTAGTGAAATTGAAACGCCACCCAAGCTTGCGACCCGGCTCCCAGGCGACAATGTGTTCCTGGAAGTTGACATGCTCGCCCCAGTAGGCTGTCCGGACCGCGCCCACGCCGGTCCCGACGACGACGGAATCCCGGGGGCGCGGCATGCCGATGATGTTGTGGGTTATCGTCCAGCGTCCCTCCTGCGCGCCAATGTCGCGACTGGAGACGGCATAGCGCCAGATCTCCTCCGGAGCCGCCTTCACCAGGACGCTGCGGGTGAGCGTGACCGTTTCGTGCGGAATGGGTATCTGCGCCTCCAGCAGCGCCGCGACCAGCGGGATGATCAGGAAGCTGGACTCCAGGGCGCGACCTCGACGCCCGCGCTGTGAGCGCATCGCAAACGCCCCGGCCCAGCCGCTGGCCAGCCAGACCGGCGACAGCATCACCAGGCAGATCACACCCTCGTGCAATAGGAAGATCGAGGCCAAGCAAACCATGGCGCAGAGCGCGAGCGGAACTTGCCAGTAGAAGTTCGATGACCGGGTCTGATCGGGATCGCCGATGTAGCAGATCAGGGCGCAGAGCAGGGCGGGCAGCAGAGCCAAAAACCAGAGACTGGCGAACCAGGCTGATCCGGAGCGCGAGGCCGAGAGCAAGAGGAAGGCGCTGAGCGCGAGAACGAGCGCCAGCGCGAAGCCGGAGAGAAGGCGACGATTCAGGCGTCCGCGGGCGTTCGTGGCCGATGGTGGCTGCTCAGTCATGACATCCTCGTTCATTCTTATCGGTTAGTTCTGTATCGAGAGAAATGTGCAGGCAAAACCATGATCAGGGTCTGCGGTCCTTGCCGCCGACGAATTTCAACAGGCCCACGACCTTGGACCCCATGCGGATCAACCGCATCAAGGTATCGGGCGGCACGTCGAGCATCTGCTGATACCAAGCGTCGACCGTGTTGACGAAAGCGTGCATCCGCTTCAGCCGCGCCTTGACCTCGGGGCTGATGCCGGAGCCCTGCGTGTCGACGCCAGCCACCGCTTCGTTGATCGCGGCCACCATCGGATCGATCTCACGAGCCTTGCGCCCTTGAGCGACCTTTGTGGCCATCTGCCAGAGGTCGGTTTCGGCCTGATAGTGGTCGCGTCGGTCTCCAAGGACCGGAACCCTGTGGATCAGTTTCCAGGCCAACAGTTCCTTGAGGCTGTTGGAGACGTTGGAGCGCGCAAGGCCCAGCGTTAGGGCGATTTCTTCGGCGGTCAGCGGGTTCTCGCTGAGAAAGAGCAAGGCCTGGATCTGGGCCACCGAGCGGTTCACGCCCCATTGCCCGCCCAAATCCCCCCAGCGGAGCACGATCTGCTCCACGGCGAGAGGAAGCGATCTGTCATTCATTTCTGTCATAACAGAATTAAGTGACGAGACGATCGAAGAGTCAAGAGCCTTGCGCCGCGATCCGCGCGGCCGCCGCCTTCCCGCGGGCCAGCTTATGAGCCCGCCACCACCACCCGCGCCAGCGCCTGAAACCCCTCGACCGGGATCGTCTCGGCCCGCGCGTCCGGATTGATCCCGGCTTTCTCGCACAGCGCCGCGCCGCCCAGGCCCTTGAGGCTGGAGCGCAGCATCTTGCGGCGTTGGCCGAAGGCGGCGGCGGTGACCTTCTCGAGGGCGGCGACCATGGCCTTGTCCGGCGCGGGCGTCAGCGGGACCAGCCTCACCACGGCCGAGGCCACCTTGGGCGGCGGGGTGAAGGCGCGGGCCGGCAGGTCCATGATGACCTTGGCGGTGCAGACGGTCTGGGAGACCACGGCCAGGCGGCCATAGGCGTCGTCGTCGACGGCGGCGGCGATGCGGTCGGCGACTTCCTTCTGGAACATCAGGGTCATCGACAGCGGGCGAAACGGGCCGGTCAGCCAGTTGATCAGCAGCGGCGTGCCAACATTATAGGGCAGGTTGCTGACCACATGGGCCGAACCGCCGGCGATGACGGCCATGTCGACCTTCAGGGCGTCTCCCTGGACGATCTCCAGCCGGCCGTCGGCGGCGACGGCTAGGTCTTCCAGAAGCGGGATGAAGCGCTTGTCCATTTCCACCGCGATCACCCGCGCGCCGGTTTCCAGCAAGGCGCGCGTCAGGCCGCCCGGACCGGGACCGACCTCGATCACCGTGTCGCCTTCGCCCACCCCGGCCAGGCGGGCGATCTTGCGGGTGATGTTGAGGTCCAGCAGGAAGTGCTGGCCAAAGCTCTTGTTGGCCAACAGGTCATGCTCGGCGAGGACCTCGCGGAGCGGCGGCAGATCGGCGAGGGACATGGTCTTGGGAACTCAGGCGGCGGCGCGGCGGGCGGCGATCTCGGCGGCCAGGCGAATGGCGGCGATCAGGCTGTCGGCCCGGGCCAGGCCCCGACCGGCGATGTCGAAACCCGTACCATGGTCGGGCGAGGTGCGCACGATCGGCAGGCCCAGGGTGATGTTCACGCCGGCCCAGAAGTCGAGCATCTTGACCGGGATCAGGGCCTGGTCGTGATACATGCACAACACTGCGTCGTAGGTCGCGCGGGCCTCGGCGTGGAACAGGCTGTCGGCCGGGGCCGGTCCTCTGACGTCGATGCCCAGTTCGCGCAGCACGCGGACCGCCGGTTCGATGACCGCGGCCTCCTCGCCGCCCAAGGCGCCGCCTTCGCCCGCGTGAGGGTTCAGGGCCGCGACGGCAAGGCGCGGCGCCTGGATACCGAAATCCTTGCGCAAGGCCGCGACGGTGACCACGGCGGCGTTGACGATCAACTCGACAGTCAGCGCGGCGGGCACCGCAGACAGCGGCTTGTGGATGGTCACCAGAGTGGCGCGCAGGTCGCGGACGGCCAGCATCATGATCGGCCCGTGCGGCGGCTTCTGCTCGCCGACATGGGTCAGCTCGGCGAGGAATTCAGTGTGGCCCGGAAAGGCGAAGCCGGCGTCATAGAGCGGCGCCTTGGCGATCGGCGCGGTCACCAGGCCCGTTACCGCGCCCGACAGGGCCAAGCCGGCGCCGGTCTCGATCCAGCGGATGACCTGGGCGGCATGGGCGCTGGAGGGCTTGCCCGAGACCACGGGCGCCTGGAGCGGAATGTCGAGGACGGGAAGGGCCTGGGCGAACACCCGGACCGCCTCGGCGGGTCCGGTCACCGCACGGACCTTGACCCCGCCGCCGGCCGAGGCCAGCAGTTGAGCATCACCCACCACCATGAACGGCGGTCCATCCTGGCGCAGCGCCGCCCAGGCCTTGGCGATGATTTCCGGGCCGATGCCGGCCGGATCGCCTGCGCTCAGGGCGAGGGCGGCCGTCTTCACCGGGTCTCGATGGTGGCCTGATTGCGCAGGTCGCGCAGATAACGTTTGGAGATCAGCGCAAGCTGCTGACCGCGCAGACGATTTTCGATCTGATCGTGGGTCGGGGCCTGGGCGCCCGACTGGCGCTTGCCGCACACCGCGATCAGGTGCAGGCCGGCGTCGGTGCGGATCGGATCGGACAGTTGGCCAACCTTGAGCGTGGTGGCGGCCTGCTGGAAGGCGGGGGCCAGGTCGGCGATCTCGGCTTCGCCCAGGTCGCCGGCCACGACGCCCTCGACCTTGCCGGCCGTGGCTTCCAGGGTCTGGCAATTGGCGATCTGCGGCTTCAAGGCCATCAGGGTCCGGTTGGCGGCGTCGATCTGGTCCTGGGTGGCGTCCTTGGCCAGCGGAACGGCGATCTGCTTGAGATCGACCAGGGCCGCCTTCGCGCCCGAGCGCTTCTCACGCAGATAAATGATGTAGACGCCATCGCGCACCGGGATCGGGGCCGACATCTGACCGGGACGCAGCTGCTCGAGCGCGGCGTCGACCTCGGGCGGCATCTCGCCCGGGCTGATCCAGCCAGCGTCGCCGCCATTGGCCGCGGTCGGCGAGGCCGAGAACTGGCGGGCTACGGCCGGGAAAGGCGCGCCCTGCTGCATCTGGGTGACCAGTTGCTTGGCGCCGTTCTGCGCCGTCTCCATGCCGCCGACCCGGACGGCGTCGATGAACACTTCACTGACCTGATATTGTGGCTTGCTGGCGGCCTCGGCCTGACGGCGCTCGAAGGCCTTGATCTGGCCGTCGCCGATCCGCAGGCGCGAGCCGTAGCGACCGCTGATCCAGGCCTGCCAGCTGCTGTCAGCGCGGATCTGGGCTTTCCAGGTCTCCACGCCGACGCCCTGAGCCGCCAACTGCTGGGCCAGTTGGGCCCCGGTCATGTTGTTGCCCTTGGCGATGTCCTCGATCTGCTCGTCGACTTCCTTGTCGGTCGATATGATCGTGATCTTCTGCGCCTTCTCGACCCGATGCAGTTCCTGCATCTGGACGTGTTCGTCGATCAGGGAGCGCAAGGCTTCCTGCTCGAGTTGGGGCAGATTCTCCTGGGTCGGCTGCAGGCCCGAGGTCACCATCAGCAGACGCATGCGCTGCATCAGGTCGTAGCTGGAGACGATGTCGTCATTGACGACCGCCGCCACGCTCTCCGACAGCGGATTGACGGGCGGCGCGGGCGCGGCTTGAGTCGCAGGAGCCTGGACTGCGGGCACGGCGTCTTGCGCCAGGGCCGGCAGGCCGAGGCTCGCCACGGTCAAGGCGAGGATGGAAGCGGTGCAGACCGCCAGTTTCGTCACGCTACGCGCAGACCGCATCGGTATTGTCGTTCCTCTAGACGCGTCCAAAGGAAGGCGCGCGTTTTACCGCGCGTCCCCCGACGCGATGACGTTTAATTGGCTTTACCTTGTGTCGCCCAATGTGGCGAGCGTTAGGCGCAGCATGACGGATTCATCCGACTTCAGGCGCAGGCCCGTGGCCGTCTGAGTGTAGCGATCTTCGTTCTGATAGATCACATCGATACGGATGCAATCGTCTTTGTAGTAGACGCCCAGGTCGCGGCGGGTCCAAGACCACTGGCTTTCAGACTCGGGCTGACCAAAAGCGCGTGCGTCCTGATAAGACAGACGGCCCAGGGCTGTCACGCCCCAGTTCTTCCAAACTGTATAGTCAATATTGAAGTCCAGGTTCTCTTGGCGCAGGCCCGAGGTATCCCTGTTGTCACGCAGATAGCGGAGTGACGTGTAGCCACGCGCCGATGATGCGTCGATGCCGCCCTCGATGCGGTTGAGCTTTCCGGTGTCGTTGTCGAAGCGCGCGCGGCTGAAGGCCGTCACGCCCCGGATCGGCGTTATGCTGCCCGCGACGATCCAATCGGAGGCCTTCTGATCGAGCCCGGCGCGGGTAGGCAGCAGGGGATCGACCTTCGTCCGCAGGCTGCGACCGATCAGCAGATTGCCGCTGCGGCCGTCGGCGAGATCAACCGTGGCCCGGCCGCCAATGTTCATCCGCTTGCCGCCTTCATAGAGGTCGAAACCCGGCGACTTGTTGACGTCGAACAGGTTGGTCTCGTCGAGCTCGAAGTTGGTGCTGTCCTCGTTGAAATAGATCGGCGCACCCAAGGCGTCGCGAGCAACCACGATGGGAACCCGTGAGCTGTTGGATCCCGCAGCGAACTGAACCAGGGGTTCGAGGACTATGCTGCCGCCGCCTTTCAGGCTGCGGTACAACGGGAGACTCAGATCCAGGCCCGCCACGCCAAGGGCGCGGCGATAGTTGATGCTTGAAATGTCGCCGGCGACAAGCGCCGCGCTCGGCAGAAAGACGTCGCTGACCCGGTAGGCGTCGCCTCGCGCCTGGGCGAACGGCTGGATGCGCACGCCGGGGCCCGTCACAATGCTGGCCCGCCAGTCGCCTTGGAAAGAGCCGCGGATGCTATCTACGCCGTCTTGGCCTTTATAATCATTGCCGGGGGCGATGAAATTATAGGGCGGTTCGCCGAATTGCGACTCCGAGCGGGTCAGGGCCACGCCCGAGCCCTGCACCCGCAGGCGCCCGCCCAGGACGTGTGATTCAGGCTCCCAACGCCCCTCGATCAAGGGCCCGATCGTCGGGAAGGCTCCGCTGTTTTCGAACTTGTTGCCCAGACCTGTCGAAGGGTCCAGACCGCCCACGCGGAGGCCCTGCATCGAGATCACCGATGCGGAGAAATAGGACCGCTTGTCCTGGCGCTTCGTGTAAAGTTGCGACATCAGGCGATGGTCGTCGCCGGTGAACATGCCGCGCTGCTGGTAGACGTCGTTGACGTCGTAATCGTCGAAGATCAGCGGATCTGACGCCCGTTCGGCCGTGAAACCCCACTTCCACTTTTCGTCGACGTCGAACTGGCCCTTGGCCAGGATGTAGCTTTTGGCGGTCGCTTCGCCGAAGCGGTGGCCGTGATTGTCGAAGTCCTTTTCGTAGGTCCCACCGGCCCGAACCTCGACCGCGCCGGAATAGAAGCGCTTGCGATAATTCAGGTTCACGAAAGGGTTGATTTTCCCATTGATCTGAGGACTTACGATCAGATCCTGAGACGGCGACAGCACCAGGAGATAGGGCTGGGTATACGAAACGCCGCGCCGCTTGGAGACCCCGATCTTGGGCGTCAGAAAGCCCGAGCTACGCTCGGTCTGAGGATCGGGATGCCAGAACACCGGCAGGTACATGAGCGGTGCGCCGAACACCCGGATGGTCGCGCCATGATAATAGACCAGATGGCGGTTCTTATCCTGCACAACCTTGTCGGCCTCTATGCTCCAGGTAGGCTTCGGCTTGGCCGCGCATATCTCGCACGGGGTATAGATCGCCTTGTTGAGCTCGGTGATCTGCTCATTGCGACGAATGGCGGTGTCGGCGGCGATCTTGATGTTCTTGTCCAGGCGAGCCGAGAAGCCTTGGGCGAAGCCGGCCTTCAGTTCCTTGTCCATCGTCATGTCGTCGGCGAACTGGGCCGTGCCGTCGGCATTGATCAGAGTGACGTGGCCGTGGGCGGTCACCACCTCGGACTTGGTGTCGTAGACCACCTCGTCGGCGCGCAGCGTGCGGCCCTGGTAGCGCGCCTCGACGTCGCCCTTGGCGATCATCTTCTGATTGACGTCGTCGCGGATCAGGAGGTCGGACTCCAGATAGTAGCCGCCGTCCCCCAGGCCGTCGTCAACGGCTGGCGACGGCGCGGGCGCGGCGGGAATCGTGGCGAACGATTGCTGCGCGAACGCCGCGCCGGACAGCACCAGCCATGCGGCGCCAGCCAGCAGGACCGCGCGGCCCTTCTCGTTCGCCCCCCAGCGAAGCTCCATCATCAACGACCTCGATCCCGGTGACACAGACTCAACCATCCTCGGTATAGCAAAGCAGCGTCAAACCCGCCAAAAACGCGACCAAGGGCGGCGTCCAGGCGGCCATGGCGGGCGTCAACACAGCCGCCTTGCCCAAAGCGCCGCATAACTCGTTAAAGAAGAAGAAACCAAACCCCAAGGTCACGCCAGCGCCGGCCAGGCCCGCGAGACCACCCAGCCGCATCAACCGCAGCGAAAACGCGGCCGCCAGCACCGACATCGCCACGAACAGCAGCGGCGTGGCCAGCACCTGATGCAGGCGCAGGCGCAGCGAGACCGACGAGAAGCCGGCCGCATCGGTGCGCCTGATGGTCTCGGGCAGGCGCCATATGGCGATCGCCTGGGGGTTGTTGAACCGCTCGGAGGCCGAGCGGTCGTCGAGGTTCGACGGCACGGTCTGGCTGTCGGAACGGATAGCCCCCGTACCCGGCGCGGCCTCGCGCACGCCCGTCAGCTGCCAAAAACCGGGCTCGAGCTTGGCCTCTGCCGCTTCCATGCGCCGCGAGAACTGCAGACTGCCATTGGGCGCGATCTTGTAGATGAAGAACGACACGCCGCGCAGGCGCACGGCGCCGTCTGCGGCTTGGTCGCGGGCCCTGGCGCGTATGACGATCTGGGTCTTGTCGTCACCCTGACGAAGCCACAGCCCCTTGGGCGCTGACTTCAGGTAGTTTTCCATCATCGCGTTGCGCGAGGTTTCGAATTGCGCGCTCATCGCCGAGGTCAGCGGATTGAGCAGGGTGACGGTCAGCAGGCCCATCACGAAGGCGGCGACGGCGGCGGGCATGATGAACCGCCAGGCCGAGACCCCCGCCGCGCGCATGGCGATCAACTCGCTGCGCCGGTTCAGGCCGACGAAGGCCGACAGCGTGCCAAACAGGAAGATGAACGGCGTCAACACCAGGATCGTCGCCGGGGCCTGCAGAACCGTCAGGAAAAGAAGCTGGACAAAACTGACATCGGCCCGGCTGCCGACGTTCTTGGAGATATCGACGAAGGCGATCAGCATCACCAGCGTGCCGACCACCGCCAGCGCGCCGGCCAGGGCGCCCAGGGTCTTTTTGAGCACATAGCGCTCGATGATCCCGACGCCGATCATCGCGCCCCCAAGGGTGTCATGAGGTCATGATGGCCGATGGCGATATAGCGATTGACCTTTTGGCGGAAAATTTGGGCCAATCCCCACCAGATGGCGCCCAGCGGCACGGCGTATTGCAGCAGATTGAGCCAGACGTCGTTGTCGCAGGCGGCCTTGACGCCAAAGCCCAGGATCTGGACCACGGCCGCCGCAGCGCCGACTGCGGCGATCCGCTTGCCATAGCCCATCCGGCTGAACGGCCCGCCGATCACCGCCGCCAGGGCCATGGACATCATGGCGAGGTTGTAGAGCGGGCTGGCCAGCCGCCAGTGGCCTTCCGACAGCAGCTTCACGCGGTTGTGCTGTTCCCACTCCTGGGTCAGGTCGGGGAAGAACAGCTCGTGCGGATAGCGGTCGCCGATCTTGTAGTGCAGCAGCTCGTCGCTCTGGAACAGCGCGCTGAGGTCAAAGGTGTATTCGTCCCAGGACAGGTATTGCAGCACGCCGGCGCTGGAGAATTCCTGATTGGAGCCCTTGCGCAGGATCAGCACCGGCAAGCCCTTGCGCTGGACGATCACGCCTTCGCGGGCCGTGTAGGTGATCGCGCCGCCGTTGGCCTTTTCCTGGTGGATGAACAGGTTGTGGATGACCTCGTCGCGGTCGATCGTCTGGGCGTAGACAGTCAAGCCGGGACCGGGCTCGGTGAACTCGCCCGGACGGACCAAGGTCGAGGCGAGATCGGACTTGATGTCGAAGAAGGTCTCGCGAATCGCCCGTGAGCTCCAGGGCGCGACCCATAGGCTCATGCCCAGCGAGATCAGGGTGGCCACTACGGCCAGGCGGACCGCCGGCGAAATCACCCGCCAGCGACTCATGCCGCCCGCGAAGCAGACGACGATTTCCTGCTCGGTGTGCAGCCGGTTCAGCGCCACCAGGGTGGCCACGAACAGCGCGATCGGCAGGATCATGCCCAGCAGCTGGGGCAGGGCCAGGGCGATGATCTTGAAGAACACCATCGCCGTCTGGCGCTGTTCGATCAGCACGTCGAATTCCGACAGGCTGCGGGCCAGCAAGGCGAGCGCGATCAAGGCCAACGTCGCCAGTAGCGTCGGACCGAGGAACTGGCGGAAAAGATAGCGTTCGATCAGGCGCATCGACGACGGATAACGGGGAAAGCGGAGTCGCGCGGCGAACCCCCGGAAGGGCTTCCTTCTACACGGCGTGTTCGCATGCGCACAACCGCTCAAGTCAGGCCGCAAAGTGGCCATCCCCAACATTGGGGGGAGAGCCTCGCCGCCGACCTCGTCGATTGGTCCTTTTCTTCGTGTCTGGTTTGCGCCAATCCAACGGGTGGAAGGTCCTCCAAGGGCTCCACAGGTTTGCAGGAGCGCGTCATGCGTATCGAGTTCGTCCCCGCCGACACCCTGGCCGGCGCCAACGCCGCCCTCGCGGTCCTGGCCTATGAGGCCGCCGCCCTGTCGCCCGAGGCCAAGGCCGTCAACGAGGCCAGCCACGGCGCCCTGGCGCGCGCCGTGGCCGGCGGCCGGTTCACCGGCGCCAAGGGCCAGAGCCTCGACCTCGTCGCGCCCGCCGGCCTGGAGGCCGCGCGCGTTGTGTTGATCGGCGTCGACGGCGACGGCGCGGTCGAGCCGGAGACGATCGAACTCGCCGCCGCCCATGCCTTCAAGGCCGTGGCGACCTCGGGAGTCACTGAACTGGTCTTGAAGCTGGGCAACGACGCCGAGACCGCCGCCCGCGCCGCCTTCGGCGTCAAGCTGGCGGCCTACCGGTTCGACAGATACCGCACCACCGAGAAGGCCGAGAAGAAGCCCTCGGTGACCGTGGTCAAGATCGCCGCCGCCGACCCCGCCAAGGCTCAGAAGGCCTTCGTCGCTCTGGAAGCCGTGGCCGACGGCATACTGTTCGCGCGCGACCTGGTGTCCGAGCCGGCCAATATCCTGCATCCCGAGGAATTCGCGGCCCGCGTCAAGGGTCTCGAGCGACTGGGCCTGGAGGTCGAGATCCTCGGCGAGGCGCAGATGGCCGAGCTGGGCATGGGATCCTTGCTCGGCGTCGGCCAGGGCAGCGTCCGCGAGAGCCAGCTGGCGGTGATCAAGTGGTACGGCGCGGCCGACAAGTCGGCCCAGCCCATCGCCTTCGTCGGCAAGGGCGTCTGTTTCGACACCGGCGGCATCTCGATCAAGGGCGCCGAGGGCATGGAGGACATGAAGTGGGACATGGGCGGCGCCGCTGCGGTGTCCGGCCTCATGCACGCCTTGGCCGGCCGCAAGGCCAGGGTCAACGCCATTGGCATACTGGGCCTGGTCGAGAACATGCCCGACGGCAACGCCCAGCGTCCTGGCGATGTGGTCACCTCGATGAGCGGCCAGACGATCGAGGTCATCAATACCGACGCCGAGGGCCGCCTCGTGCTGGCCGACGCGCTCTGGTACTGCCAGGAGCGCTTCAAGCCAAAGTTCATGATCGACCTGGCCACCCTGACCGGGGCGATCATCATTTCTCTGGGTCATGACTTGGGCGGTTTGTTCAGCAATAACGACGGCTTGTCGGAAAAACTTCTGGCCGCCGGCAAGGCCGAGCGCGAGCCGCTGTGGCGCATGCCGATGCCCGCCGCCTATGAGAAGCAGATCGAGAGCCCGATCGCCGACCTGAAGAACATCGGGGGACGCCCGGCCGGTTCCATAACCGCGGCCCTGTTCCTGCAGAAGTTCGTCAACGGTGTGCCGTGGGCGCATCTGGACATCGCCTCGGTGGCCTGGCGCAAGCCCTCGACCGATCCGACCGTGCCGGACGGCGCCGTCGGCTTCGGCGTTCGGCTGCTGAACCGGCTGGTCGCGGACGCCTACGAGGCCTAGCCCCTTGACCGCCGCGCCCTGCGACATCTGGTTCTACCACCTGGAGCGCACCGCGACGGAGCAGGTGCTGCCCGAGCTGCTGGAAAAGACCCTGGGGCGCGGCTGGCGGGCGCTGGTGCGCGGTGGCGATCCGGCGCGGTTGCGGGCGCTGGACGCTCACCTGTGGACCTTCAGGGACGACAGCTTCCTGCCCCACGGGCTGGACGACGAGCCGATGGCCGACCGCCAGCCGGTGCTGCTGACCGACAAGCTCGACAACCCGAACGGTGGTCAGGCGTTGTTCCTGCTCGACGGCGCCGAGCCAGGCGATCTGACGGGGTTCGAGCGGTGTATCCTGCTATTCGACGGCCGCGACGAGGAAGCCCTGCGTTTGGCGCGGGGTCGATGGAAAGCTTTCAAGGGCGCGGGCCACCCCGTGTCCTACTGGCGCCAAGGCGCCGAACGGGGATGGGAGAAACAGGCATGAAGCGTTTCCTGCTGGCGGGCGCCGTCTTGGTGCTGGCCTCGTGCTCCAGCGCGCCCGAACCTGCGCCGATGCCGCCGCCGTCTACGCCGACCGCCCCGCCGGCCATCGCCTTGCCCGCGGGCCCGACGGCCGAGAAGGACCAGTGCGGCGTCAAGGAGGCCCAGGCCTTCGTTGGCAAGAACCGCACGTCGCTGCCCGCGCCGGTCGATCCCTCGCGCTGGCGCGTGGCCTGCACCACCTGCCCAGTGACCATGGACTACCGCGCCGACCGGCTGAACATCCTGTTCAATCCCGACACCGGCGTGGTGCAGCAGGTGAAGTGCGGCTAGAGCGTTTCCCGACCTGACTGCGTCAGGCCGTGAGCTCTAATCTTTTGTTTTGGCGCATTTTTCTTCACGCGAACCGGAACCACTTCGCTCGAAAAATGCTCTAGGCCGCGCCGTCTAGTGATGATGGGCGGCGGCGACGTCCAATTCCCGCAACCGCCGCCGCCAACGGGGGTCGCGCTCTTCCGTCAAGCCGAAAATCTGCAGGAACCCGACCACCGCCATCGGCGGTGGCGGAGCGCGGGGCGCGGCTAGCACGGCCAGCGGCGCGGGCGGCGCCGTGGCCTGAACCATCAGCGGCGCCACCATCCAGCGCTCTGGCCAGGCCATGACTTCAACGCCGGGATGAGCGCGCAGGTGAGGACAGTGCTCCAGCGAGCGCTTGACGCAGGCGTCGTGCAGCGGGGCAATCGAGCCGGCGTCGATCATGATCTGATCGTTGGGCAGGGCGGCCGGCAAGGCCCCGTCCAGACCCTTGGCGCGCAGCAGGCCGGCAGGGACCCGCTTGGCGATCTGGGTCCAGCGGTCGCCGGACGCCGTGGGCTGGCCACACATCGGGCACAGCATCTTGGCGACCGTCTCGCGCTGGCGGCGAAAGTGGTTCATCGAATATTGCGGTCGGCCCAGGCCGGGCCGCTCGGCCTGGCAAATGGCCAGGCGGCCGCCGATGCTGGGGCAGGGGCGAACGCCCAGGTCTTCCTCGTCGCTCCAACTGGTCACCCAAGGCACATCGACCCCGACCTTCAACCTGGATTCTTGAGCGGGCATGGAGCGTCTCGTCACGAACGGTCCAGCCATTATCGACCAGGTTCGGTGCGGACGTAAGCCCTTGACGCGCTAACGGGTTCCGACGCCCGGGAACAAGGCCGGCTCGCCATCGAACACGCCCAGATAACCCAGCTCGCCCAGCAGCGGCGTGACCGTGTCGGCATAGTCGCCAGAGGGCTGCGAGGCGTGGAGGGGCAGGGTAGCAGGGCGGCCGGTTTGATCCTGCAGGCGATAAACGGTCCACTGCTTGCCCTTGGGCGCCGGGGCGCCGGCGCTCAGATAGCGGTGCTCCCAACCCACCAGGGCTGGCTTGCGACCGATCTCGACATCGAACGGCCGGTCCCTGAACGCCAGGTCCATGTCCAGCCGCATGGCCTCGGCCAGCCGCTGATCCAGCCATTCGCCGAACGCCAGAAGCACCGACGCGGCCGACAGGCCTTCGGGGTTGGCGACGATGTGGTTACGGGAGGCGGGTCCTGAACTCATGGGAACAGGGGTAGCGGCATCCTGTCACAGAAGGCCTAAAGGACGTGGTTTAACTGTGTTTACCACATTGAGTTGAACCCTCTCCCCTCTGGGAGAGGGTTTCTTTCTTCTATCGCCCTAGCCCTGCGCCTCGGCCAGTTCTTCGGCCAGGCCCATCCAGGTCGCCTCGGCGTCCGTCAGCTTGGTCTTCGCCGCATCCAGCCGCTTGGTGAGCTCGGCGACCTTGGCCGGGTTCTTGTAGAGTTGTGGGTCGGCCAGTTGCGCCTCGAGCTCGCCGAGCTGGCGCGTGGTACGGGTGACGACCTGTTCGGCGGCTTCGATCTTGCGCTTCAGCGGTTCGATGGCGACGGTCTTCTTGGCGGGCGTCGCGGCGGCGGCGGGCGCAGCCTTGGCCTCCTCGCGGGCCACTTGGCTGGGCTTCACCGACTGCTTGGCGCGGTCGAGCACGAACTTGGCGTATTCGTCCATGTCGCCGTCGAAGGGCTTCACGGTGCCATCGGCGGCCAGCCACAGGCGGTCGGCGACCAGCTCCATCAAGGATCGGTCGTGGGTGATCAGGATCACCGCGCCCTCGTAGTCGTTCAAGGCGTCCAGCAGGGCGCGGCGGCTGTCGATGTCCAGGTGGTTGGTCGGTTCATCGAGGATCAGCATGTGCGGCGCGTCCATCGCCACCATGTTGAGGAGCAGCCGGGCCCGCTCGCCGCCCGACAGGTTGGCCACCGTGGTCTCCTGCTTCTCGAAGCCGAGGCCAAACTGGGCCAGTTTCGAGCGGCGCGAGCTTTCCGAGGCGTCCGGCAAGGCCCGGCGGATGATCTCCAGCGGGGTGTCGTCGGGGTCCATCGCCTCGATCTGGTGCTGGTGGAACCAGCCGACCTTCATCTTGCGGTCGCGGTGAAGTTCGCCCGACTGAATCTTCAGCGCCCCGGCGATCATCTTGGCGAAGGTCGACTTGCCCGCGCCATTGACGCCCAGCAGGCCGATCCGGTCGTCCAGATCCATGCGCAGGTTGAGGTTCTTGAGGATCGGACGCTCGGCCTCGTAGCCGACATAGGCATGTTCCAGCCGGATCAGCGGCGGAGCCAGAGGGCGGGGCGGCGAGGGCAGGGTGAAGGGCGCGACGCGCTCCTCGATCGTGGTGGCCACCGGCTGCATCTTGGCCAGGCGCTTCATGCGAGACTGCGCCTGGGCAGCCTTGGAGGCCTTGGCTTTGAAGCGGTCGACGAAGGCTTGCAGGTGGGCGCGCTCGGCGTCCTGCTTGGCCTTGGCCGACAACTGCAGGCGGGCCTTCTCGGCGCGGCGTTCCTCGAAGTCGTCGTAGCCGCCGGTGTAGAGCTCCAGCTTGCCGCCGGCCAGGTGCAGCATGTGGGTGCAGCTGTTGTTGAGCAGCTCGCGGTCGTGGCTGACGATCAGGGCGGTATGCGGGTACTTCTGGAGCCTGGCTTCAAGCCACAGGGCGCCTTCCAGGTCGAGATAGTTGGTCGGCTCATCGAGCAGCAGCATGTCGGGCTCGGCGAACAGCGCCGCGGCCAGGGCCACGCGCATGCGCCAGCCGCCGGAGAACTCGGCCATCGGCCGGGCCAGGTCTTCTTGGGAAAAGCCCAGGCCTACCAGGATTTCCGAAGCCTTGGCGGGCGCGGCGTCGGCGTCGATCTCAATCAACCGGGCCCAGATCTCGCCCATGTCCTCGGGTTCGGCGGTGTCCAGGCTGGTCAACAGCTTGTGGCGCTCCTCGTCGGCCTCCAGAACGGTCTCCAGCAGGGTGAAGGGGGTGGCCGGGTGCTCCTGGTCGACCGAGCCGATCCGCGCGCTCTTGGGCAGGCTGATCTCGTCCTCGCTGGCCTGCAGCTGGCCGAGGATCAGCTTGAACAGCGTGGACTTGCCCACGCCGTTGCGCCCGATCAGGCCAACCTTGGCGCCGGGGGGCAGACTCACGCTGGCGTGGTCGAAGAACTTCCGACCCCAGGCGATGAAGGTCAGGTCTTTGATCTGGAGCATATGATTTGAAGGTACGCGGCGGGTTGGCGGGGAGGGAGCGCCCGGCTATAAGCCCGCAACCTCCCAATCCACAAACTTTCTGTGTGAGATAATTCGGACCATGACCGAACGCACCTTCTCGATCATCAAGCCTGACGCCACGCGTCGCAACCTGACGGGCAAGATCAACGCCGTCATCGAAGAGGCCGGTCTGCGCATCGTGGCCCAGCGCCGCGTCAAGCTGACCGACGCTCAAGCCAAGACGTTTTATGAAGTCCACGCCGAGCGCCCGTTCTACGGCGAACTGGTCGAGCAGATGACCGCCGAGCCGGTCGTCGTCCAGGTGCTGGAAGGCGAAAACGCCGTCCTGAAGTACCGCGAAGTGATGGGCGCCACCAACCCGGACAATGCCGACGAAGGCACGATCCGCAAGCTGTTCGCCCTGTCGATCGGCGAGAACTCGGTCCACGGTTCGGACAGCCAGGAGAACGCGGCGATCGAGATTGCCCAGTTCTTCAAGGACGAAGACATCGTCGGCTAAGGCTTTCAGCCTCGGCGAGGTTCGCCGGTCCAAGCGATACGGGAAAGCGGCGCGGCCTATGGTCGCGCCGCTTTTCGTATGCGCGCACACACGCGGTCGCGTATAAAAGTCGCCTCTCGCTCTCCCGCGCCGTTTGGGGAGCGTGAAGGCGGAGAGTAGACACGTGAGTGAAAACAGCGAGCAGATGGATCATCTGCTCAACACGCCCGATCTCGCCAACGTGCTGGAGAGTGACGGCTTCCGGCAATTTCTGGATCAGGCGCCGATCGCGATCGCCGTCTCCGAATTGCACCCTGTCGAACGCATCGTCTATGCGAATCTGGAGTTCGAGCGGCTGAGTAGCCACTTGAGCGCGGACCTTGAAGGCAAGTCCTGGGGCGCCTTGCTGGGGCGCTCGGCGAAATCGGACGACGACGACGCGCTCGGTAGAGCTGTGGTCGAGGATCAGGACTATATCGGCGTCTTTTCGTTCACCCACGGCGATGGCGGGCAGGCCGTCGACGCCTGGTCGAACATCATCCTGGACGACTCCGGTGCCCCGGTGTTTCGCATGCTGGCGCTGGTGGCCGCCACCGGCCGCGATTCCATCGAACAGCGCATACTCGACAAGGATGTCTTGCTGCGCGAACTGCAGCATCGGGTAGCCAATAATCTGCAAATGATCACGGCGCTGATCCGCATCGAGGCGCGCAATGCGCCCGAGGACGCCCAGGACGAGCGCTTCAGCCGGCTCGCGGGCCGCGTCGAAGCGTTGGGCCTGCTCTACCGCGCCCTGTCAGAGGAAGGTTTGGCGGAGACCGTCGATCTGGGGGTGTATCTCAGCGAGATCGCCTCGGCGGTGATGCGGGCGCACGCGGTCGAAGGCATCCATCTGGACCTCCAGGTCGACACCTGGCCAGTCTCGATCAACGTCGCGATGCCGACGGGCCTCGTTGTCAATGAACTGCTGACCAACGCGCTGAAGCACGCTTTCAAGAACCGCGACGGCGGCACGATCAGCTTGCACAGTCTCGTGGACCACGAAGGATGCAGGGTGGTGGTCTCCGACGACGGCGATGGCCTGGAGCCGGGCTATGTCTGGCCCCGGCCTGGCAAGCTCAGCAACATGATCGTTCAGTCCTTGCGCCAGAACGCGAACGCTCGGGTCGAGGTTGACGCCGCGCCCAACGGCGGCATGCGCGTCACCATGGTGTTCAGCCGAGCCGACGCCTTGCCAGCGATGGCCACCGCGACGGCTTCCTCCAGCCCGTCCCGATCACGGGACTAGACGCCGGCAAGATCCCGGCAGAAGGCCGCCACGACCGCCGCATAGAGCTGGTGCTCCTGTTCCAGCACGCGATCACTGAGGCTGTGGTCGGTGTCGCCCGGCAGGATCGACACGCGGGCCTGGCCCAGGACGGGACCCTCGTCGACGCCGGCGGTGACCAGATGGACCGTGCAGCCGGCCTCGACCTCGCCGGCCTGAAGGGCGCGGCCGTGCGTGTCCAGGCCGGGATATTTCGGCAGCAGGGAGGGGTGGATGTTGAGCATCCGGCCTTCCCAGGCGTTCACGAGGAACGGGGTCAGGATGCGCATGTAGCCGGCCAGGGCCACGACCTGGATCTCGCGCGCACGCAAGACGGCGTTGATGGCGCGTTCGTGCGCCTCGCGATCCTTGGCAAACTCGCGCTGGTCGATGGCGATCGCCTCGACGCCGGCCGCCTGGGCCGTGGCCAGTCCGCCAGCCTCGGGCTTGTTGGACACCACCAGGACGATCTCGAACGGACAGGCGGGGTCCCGGGCGGCGCGGACCAGGGCCTCCATGTTGGACCCTCGGCCGGAGATCAGGACGGCGACCTTGGTTTTCGTCATCAGTGTGTCCCAATCCTTCTCCCCTTGCGGGAGAAGGAAGCTAGGCTTGAACAAGCTGCCCGCAGACAAACGCGTCCTCGTCCGCGTTGAGCAACGCCGCCAGCACCGGCTCGGCGTCGGACGCGGCGACGATCAGGATGAAGCCCACCCCGCAGTTGAAGGTCCGGCGCAGCTCGTGGTCTGAAATGCCGCCCTCGCGCTGCAGCCAGTCGAAGACCGGCGGCAGGGGCCAGGCGCTCCAGTCGAACAGCGGGACCAGGCCCTCGGCGATACAGCGCGGCGGGTTCTCGATCAGGCCGCCGCCGGTGATGTGGGCGCCGCCCTTGACGCGGCCCGACTGCAGCAGGGGCAGGATCGACTTCACATAGATGCGGGTCGGGGCCATCAGGGCCTCGGCCAGGGTCTTGCCCTCCCCGCCAGGAACGGGGAACGGGCAGGGCGCGTCCCAGGCCAGGCCCGAGCGCTCGACCACCCGGCGCACCAGGCTGTAGCCGTTGGAGTGCGGGCCCGACGAGCCGATGCCGATGATCAGGTCGCCGGCCCGTTGCTTGTCCAGCTTGGGCAACACGTCGTCGCGATCGACCGCCCCCACCGAGAAGCCGGCCAGGTCATATTCGCCGTCGCTGTACATGCCCGGCATCTCCGCCGTTTCGCCGCCCACCAAGGCCGCGCCGGCCAGCTTGCAGCCCTCGGCGATGCCGGCCACCACGCTCTTGGCGACCTCGAGGTCCAGCTTGCCGGTGGCGTAGTAGTCGAGGAACAGCAGAGGCTCAGCGCCTTGGGCCAGCAGGTCGTTGACGCACATGGCCACCAGGTCGATCCCGACCGTGGCGTGCATCTTGGCGTCGATGGCGATGCGCAGCTTGGTGCCGACCCCGTCGGTGGTTGAGACCAGCAGCGGGTCGTCATAGCCGGCGGCCCTAAGGTCGAACAGCGCGCCAAAACCGCCCAGGCTCCCGTCGGCGCCGGGCCGGCGGGTGGCCTTGGCCAGGGGCTTGATGGCCTCGACCAAGGCAGCGCCTGCGTCGATGTCCACGCCGGCCTGGGCGTAGGTTAGGCCGTTCTGCTGGTCGCTCATGGGTTCGCTCTGGGTCGAGGTTGGCCCAAAGGGCCAATTTGGAAAGGAATATTGCCGCTCACCCCAAGCTTGTGCTTGCAGACTCGGGGGTGCGCGAGGCTATTAGCAGCCGATGACGACGATCACCACCACCGCCGCGCTGGCGGAGTTCTGTAATGAGTTGAAGGGCGCCCCCTTCATCGCCGTGGACACCGAGTTCATGCGCGAAACCACTTACTGGCCCAAGCTGTGCTTGATCCAGGTGGCCTCTCCGGAAACCGAGGCGTGTATCGACCCGCTGGCCGAGGGCCTTGACCTCTCGCCCTTGCTCGACATCCTGCGCGATCCCGCAGTGATGAAGGTCTTCCACGCGGCCCGCCAAGACGTCGAGATCTTCAACAATCTGGGCGCCATGCCCACGCCGCTGTTCGACACTCAGGTGGCTGGCATGGCTGCGGGCTTTGGCGAGCAGATCGCCTATGACGCCCTGGTGCGCCAGATGCTGAAGATCGAGCTCGACAAGTCCAGCCGCTTCACCGACTGGGCCCGGCGTCCACTGAGCGACGCCCAGCTGACCTATGCCGTCGCCGACGTGACGCACCTGGCCACTCTGTTCCCGATCCTGCGCGACCGCCTCGACAATGCCGGCCGCCTGGCCTGGGTTGAAGAGGAGATGAAGGCGCTGAACGATCCGGCGGCCTATGACGTCGATCCCGAAAAAGCCTGGCGTCGCCTGCGTCCGCGCAAGACCGCCCCGAAATATCTCGCCGTGTTCAAGGCCGTCGCGGCCTGGCGCGAGCGCACCGCCCAGACCCGCGACCAGCCGCGCGGCCGGATCCTGAAGGATGAGGCCATCGACGAACTGGCCACCCAGGCCCCGACCTCGCTGGAGGGGCTCAATACCCTGCGCAGCGTACCCAAGGGTTTTGGCGGCTCCAAGTTCGGCCCCGACCTGCTGGCCGCGATCAAGGCGGCCTTGGCCGATCCCGAGGGCTACGCTCCGGTTCTCGACAAGGCCGGCCCGCCGCCGCCCGCCTCGGCCGGCGCCGTCGTCGAACTGCTGAAGGTTCTGCTGAAGGCCCGCGCCGAGGAAGCCGGCGTGGCCTCCAAGCTGATCGCCACCGTCTCGGACCTGGAAAAGATCGCCGCCGACGACGAGGCCAACACCCCGGCCCTGCAAGGCTGGCGGCTGGAGGCCTTTGGGTCCGACGCCCTGAAGATCAAACGCGGCGAACTGGCCCTGGTGCTGGACGGCGCGCGCGTGCGGGTCGTGGAAGTGCGCCGGGCGCCGAAAGCGGACCTGTAAGCCTGCGCTGAGTCGTATTTACCACAGCCCTTCACGCCGCCTTCATTGGCCCGGCGCGAGGGTGCTGGTGCAATGAAGATTTCTCAGATTTCGTCGGCGGGCGCGGGTCAGCCCGCCGCTATCGATTTCCCGGGCGGCGCGTGGGCGGCCGCCGCTGCGCTCAATGACACGACCGGCGCGGCCAGCCTTGACCAACAGCTGGGCGCCTATCACGCGCTGTCGAACCGCTGGGCGGCAGCGAGCCATGGCGAGCGCGCGGCCCTGGGCCAGGCTCTCACCGAGTCGCCCTTCGCCAAGACCGTGCAGTCGGCTCTCAACACTTTCACCCGCGCCGCCTGGGCCGGGTCCGGCGCCGCGCCGCCTGCGCCGCAGCGGCAGGCCAAGGCTGCGTTCGAGGGCCTGTCGGAAACCGACCAGACGATCGTCGCGTCTCTGCAGGTCGGCGTGCAAGGCTCGCCCCCGCCCGCCTCGGTGGACGACTATCGCGCGCGGCTGCAGAGCGACCTCGACGCCGCCCAGACGACCGACGCACGCCCGCAGGACACCGTCACGCTATCGGCCGAGGCCCTGGCGCGCCTGGCCGGCGGGAACGCGGCCGACCCGACTCCGGTCCCCGCAGACGCCACGCCGGAAATGGCCGTGGCGCTCGCGGCCTACGGCAAGGCCGCGCGCTAGGCGTCGATCCGACCTGGCCGGCGTGTTGTCTACAGCGCCAGGATCTTCAGCTTCATCCCCAGCAGCGTCGCCAGGGTGTTGGCCCGCTTGGCGGTCTGTTCGCCCAGCAGCAGGTCGGCATAGCCGGGCTCGGCGGCCAAGGTCAGGTCGCCCCGGTGGATCGTCAGGCGCGATCGGGCCAGCAAGGGGGCGCTGCGGCCCGACAGGTCGCAGCCCAGGCGGATGGCCGCGCCCAAGGCTCTGGCGCGCTTCAGGCGAACCGGCGAAAGCAGGCGCTCCAGCACGCCTATCTCCGGCGGGTTGAAGGCCGTGGCGTGGCGGGCGAAGGCGGCGGCGGCCAGGAAGGCGCGCTCGGCGTGGGTCTGGCCGGCGATCGGCGCGCGCAGCACCTGCTCGAACACCAGGTCGGCGCGGTGGTCCGGGTGGAGGCGCGCGCCCAGGTCGGCCAGGCGGCAGGCGGATGAGATCAGAACCCGGTCGCGCACGTCGCCAAAACACGGCGGCAGCTCGGCGAGGGCGGGGGACAGCCAAGTATCCAGCGCCGCGCCCAGCTCGTCGGCCAGGCCCTGCCGAGCGCCCAGCGAAGCGCAGCCTTCGATCAGAGGGTCTAGCCGGCGCACGCCGGGCGGCATGGCCTCGAACAGCAGGCCTTCGCGTACGCCATAGGCGGAGATTTCGATGTGCTTGAAATCCAGGCTCTCGATCAGTTGCTCCAGCACCACGGCGGCATAGGGCAGGGTTTCCGAGCGCTTCTTGCTCATGCCCTCGATGCGGTCGAGCGAGCTGCGCGACTGGTGCGCGACCAGGCGGGCGGCGTCGAGCGCCTCGCTGCGGCTGATGCTGTACTGGTGGACCATGTGCAGCGGATAGTCGCTAAGCCGCATGTGCAGCAAGGCGAGGTTTCGCCAGGCGCCGCCGACCGCGTGGAAGGTGTCGGTCTTGAAGGCCTGGGCCACCGGGGCCAGGCGCTGGGCGGTCAGCTTGCGCACCCGCTCCAGGTCGAAGCCGTCGCTGAGGCCCAGGCTGAACGGGCCCAGCGGCAGGGTGACGCCCAGACCCGCGCCGGTCGGCTCCAGCCGGATCAGCTCCAGGCTGGCGCCGCCCAGGTCGCCGACCACGCCGGTGGCGTCGGGGGCGCCCGCCAGCACGCCCAGGGCGGCGTAGCGGGCCTCTTCCTCGCCCGACAGCACCCGCATGGTCAGGCCCGTCTCGGCCTGGACCAGCCCGACGAAGGCCGCGCCGTCCTTGGCCTCGCGCACGGCGGCGGTGGCGACGACGAAGGTCTCGGCGGGCTTGACGGCTTCGAGCACGGCGCGGAAGCGCTTCAGCGCCGCGAGGGTCTGTGCCATGCCCTCGGGGTGCAGCCGGCCGCCGACGCCCAGGTCACGGCCCAGCCCCGCCAACACCTTCTCGTTGAAGACGGTCCAGATGGCGCGGCCTTCCAGTCGATACACCACCAGGCGCACCGAGTTGGACCCGATATCGATAACGGCCGCGTCGCGCGGCGCCGCAAAAGGCATGGGAGGGGTTTAGCCTATTGGACGGGGAGGGAAAGGTGGCATGGGCAAAAAGCTCGCGCCGCTCCCCAGGGGATCGACGACTAGGACGCGGGGGGCTTGGCGGTCTTGAACGGAACCAGCGGCACGGGATCGTTCAAGGTTTTTCGGCAGGCCCGCAAACGCCAGCCGGCCTCGCCCTTCTGGTAATAACAGGCGCCGAAGCTGGTCGGGTGGCCGTTCGCCCGCCGTCCGCCCTTGGTCATGGCGTAGCCGTGGTCGGGGCTGATCAGCAGATGCTCGATCGGCTTGGCGCGGACTGGGCAGCGGCCCCAGGAGTGACCGTGGCTCAAGACCTGCCAGCCGGGCCCGTAGATCGTCCCCGACTTGAACAGGGCGCGCTCACCCGCCTTGGCCCAGGCCAGGTCATAGGCGTCGCCGACCTGGCTGTCGCCGGGCACGCCGGGCAGGGCGAAGATCGCGCAAATCCGCGCCTGCTCGGCGGGCTTGGGTCCGCAGGAGGCGAGGGTCAGGGCGGCGAGGACAACGAGAACTCGCCTCAAGAACGGCGCGGTCCGACGTGGTCGAAGGCCTGCGGCAGGTCCTTCACCTTGTGGCCGCGGCCCGACAGGCTGGGATTGGTCATGAAATACTCGTGGGCCGAGAAGGCGCCCTTGCGATCCCAGGCGGGGTCGCGGGTGTAACGTCCTTCAGCATCGAGGGTCCAGCTCTGGGCCTCGTCATTGAGGTTGGCGACCATGATCTGGTTAAGGATCTGCTGGTGCACGGTGGGGTTCTCGACCGGCACCAGGCTCTCGACCCGGCGGTCCAGGTTACGCGGCATCCAGTCGGCCGAGCTGATGAACACCCGGGTCTGCGGGCTCGGCATGGCCCCGCCATTGGCGAAGGCGACGATGCGGCTGTGCTCCAGGAAGCGGCCGACGATGCTCTTGACACGGATGTTCTCCGACAGACCCTTGATGCCCGGCCGCAGGCAGCAGATGCCGCGCACCACCAGGTCGATCTGCACCCCGGCCTGGCTGGCGCTGTAGAGGGCGTCGATGATCTGCGGATCGACCACGGCGTTCATCTTGGCCCAGATCGCCGCCGGCCTGCCTTCGCGAGCGTTGTGGGCCTCGTGGGCGATCATTCGCAGCAAATCCGGCTTCAGCGTCTCAGGCGAGAAGCTCAGCTTCTCCAGCCCGTGCGGCTGGGCGTAGCCGGTGATGAAGTTGAACAGCTTGCCGCCGTCGCGCCCCAGGGCCGGGTCGCAGGTGAACAGCGAAAGGTCGGTATAGACCCGCGCCGTCTGCGGATGGTAATTGCCGGTGCCGAAGTGGCAATAGGTGCGCAGGGCGTCGCCCTCGCGCCGCACCACCACCGACAGCTTGGCGTGGGTCTTCCAGTCGACGAAGCCGAACACCACGTGCACGCCGGCCCGCTCCAGGTCGCGCGCCCATTTCAGGTTATTCTCTTCGTCAAACCGCGCCTTGATCTCGACCAGGGCCGTGACGTTCTTGCCGTTGTCGGCCGCCTCGATCAGGGCCGCGACGATCGGACTGTCCTTGGACGTCCGATACAGGGTCTGCTTGATGGCCAGCACGCTAGGATCGCGGGCCGCCTGGCGGATGAACTGCACCACCACGTCGAAGCTCTCGAACGGGTGGTGAACCAGGATGTCCTTCTCGCGGATCGCCGCGAAACAGTCGCCGCCATGGTCGCGCACGCGCTCGGGGAAGCGGGCGTTGTAGGGCTTGAACTTCAGGTCCGGACGGTCGGGCGGGATCAGTTCGGCCATCTGGGCCAGGCCCAGCTTGCCGTCGACCATGATCACGTCCTCGGGCGCGGCGCGCAGGCCCTCGATGATGAAGTCGCGCAAGTCCTCGGGCATGGTGGTCTGGATCTTGACCCGCACCACGCGCCCCAGCCGCCGCCTCTTCAGTCGCGCCTCGAACTCGCGCACCAGGTCCTCGGCCTCTTCCTCGATTTCCAGGTCGCTGTCGCGGATCAGGCGGAACAGGCCCCGACCCTCGACCTCGTAGCCGGGGAACAGGTGACCGAGGAACAGGATGATGAAGCTTTCCAGGGCGACGATCCGCCGCTCGCGCTTGCGGGTCTTGGTCCCGGCTGCCTGGCTCAGCTCCCAGAACCGCTGCACCTGGCTGGGCACCGGCACCAAAGCATAGAGGTGCTTGTCGTCGGCGATCCGCCGCAGCTTGAGCGCAAGGCAAAAGCCGAGGTTGGGGATGAACGGGAACGGGTGGGCCGGGTCGATGGCCAGGGGCGTCAGCACCGGGAACATCCGCGACAGGAACAGCTCCTCGGCCCGCTCGCGGTCAGCGTCCTCGATGTCCTTGGCGTCCAGCAGCTTGAGACCCTCGTCCCACAGCTGGATGCGCAGGTCGCGCCAGATCCGCTGGTGCTCGGCCATCAGCTCGGCGGCTGCGGTGTTGATCCGCGACAGCTGCTCGCCCGGCGTCAGCCCGTCCTGGCTGACCACCCGCACGCCCTCGCGCACCTGGCCCTTCAGGCCGGCCACCCGGACCATGTAGAACTCGTCCAGGTTATTGGCCGAGATCGACAGGAACCGCAGCCGCTCCAGCAGCGGATGGCGGCGATTGGCGCTCTCCTCCAGCACCCGCTCATTGAAGGCCAGCCACGAGGTCTCGCGGTTGAAGAACCGCTCGGGCGAGGCCAGCAGATCCTCGTCCAGCCGCAACCCCGCGAGGTCCGGCGCGGCCGGGGTCGGCGCGGCGGGCAGGTCGAGGGCGACGGCGTCGGTCATGGGGGGCTCCGGTTACTGTGTACAGAGTGAAGGAGGGTGGTGACAGGAGCAAGACATTGGCGACGGTGGCTCACCCGCTTGCCCCCTACGGACCGCTTCGCGGTCGTCTTCCCCCATAGGGGGAAGAGCTCAGTCGCCGGCGCCGTACTTAAGGCTCCGCCCCCTGTGGGGGCGGACAGACCGCGAAGCGGTCAGGTGGGGGCAAGTGAGTGAGCCTCAGTCCTCGTCACCCGGAACATCCCCAAAATCCAGCACCGCCAGCGCCAGCGCCTTGTTCACCTCACGCCCCTGATCACTGGCCGCCTCGTCCAACGCCGCCACCGCCGCCAGGGCCGCCGGCGCGGAGCGGGGCAGTCTCGCCATCAGATACGGATAAAGATCCGCCGCTGGCCGGATGCCCGCCGCCTCGAAGCCGCGCCGCAGCACCGCCGCCAGCACCAGGTCGTCGGGTTCCTCGATCCGGGCCACGCTCAGCGCGTTGAGCCGCGAGCGCAGGTCGGGCACGCCGGCCTCCCAGGCCACGGGCGCCAGGCGGCCGGTCAGGAGCAAGCTGCCGCCGTCGACCCCGGCCATGTTGATCAGGTGGAACAGGGTCTCGTCGTCGACCAGGTCGCCCTCCGCCCGGCGATCGACATCCTCGACCAGCAACGGCCGGCCGCGCAGGGCCGCCAGGTCGAGCGGCTCGCCGCCCCCGATGGTGTTTGGGGAGGCCGCCGCGATCACCACGGCCCCGCAGCGCCGCGCCCAGTCGCGCGCCAGGTGCGTCTTGCCCGTCCCCGCCGGCCCCACCAGGGCCAGCCGCCCCTCGGGCCAGCCCGGCCAGCCGTCCAGCGCCGCCAGGGCCTGGCCATTGGTCGGCGACGCCGCGAACGACTCCCGGTCCCAGCGAGGCGGGGCGGTCAGCGGCAGTCGCAACTGTCGGGGCAAGGCGGCGTCCGGTTGGGGTTTACTCTGGTGGCGGACATATAGGGCGCGTTGTCGGGGAGGGCGAGGTGCGGGGGTGGTTTGGCTGGGGATGAGGGGCGGGGAGGTGTGGATGGGAGGGAGATTAACATCATCAGCGCTGGAGTAAGACCGCGCCCTCGCCTAGGTTGTGTAGCTCACAGAGCCTATAAGTCGGGCCATATGGAACGGCGGAATTCGCATATTATGTGGCGAAAGAAGAAAACTAAATTGGGGAAGAGATGCCTGCACCTGTACTTGCTATTTTGAACATGAAGGGCGGGGTCGGAAAGACAACAATTTCCGCTCATATGCCGCGTGAAATATTTACTGCCAAAGGAAAGTCTATACTTCTGGTTGATCTTGACCCTCAGTACAATCTAAGCCAGCAATTGCTCGAACCTAGCAGCTATGATGCAGCAATAGGTAAGGGAATGTCAGCCCTAAGGATGTTTGAGCCTGCGCCTGTTTCAGACTTTTTCGACATAAACGTAAACGGCAATGATCCACCTCCGACCAAAGATATATCAGTTATGTTGAGATATTTTATTCAGAAGCCAGAAATTACTATATCAATAGTTCCTGGAACATTTGAGCTGACAAAATATAGTTTTATAGCAGATCATGCCAAATTGGGTCACGCCAGAGAGTATTTTAAACGCGCCATTAGTGCCGCTCGGAATCACTTTGACCTCGTTGTCCTTGACATGAATCCGAGCTCTTCATTTTTGACCTTTTGTGGGCTGTCCGTAGCGACCGACATCCTCTCTCCGGTCCGCCCGGACAAATTTTCTGTTTTAGGGCTGGAGCTTGTCAAGAAGCTGATCGATCATCCGTCGGTTGGTGGAAAGCCCAACATGCATATCGTAATGAATGGCGTGAAGCGGTCAGAGGGAATTACGCAGACAGAAAAAGATATCAGAAGTGCGGAGTTCTTCAAAGACAGGCTTCTTGCAAGTCGCGTCTATCATTCTGGCGTACTATCTGCGAGGGCAGATTATACGGGATTTATCCAGGATAGGAAGGTTTCAAATAAGAAATTGGTCAGCTCTGATCTTAGATCGGTTGGATTAGAGATTGCTGGAAGGATAGGGCTATGATTCAAAGTCCTCTAGAAAGATTACTTGTTCTGGCTGCAGCGTCCGAGATGAGCGCGTCAGAATTCAAAAATGTGGTGAGCATTGTTCAATCTGTTCCAGCGGCAGATATTGAGAGCCTGTATAGGCAAATCAGAAATAGAATTCGACACCTAGACATTATACTTGAAGATGATGATAGAGGGCTCTCTCATATCTCGCCGATCAGCCGCGATATCGTTGAACTTATTCGCGATGCTGCGATTCCTCCACGCGAAGCGGCTGAGCGGATACGATTTGAGCTTCTCAATGCCGAGATGGAGGGTAGCGGCAAAATTACTCCCTTCAACCAGAAGGAGGGGCTAGCTCGCTGGCTGGAACGGGTAAGCAAGGCTGTGGGAGGCGGAGCATTACTCAATGCCGCTATCGCTGCGCTAGACTCCGCAGATCGGAATGAGCGCGGTTGGACCCTTAATAGGTCATGACCGTCTTTTCTGAAATCGCCGCCCGAGTTGCCGCAAATTTGGAGGGACTGGAGGACGCGCTGGGTGAATTTTCCGCAAGCCTTCCCCTTTCCAAAGAGTGGATCCAGAGGGAGGTGCCTCTCGCTTCTTCAAATCCTGCAAACCCTCTATTGAGCGGAACGAAGATTGCGCTTCTTGAAGCCGGCGCCGCCTGGGCGATTGGTGCCAACCGCGGAGCAGCGTCATCGATTAGGGCTTACATAGAAAATGCCTTTGCATGGCTTTATTACAAAGACCACCCAGTTGAGTTCCGTGTAGTTGACATCGGCCGATCCGAACTGACCATGCCTAAGGGGGTGCAATCATACTTAAAGCAAGTCGATGGTGGATTTGAAAAATCCTATTCGGTTTTGGCGAAATGCTCAATGCGAGGAATGGAAAATGAATATTTCTATTCTAACGTTTCGCAATTTCTTCATGCTCACCCCGCATTTTCGTCACTGGCAATAAAGATTGAAGAATATGCGATCTCATCGCCTAGAGATATGTCGTTCTTGAAAATATGTAGGAACGTAGACGAGTTCATTTCGGACAATTTTACAGCTTATTACAGATCATCTTGGGATGATGTTCCCGGAATAGTTCAAAAAGACGTCAGCAGTCGTTTGGATAAGAAATTAAAGGAATTTTTATCGATCGTTTAGGGGGGGGGCAGTTTGTGATCTCTGAAACCGATCGTAAAGACCTCGCCGCCTGGCGCGCCCGCATCACCCGCCCCGCCGGCCCCCTCGGCGCGGCGTCGCGCGCCGTCCAGCGGCGGATCAACACCCTCATCCCGGTGAAGGTCCACGCCGCCATCACCGCCGCCATGTCGGGGATGACCAAGGCGATCCTGACCGGGGCCGACTTCACCACGGCGTCGCCGCTCCAGAACGCCAGCCTGGAGGACCGCGAGGCCAAGGTCGTGGCCGCCATCGACGGCTGGAAGACCGCCGCGGGGGCCGAGGGCGGGGCGGCGGGGCTGGGCGGGTTCGCCCTGGCCCTGGCCGATTTCCCGCTGCTGATGAGCTTCAAGTTCAAGCTGCTGGCGCAGATCGCCGCCCTCTACGGCCATGACGGCCGCGTGCTGAGCGAGCGGCTCTACATGCTGCATATCTTCGAGCTGGCCTTTTCGGACGTCGAGCACCGGATCAAGGTGCTGGCGGCCATGGACGACTGGGACGCAGCCGAGCATCCCGCAGACCTGAAGGGCTTCGACTGGCGGTCGTTCCAGCAGCAGTATCGCGACCACATCGACCTGGCCAAGTTGGCCCAGATGCTGCCCGTGGTCGGCGCGCCGGTCGGGGCCGTGGTCAACTGGCGGCTGACGGCGCATCTGGGGAAGACGGCGATGATGGCCTACCGGATGCGGTGGCTGGCCTCTGAAAACCCTCTCCCAGAGGGCTAGCAGATTCACACATGTCTGAGGGCGGCCTGTAAGTTAGCCAGGGTCCAGCCGCATTTGCGGTCCTGGAGGCTGCGCCAACCGCGTAGCATGACGATGGGGCCGGGCTTGCCGTAGTAGCCGGTCCAGCCGCCCAGTCGGG
>NZ_JAFCTW010000009.1:0-167859 GCF_049896225.1 Caulobacter sp. DWR3-1-2 | reverse complement strand
AAGCAGTTCCGCCGCATCGCAACCCGGTACGACAAGCTTGCAACCACCTTCATGGGCTTCGTAACCCTCGCCGCCATCATGCTATGGCTCAAATAGCTAAATCGTCACTACGGCCTAGACCAGTTTCCCGCCCATGATCACCAGCCGCCCTGGATTGAAGAACGGCAGGCTCAGGGTCACGGCGATCATCACCTCGAAGGCCAGGCTGCCGAAATTGACGCGGGTGCGGGCCCGGTCGACCAGGGCCGAGACGGCCCGGCCGAGCGCGGCGCCGAACCAGGCCATGGCCAGGGCGAAGGCCATGGCCGCGCCGACGCTGGGCTGGTAGCCGAGGAAGAGCGCCGTCGTGGCGTGCGACAGGATCAGCAGGCCGCCGAACGCCCGGCCCTGGGTCAGGGCGTCGACCGACGGAGCCGCGCCCTCAGCCAGGTCGAGACTGGCCCATCCCGCCAAGCCTCGCGCGGCGCCAGGGCGGGTCAGGGTCAGCCCTCCCAGCACGCCGCCGATCACGCAGGCGATCACCGCCAGGACCAGCGAAAGACCGTAACTCGACATCATGACTCCAAGTCCGTCACGCGGGCGCCCGGCAGGCCGCCTCGCGGTTTGAACGCCGTCGAGCGCGCGAAGTCGCTGATCTCTAAGGCGATGTGATCGATCATCAGCGCACCTTGATGTGGAACACGACCTTGCGGTCGCTCGGGCTGTCTGGCCGCCACGGCTGCTTGAGGGTGAAGGCCAGGTCGGCCTTGCCCATGCCCACCGCCTGGTAGCGGTAGATCGTCTGGACCGGCGCGCCGGGCATCTTGGCGTCGGTGATCTGGCTGGAGCCGCCGCCGAGGATCAGGATCGGCGCCTCCTCATCCAGCCGCCAGGCGTAGCCCGTGCCGGAATTCAGCGGCAGGGCGATCTCCAGCCCCTGGCCGCGCGCCAGGGTGATCGCGCCCGCATCGGCGTCGGTGACCGTGCGTACGGGCGGCGGCGGGGCGCTGGCGCAACCGGCGACGAGGAGGGCGGTGGCCAGGGCCAGGGCCAGGGGGAGGGCGGGAAGCGTCTTCATGGCGTCTTTTTCTGTCCCTATGATCTTTCATCGAACCGGCTTTGGCGCGCTTTGCCCACAGCTAATCGGCGGCCCTCGTCCTTGACTTGCGCCACCCCCAGCCTTAACTCCTGCCCGGCGTTGGCACTCGGTGGGAGTGACTGCTAACAGCACCGCTCCCCGCCTGCCTTCGAACCGTAATTCTAACCGTCCCGACGGAGAAGACCCTATGAAGTTTCGTCCTCTTGGCGACCGCGTCCTCGTGAAGCGAGTCGAAGAAGAAACCAAAACCAAGGGCGGGATCATCATCCCCGACACCGCCAAGGAAAAGCCGCAAGAAGGCGAAGTCGTCGCCGTCGGCCCCGGCGCCCGCAATGACAAGGGCGACGTCGTCGCTCTCGACCTGAAGGCCGGCGACAAGATCCTGTTCGGCAAGTGGTCGGGCAGCGAAGTGAAGGTCGACGGTGAAGACCTGCTGATCATGAAGGAAAGCGACGTCCTGGGCGTGATCGAGGCCTAACGGCTTCTCCCGTTCGAACCGCTCTCCACTCCAGTTTCTCATTTAGAAGGGCTCATACACATGGCCGCTAAAGACGTTTATTTCTCCTCGGACGCTCGCGACAAGATGCTGCGCGGCGTCAACATCCTCGCCAATGCGGTGAAGGTGACCCTCGGCCCCAAGGGCCGCAATGTCGTGATCGAAAAGTCCTTCGGCGCCCCGCGCTCGACCAAGGACGGCGTCTCGGTCGCCAAGGAAATCGAACTGGCTGACCGCTTCGAGAACCTCGGCGCGCAGATGATCCGCGAAGTCGCTTCGAAGACCAATGACAAGGCCGGCGACGGCACCACCACCGCCACCGTCCTGGCCCAGGCCATCGTGCAGGAAGGCCTCAAGTCGGTCGCCGCCGGCATGAACCCGATGGACCTGAAGCGCGGCATCGACAAAGCCGTCGCCATCGTCGTCGCCGACATCAAGGCGTCGTCGAAGAAGGTCACCACCAACACCGAAATCGCTCAGGTCGGCACCATCTCGGCCAATGGCGACAAGGACGTCGGCGAGATGATCGCCAAGGCCATGGACAAGGTCGGCAACGAAGGCGTCATCACCGTCGAGGAAGCCAAGACCGCCGAGACCGAACTCGACGTCGTCGAGGGCATGCAGTTCGACCGCGGCTATCTGTCGCCCTACTTCATCACCAACGCCGACAAGATGGAAGTTCAGCTCGAAGAGCCGCTCATCCTGCTGTTCGAAAAGAAGCTCTCGTCGCTGCAGCCGCTGCTGCCGGTGCTGGAAGCCGTCGTCCAGTCGGGCCGTCCCTTGGTGATCATCGCCGAAGACGTCGAGGGCGAAGCCCTGGCCACCCTGGTGGTCAACAAGCTGCGGGGCGGCCTGCGCGTCGCCGCCGTCAAGGCCCCGGGCTTTGGTGATCGTCGCAAGGCGATGCTGGAAGACCTGGCCATCCTGACCGGCGCTCAAGTCGTGTCGGAAGACCTGGGCATCAAGCTCGAGAACGTGTCGCTCGACATGCTCGGCAAGGCCAAGAAGGTCACCATCACCAAGGACGACACCACCATCGTGGACGGCGTCGGCGAGAAGACCGCGATCGAAGCGCGCATCACCCAGATCAAGCGCCAGATCGAAGACACCACGTCGGACTACGACAAGGAAAAGCTGCAAGAACGTCTGGCCAAGCTGGCCGGCGGCGTTGCCGTGATCCGCGTCGGCGGCTCGACCGAAGTCGAGGTGAAGGAAAAGAAGGACCGCGTCGACGACGCCCTCAACGCCACCCGCGCGGCCGTTGAAGAAGGCATCGTCCCCGGCGGCGGCGTCGCCCTGCTGAAGGCCTCCAAGGCCCTGGCCGGCCTGACCGGCGAAAACGCCGACCAGACCGCCGGCATCGCGATCATCCGTCGCGCCCTGCAGGCCCCGATCCGCCAGATCGCCGAAAACGCCGGCGTCGAAGGCTCGATCGTGGTCGGCAAGGTTCTGGAAAGCGACTCGCCGACCTTCGGCTTCAACGCCCAGACCGAAATGTATGTCGACCTGATCGTGGACGGCGTCATCGACCCGGCCAAGGTTGTCCGCACCGCTCTGCAGGACGCCGCCTCGGTGGCCGGCCTGCTGATCACCACGGAAGCCGCGATCGTCGAGTCACCCAAGAAGGGCGGCGCCGGCGGCGCTCCCGGCGGCGGCATGGGCGGCATGGGCGACATGGACTTCTAGTCCCCGCGCTCAGCTGCTTGCTGAATGTTAAGGAATGGGGCGGGGCCGAAAGGTCCCGCCCTTTTTCTTTGGGGGGTGATGGTGGGGTGATGGTCGCGGATAGGCCGCGTGTCCTTCGGGTAATCCGACCCTCGCTTTCTAGCTTCTGACTCATTGCGGCCGCTAGGAACGGAGCCAATTATCTTGGGAGAAGCGTACCCTTACGGACCTGTTTCTCACAGTCCCAAGCAAGCATTCCGTTGTCGGTAGACCATTGCGCACTGAGCACTTGGCCATTGGCAACGACCGCCGACACCCAAACATCTCGCCGCTCAACCTTTTTGTTAAGCGTATCGACCAAACCACAAGTGTAATAGCCGTCACGCCCAGCAACCAGTTGATATGGCCATTTGAACGTCACAGAGTTCGGGTCTTTCATTTTGCTCGCGAGCGCCGCGTCGGCCATCGCGCTAAATTCCTCCAAATTCGGCTGAGGGCCAATGCTGCCCGACGCGGGTGAAGTAGCGACCAATAAAATAATCGCTGCGGACGCAATCATCGACACGGTCCCTCCTTTTTGTCGGGTTGTAAATATCAGACTCGGACACAGCTTAAGCTGCATCGCGCGTGGCGTAACTAGCATCTACGACCGCAAACCACGCTTCTCCGTGGTTCCAAACGTCCGCTCCCCGGCGAACGCCCGCATCCGCCCCGGATGCGGCCACGCCTTAAAGCCTTGGTGGATCGGAGCTCTGGCGTCTGGCCGAGTCAAGGACGACGCGCTCGCGTCGCCGCGCCGCGGCGGCCCTTCGGGCCGTCCTTGACTCGGCCAGACGCCAGAGCAAGCTCGCCATCAAGGTTTCAAGGCGCGGCCTCGCCGTTGCGGGCGGGTCGGGAAGGGGCTGGGCGTGATAACATTTAACACCGTCATTCCCGCCACAAGGGCGGGAATGACGGTGGAAATAAAAAGGGCGGGCTGCGTCGGAGCCATCTGTTAACAAATGATCACGACGTCGTTAACACGTGCAGCCAAATCGCGGCGAAGCCCGTTGCTAATTCCGTGAACGCACAATGCGTTCGTGGAGAGCTGGCCATGGCGCGACACGAAATACAGGGCTTCCGCGACCGCCGCCGGCCGCGCATGGCCTTCGTGGCGCTCGGCGTCGGCGTCTGGGTGCTGCTGGGCCTGGTCAGCCAGGCGGCGTTCCAGGTTCTGGGCTGATACTTAACGCGCCGCCGTGACGGCGCGAGGAAACCTGCTACATCGGCGCTCATGTTCCGCCAGCGCCCCGACTCCGATCTGCTCGTCGAAGGCTGGGTTGTCGCCGTGATGGTCGAGATCGTCGGCGAGCGCCTGCCGGTCCGGCACTATTTCGCGGTGGGCAAGGCCGATCGCGCCCAGGCCGAGTGGGCCGCCGTGGACTTGGCCATGCAGGCCGGCCCCGTGGCCTCCAGCCCCTCCGGTGGCCGCGAACCGGTCGAGGCCTTGCGCGAGATCGTGGCCTTCAAGATGCGCGAGCTGGGCCTGAAGGCCGGCGAGGCGCGGGCGCTTGGGGACAAGTTCCCACGGCGGTGGTTGCCGGCTTAACGCGTCGCCGCCTCTTCCCTTTCACCGCATCCCAAGCCATCCTCCGCTCCAAACAAGCGTTGGAGGGGGTTGAGATGTCACGCAAGCTTTGGACGGCCTTGGGCCTGATCGCGGGCCTGGGCCTGGGCACGGCGGCCTGCGCCCAGCCGGCGCCCGCTGCGCCGGCGACGCCGAACGACTACACGAAGGAGGACGCCTGGCTGTGCCGGCCCGGCCGCCAGGACGCCTGCGCCGCCGATCAGACGGCCACGGTCATCCAGGCCGATGGCAAGACCAGCGTCGAGACCTTCAACGCTGATCCCAACGCGCCGATCGACTGTTTCTACGTCTATCCGACGGTGTCCAGCGACCCGGGCGGCAACAGCGACATGACGCCGGACCTGCCGGAAAAGGCCGTGGCCGACCAGCAGTTCGCGCGCTTTGGCCAGGTCTGCAAACTCTACGCCCCCAACTACCGCCAGGTGACCATCGCCGCCTTGCGCCGCGTGATGATGGGCCAGGCTTCGACCGGCGACAGCGCCCTGGCCTATAACGACGTCCGCGACGCCTGGAACGACTACCTCGCCCGCGACAACCACGGTCGGGGCGTGGTGCTGATCGGCCATTCCCAGGGTTCGCGCATCCTGCTGTCGCTGATCGCCAAGGAAATTGACGGCAAGCCAGTGCAGAAGCGACTCGTTTCGGCCCTGATCCTGGGCATGAACACGCCCGTGGATCCGGCCAAGGACAGCTATGGCTCGCTGCCGCTGTGCCGCAAGGCCGGCCAGATCGGCTGCCTGATCTCCTATGTGTCGTTCCGCGCCGACAGCCCGCCGCCGGCCGGCAGCAAGTTCTTTGGCAAGGTCGCCGAACCCGGCATGAAGGCCGCCTGCGTCAATCCCGCAGCCCTGGCGGGAGGCTCGGCCGATCTGAAGAGCTATTTCAGCGACCGCACGATCATGGGCACGGCCATGCGCCCGGCCACCGCCTGGGCCAAGGGCCTTGATGCGAAGACGCCCTATGTGGAACTGCCGGGCCTGGTCTCGGCGCAGTGCGTCAGCCAGGGGGGCTTCGACTATCTGGCGGTGACTGTGCATCCGGACAAGGCCGACCCTCGGGCCGACAACATTCCCGGCGACCTGCTGGTGTTGGGCCAGCCGTTGAAGGACTGGGGCCTGCACCTGGTGGACGTCAACCTGACCATGGGCAATCTGGTCGAGGTGGTCGGGGCGCAGGCCAAGGTCTATTCTGCGGTGAAGTAGCGACCGCTGGGCGCGATTGGGGACAGGCGCATGCGCCTGTCCCCAATCGTAGCCTGGCTATTTCGAGACGGTCTTGAACACCGTCACGCCCAGTACGGCGAAGATGATGAAGCCGATCAGGAACAGGAAGAACAGGATCTTGGCGATGCCGGCGGCCGCGCCGGCGATGCCGGTGAAGCCCAGGGCGCCGGCGATCAGGGCGATGACCGCCAGGATGATGGCCCACTTCAACATGGTCGTTTCCTCAAGCGCTGGCCCGCCCATCGCGAGCTTGGATCACGCAAACGCGGCTTTGGCGCTCATGTTCCCTTTTGGCCGTCTTGTGTTCGCCGCGTTCGCTCGGTAACCCATTCCCATGGCCTCCAAGCCCGAAAGCCCGACCGAACCGTTCAAGCGCGCCCTGGCCCACGCCGCGCGCTCGCTCTCCCAGACGCCCGACCTCGAGGTGGTGTTCTCCGGCGAGGGTCCCAGCCTGGTCGGCAACCGGGCGGTGCTGCCTCATCCGCCGCGCGACCTGAATCCCAAGGAGGCCAGCCGCATCCGCGGCCTGGCCGACCAGATGGCCTTGCGCCTGGCCCACCATGACGCCGTCGCCCACGCCCGCGCCCGCCCCAGCTCGCCTGACGGCCAGGCGGCCTTCGAGGCCATCGAGCAGGCGCGGCTGGAAGCGATCGGCAGCAACGCCCTGGGCGGGGTCCGCCTCAACCTGACCGCCGCGCTGGAGGCTCGCCTCGAAAAGCAGGGCCTGACCCGCGCCGTCGCCACCGACCGCCAGTCGGCGCCCATGGCCGAGATCCTGTCGCTGCTGGTCCGCGAGCGCCTGACCGGCGACGCCCCGCCCGATGGCGCCAAGGCCCTGGTCGACATCCTGCGCGCCAATATCGAGAACCGGGCAGGCAAGGACCTGGACCGCCTGGCCGCCGCCATCGACGACCAGGCCGCTTTCGCCCGCGTCACCCGCGAGATCCTCCGCGATCTCGATCTCGGCGAGGAGATGTCCGACGTCAGCGAGAGCCCGGACGAGGACGCCGGCGACGAGGACCAGAACACCGAGACCTCCGAGAACGACCAGGGCGAAGGCGAGGGCGAGCAGTCCGACGGCGCCGCGCCCGAGGAGACCGAGAGCTCCGACCGCGAGAGCGAGGCCGGCGAGGAGGAGATGGTCCAGTCCGAACAGGACGGCGAGGCCGAGGACACCGAGGAAGCGCCCGAGATGGGCGACGGCGCCAAGCCGTCGCGGCCTGACACGGGTCAAGGCGGGGCTTTCGAGCCGCCCTACAAGGTGTTCACTACGCAATATGACGAGGTCGTGCCGGCCGAGGAGCTGTGCGACGCCGACGAGCTGACACGCCTTAGGGCCTATCTGGACCAGCAGCTGGCGGCCTTTTCCAGCGTGGTCTCTCGTCTGGCCAACAAGCTGCAGCGCCGGCTGCTGGCCCAGCAGAACCGCTCCTGGACCTTCGACCTGGAGGAGGGGATGCTCGACGTCTCCCGCCTCACCCGGGTGATCATCGATCCCACCGCCCCGCTGTCGTTCAAGCAGGAGACGGATGTCGAGTTTCGCGACACCGTCGTCACCCTGCTGATCGACAACAGCGGCTCGATGCGCGGCCGGCCGATCATGGTGGCGGCGGTCTGCGCCGATATCTTGGCCCGCACCTTGGAGCGCTGCGCGGTCAAGGTTGAGGTGCTGGGCTTCACCACCCGCGCCTGGAAGGGCGGCACGGCGCGCGACGAGTGGATCAAGGCGGGCAAGCCGCCGGCGCCCGGCCGCCTCAACGACCTTCGCCACATCATCTACAAGAGCGCCGACGCCCCCTGGCGCCGGGCCCGCAAGAATCTCGGCCTGATGATGCGCGAGGGCCTGCTGAAGGAAAACATCGACGGCGAAGCCCTGATGTGGGCCCACCAGCGGCTGATCGGCCGCTCGGAGGCGCGCCGCATCCTGATGGTGATCTCGGATGGCGCGCCGGTGGACGACAGCACCCTCAGCGTCAATTCGGGCCACTATCTGGAGCGCCACCTGCGCCAGGTGATCGCCGAGATCGAGACCAAGAGCCCGATCGAGCTGATCGCCGTCGGCATCGGCCATGACGTCACCCGCTACTATCGCCGCGCCGTGACCATCGTCGATGTGGAGCAACTGGGCGGAGCGCTGGTCGATCAGCTGGCCGACCTGTTCGACGAGGAGCCCAAGGCCGTGAAGCGGGCCCGGGGCCTGCTGGCCGCCCCGCCCACCGTCCAGCCGTCCGCGCCCAAGCCGGCCCGCAAGGTTCCGGTGTGATCGGGCTTCGGGCGCTTTTGGTGCTGGGCTTCGTCGCCGTGCTGGCCGGTCAGTGCGCCAAGGCCCCACCGCAGCCCGCCATCCTGCCGGTCGCGCCGGTCAAGGCGGGGGCGGGGATCAGCCTGGTCACCACGCCCGTGCCGCTCAGCTCGGCCAAGCCACCGCCGGTCTCGATTGGCCGCTTCGTCTATGCCGGCGGGATCGACATCACCAGCCCCGACACCACGCGCCTGCACGGCCTGTCGGACCTGAAGATCGGCGCCAATGGCGCGCTGCTGGCGATCAGCGACGACGGCGACCTGTTCGAGGCGCGGCTGAAGCTGGACGAGGCGGGACGCTTGGTCGGCCTGACCGACGGCAAGCTGTCGGGACTCAAGGGCCTCGACGGCCAGCCCCTGCCGAGCAAGGACTGGGCCGACGCCGAGGGGCTGGCGGTGCTGACCAATGGCGACTGGCTGGTCAGCTTCGAGCGCAATCACCGCGTCTGGCTCTATCCGGCCCTGCCGAACGGGGGCCTTGGCCTGCCGCGCGCGGTCAACAAGCCGGCCACGACCTTCCCTGACAACGAGGGCATGGAAGCCCTGACCGCCTATCCGATCGCCGGCCCCGACGCCTATCTGGTGGGCGGCGAGGAGGGCGAGGTGTGGCTGTGCAAGGTCTCGGCGCCCTGTGTGGGCCTGGCCCCGCAATCGCCGCCAGACTTCACCTGGGGCCTGACCGGTTTCGCATCCTTCGACGGCCAGGCGATCGCCGCCCTCTACCGCAGTTTCGACCCGGTGCGCGGCTGGCGGGGCCAGGTGCGTTTCGTGGTCGATCCGCGCGCCCCGTCTGCCAAGCAGGTGGTCGCCGCCAACCTGACCCTGGACAGGGCGACGACGCGCGACAACTTCGAGGGGGTGGCCCTGGCCAAGACGCCGTCCGGGGCGACGCGGGTCTATCTGCTGTCGGACGACAACGACTTCTCGCTGGAGCGCACCCTGCTGCTGGCCTTCGACTGGACCCCGCCACCGCCGGCCCCGCCGGCGCCGGCGGTGGTGAAGAAGCGGCGGCGCTAGAGCATCGCGCGGAAAAGTGGCTACCGGTTTTCCGCAAAAGCGATGCGAAAACAAAAGCCTAGAGCAAGCCGTGCGATTCCTACATCGCGCAACTTGCTCTAGGCGCTGCAGTTCTGGACGGGGACAGCCACATGTGGCTGTCCCCAATCCAATCCTGGTTTCCTTTGAAACTCGATATTTTACTTGACTGACAACGTTGTCATGTTACCGCTATCTCCGAGGTTTGAGCGGGCGAGATTCCAACGGCCTCAGAGGAACGCGTCGGGAGGTGGTTGAACCCCAACCCCCTTCGGATTTGAAATCATGAAATCGATGTTTGTCCTGGCCGCCTCGGCCATGGTTCTGATGACCACCACCTCGGCCTTCGCCGCCGAGCAACATGTCAAGGTCCGCGGTCGCACCGACGCCGCCATCCATGCCGACATCGTGGCCGCCGCCAATTCGGTCTGCCGCGAAGAACTGGGGATCCACGCCGGCGACCTGATGATCTTCTGCGTGCAGGACGTCACCTATGACGCCATCAAGCGGGTCGGCAGCCCCGCCCTGACCGCCTATTCCAAGGCCCAGCGCCGCACCTTGTTGGTCAAGGCGAGCTACTAGAGCATTTTTCGAGCGAAGTGGTTCCGGTTCGCGTGAAGAAAAGTGCGTCAAAACAAAAGATTAGAGCTCACGGCCTGACGCAGTCAGGTCGGGAAATGCTCTAAGGTCTCTCTTCCGGCGCGCTCTCGCGACGTTTCGGCGGCGCGGGAGCGACTCCTGCCAGCACATTTCATGTCAACGGGAATTTATCCTGCACTGCAACATAACCATTGATAAGTAACCACCGGAAAGCTATAAATTTTGAAGAGCGACAGAGCGGGCGAGATCCTGGACCAGTCGCTGGGGGAAACGGATCGGGATGGGGTTGAAATTCAACCGCTGACCAGGAAATTCGTCCCATGATCCGCTCCTTCGTCCTGGCCGCTTCGGCCATCGCCCTGTTCGCCGCTGCGCCCGCCGGCGCCGCCGAAATCCGCATCAAGACCGCTGGCAAAGTCCCGGCCGAGCTGCGCGCCGAGATCGTCAAGGCCGCCTCGACCGTCTGCTGGCAGTCCGTGCGCGGCGAGTCGCTGGCCACCTACCTGTACCCGTCGTGCGTGCGCGCCTCGGTCAATGACGCGGTCGGCAAGATGAACAACCCGGAACTGGTCGCCTACAACGCCGCCAACCCGGCCGTCTATTCGCGCTAAGGCCCATTCTCTACGGCCTGTAGAGGGGGCGGCGTACCGGCCCTCTCCGCCTGATCGTCGAATGCAGAAAGCCCTTCCCGGAAACGGGGAGGGCTTTTCGTGGGCGCTGGGAGGCGATAGATCAGAACGGGTGTGGTCGGCGGTTTTGGAGCTCGACCCGAGCGATTTCCCCATTGAAGCCCATCACGACTTGGACCTCGCACACGATCCGCCCAGGTCCTTCCGGAAGGATCTCAAGCCGATAGGATTTCCAGCTCGAGTTTTGTTGCGGAAACCTGACGAGTTGACCCGTTGGTGGCCGGCGGCGAGGCGACGAGGCGGGGAGGGCGCGGAGCGCGGCGGGGGAGGCTTGCAAGGCCCTGGCGAGGGCGAGCGCAAACATGAGTCAAACTAGACCCTACAACCGCCGTCTACGACAGTTGAGCGGGACACCAGGCTCCAGACGCGAAAAGGCCCGCGAGGCGAACCACGCGGGCCTTTTCTTCAGCCGCGAGGCCGAGAATGTCTTAGGCGGCGACGGCGGTCAGGGCGGCGGCCTTGGCCTTGGCCTTGACCTGGGTCTTGATCTTCAGGGCGCGCGGCGACAGCTGCTCGTCCTTCGCGCCCAGCAGGAACACGTCCAGGCCACCGCGGAAGTCCAGGGTGCGCAGGGCGGCGTTGCTGATCCGCAGCTTGAAGGTCTGGCCCAGCGAGTCGGACTGCAGGGAGGCGGGCGACAGGGCCGGCAGGAAGCGGCGCTTGGTCTTGATGTTCGAGTGGCTCACATTGTGGCCGACCATCGGACCGATCCCGGTGAGTTCGCAACGGCGCGACATGGCGGATACCTTGGGCTTGGGCGAAGCCAAAAGGCTCCGCAACATGAATTCGGGCGCGCCGTGGACGGACCACCGCGCGAGAGCGGGCGATATAGGCGAAGGGGCCTTCCCGAGTCAAGCCGCCCGAACCGATCCAAGCTGCGAACACCGCCCAAAGATCGCCTTCAAACGTGGTTCATCTGCGCCCCTATATATAGACGGCGTTGATGGAGACCGACCGCATGCGCTTGCTGGCCCCGTTCGTGAAGATTTCCGGCCTTGCCGTCGCCGCTCTGACCTTAGGGGGCGTGGTCGCCTTGGCCGCGCCGCAGAACGCCTCCCATGCGGGAGCCAAGACCACGATCCTCACCGGACAGTGGGAATACAACACGCGCATTGGCCCGATTCCCGTCGGTTCCGATCAGCACTGCCTCAAGCCGTCCGATGTCGAGAACTTCAATCGCGGCATCTGCCTGAAGCGCTACACCTGCAATTACGACACGCGGGTGGTCCAGGATGGCCGGATCGAACTGAAGGGCGCCTGGACCGACAAGAAGGGCCGTGTGGCCCCGGTCACCGCCAAAGGCTCCTACACCCCCGAGAGCTTCCGCCTGAACGTCAACGGCAAGACCGTCAACGGCATCCCGATGACCGCCACCCTCAACGCCAAGCGGCTCAGCGCCACCTGCACGGCCGGCTAGGCGTTTTGGTGTCGCCGCGAGGCTAGAAGGCCTCGAGCGCGTTGAGTGTTGGCGTCGCAGTCACACCGGGAGAAGATCATGAGCCACAGCGCTTTGGTAGTGGGCGCGACAGGGATTGTCGGCCAGGCCACGGTCGAGGTCCTGACGGGGGCCGGATGGCCGGTGTCGGCGCTGTCGCGTAACCCCAAGGCCGCGCCCGGCGTCACGGCAATGGCCGCCGACCTGCATGACCCGGCGGCCCTGGCCGAGGCCTTGAAGGACGCCAGACCCAGCCACGTCTTCATCACCACATGGTCACGCCAGGACAGCGAGGCGGAGAACATCCGTGTCAACGCCGCCATGGTCCGCAACCTGCTCGACGCCTTACGTCCCGGTGGTTCGGTGCGGCACGTGGCCCTGGTCACCGGCCTCAAACACTATCTTGGCCCGTTCGAGGCCTATGGGCAGGGCGTGCTGCCCCAGACCCCCTTCCGCGAGGAGCAGGGCCGGCTGGACGTGGCCAATTTCTACTATGCCCAGGAGGACGAGGTGTTCGCAGCAGCCGCGCGCGACGGTTTCGCCTGGAGCGTCCATCGGCCCCACACCGTGATCGGCCACGCGGTCGGCAACGCCATGAACATGGGCCAGACCTTGGCGGTTTATGCCAGCCTGTGCCGCGAGACCGGCCGGCCCTTTCGCTTCCCGGGTTCGGCCGCTCAATGGCACGGCCTCACCGACATGACCGATGCGGGGCAACTGGCGCGTCACCTGCTGTGGGCCTCGACGACGCCGGCCGCCGCCAACCAGGCCTTCAATGTGGTCAATGGTGACGTCTTTCGATGGAGCTGGATGTGGGGACGGATCGCCGACTGGTTCGGCCTTGAGCCCGCGCCGTTCGACGGGGAAGTGATGCCGCTGGAGGTTCAGATGGCGGCTGACGCCCCACTATGGCGGGACGTCGCCCTGCGCGACGGCCTGGCCGAGCCCGACCTGGATCGCCTGGCTTCGCCCTGGCACACCGACGCCGACCTAGGTCGCCCCATCGAGGTCATCGCCGATATGTCCAAGAGCCGCCGCCTGGGCTTCACCGCCTACCAACAGACCGACGAGGCCTTCTTCGCGCTGTTCGAGCGGCTCCGCGCGGACAGGTTCATTCCATAGGACTGTTTGTGGTTAATGCAGCTTAAGCTACAATGGGTAGTAGGGAACAAACACTGAATCCGGCCAAGTCGCTGATTCGGTCATGATTCGTTTCGCTCATGTTCGGCGAATGGTGAAGCGGCGTTAACCCGTCCTAACGACGCCACGGCGCCACCGAGAAGGCCATGTCGAACAGTGTCGGAGCGCTGCTGACGCGCGCCCGCTCGATCGTCCGCTGCACGGCTGGCGGCGGGGGCGAGGCCTCGACGGCGTCCGGATAGCGGCGGCGCAGACGGGTCCAGTTTACGCCGGGCGCGGCCTCCGGAAGTTGCGCGCCGATAAGGCCCCGATCGTTCCAGGTCAGGCCGCACAGCCCGATCGGCGTTTCGAAGAGGGTGAAGCCCTGTTCCATGCGTCAAACATAGCATCGCTGTTGCGCGGATCGAGCGGCGCCCTACGATTTCCGCTTCTTGCTATTCCGGAGATCGCCGTGCGCCGCATCCTCACCCTCGCCGCCCTGTTGGCGACCTCCAGTCTCGGCCAGGCGCTCGCCGGCGACATGCTGATCCATGGCGGTCCGATCCACACCGGCGTCGCGGCGACGCCCAGCGCCGAGGCGGTGTTGATCCGCGGCGACCGCATCCTGTTCGTCGGCGACCTGGCCGCCGCCAAGGCCAAGGCCGCCAAGGGCGCGCGCGACATCGACCTGAAGGGGGCCGCCGCCTTTCCCGGCTTCGTGGACGCCCACGCCCACCTGACCGGCGTCGGCCTGCGTGAGCTGACCCTTAATCTCGACCGGACCGACTCGGTCGAGAGCCTGGTCTCCGCAGTGAAAGCCTATGCCGCCGCCCATCCCGACGGCCCGATCTTCGGCCGGGGTTGGATCGAGACCCACTGGCCCGAGAAGCGTTTCCCCAGCCGCGTTGATCTCGACCGCGCCGCGCCCGGCCGCGTCGTGGTGCTGGAGCGGGCCGACGGCCACGCCGTGGTCGCCAGCAGCGCCGCCCTGGCCAAGGCCGGCGTGACGAGGGACACCGCCGCGCCGACGGGCGGCCAGATCCTCAAGGGCGACGACGGCGCGCCCAGCGGCATGCTGATCGACCACGCCCAGAGCCTGGTCGAGGGGGTGATCCCGCCGCCGTCCGACGCCCTCAAGCGCCTGGCCCTGGAAAAGGCCGGCGCCCTCTACGCCTCGCGCGGCTGGACGGGCCTGGGAAACATGAGCGTCGCGGGACCCGACCTGACGATCCTGCGGTCCCTGGCCGCCGAGCGGAAGTTCAGCCTGCGGGTCGACAACTACATGGACCCCAGCGGCGCCGCCGAGGTGCTGGCCAAGGGTCCGACAAGCGACCCCACCGGCCTGATCCGGGTGCGGGGGATCAAGCTGTACATGGACGGCGCCCTGGGCTCGCGTGGCGCGGCCCTGTTGGCGCCCTATAGCGACGCCGAGGGGCTGGGCCTGCAACTGACCCCCTACGACAAGGGTCTGGCGCTGATGAAGGCCGCCAAGGCGGTGAAGGCCCAGGTCGCCATGCACGCCATCGGCGATCGCGGCAACCGCATGGCCCTGGACTGGTTCGGCGAGGCGCTGTCCGGCGACACAACGGCCCGCTGGCGGATCGAGCACGCCCAGATCGTCGCCGACGAGGACGTGCCGCGCTTCGCGAAGATGGGCGTCATCGCCTCGATGCAGCCCAGCCACGCGATCGGCGACCTCTATTTCGCGCCGGCCCGCCTCGGCAAGGACCGCTTGCACGAGGGCTATCGCTGGAAGGACTTCCTGGACAGCGGCACGATCGTCGCCGCCGGCTCGGACGCCCCGGTCGAGGTCGGCGACCCGCGCATCGAGTTCTACGCCGCCGTCTATCGCCACAGCCTGGACGGCTTCGCCAATGCCGACTGGCATCTGGACGAGGCGGTCAGCCGCGACCAGGCCCTGCGCATGCTGACCTGGGCCCCGGCCTACGCCGCCTTCGCCGAAAAGGACCGCGGCACACTGGAGGCCGGCAAGAAGGCTGACGTGACGGTGTTTTCCAAGGACCTGATGACCGTCGAGCCGGCGCAGATCCTGAAGGCGCAGACGGTGCTGACCGTGGTGGACGGCAAGCTGGTGTTCGAGAAGTAGGAGCGGCTGTCCTCCCCCTGTCCAGGGGGCGCCGCCACGGGCGCGGTCTCGGTAGGGTTGGTTATCTCAATAGGAACGACCCATGGAAAAGCCAGCCTATTCGCTCGTCGTCGGCTTCTCGTCGGCCGAGTTGCTCGAACGCTTCCAAGCCTACGCTGCCGAGTTCTGGAGCGATTTGGACGCCGAGGAACCCGAGCGCCATCGCGACTGCTACGACTCCGGCGACACCCTGATGGACAGCAGTTCGGAAGCCCGAATGGTTAAGACCGACCATTTCGGCAACGAGTACTGGGAAGTAACCATCACCGAGATCTGGGGCCGCACGGTCATCTGTCCGCCGCAGGCGCCTGTGGATAAGCGCTGGACCCGCCGTTACAAGGGCGACAGCTATTGGACGGCGCCCTGACCAAGGGCCGGCCGCACGAGGGCTGTCGCTGGAAGGACTTCCTCGGCAGCGGCGCGGTGTTCGCCGCCCCCTATGCGTTACCTCATTTCGTCAAGCCGTCCACGGTCTGGCCCTCATAGGCCGTCGCCGACATGGACGGCCGCCGCGTAAAGCCGTCCAGCCAGTCCGCCAGCCTTGGCCGGCCGCTGCGGAAGTCGGGCAGGGCGCGGAAGGCCAGCCAGTCCAGGGCGGTGGCGACCGCGATACGGCCCAGGTCCGGCGGGCCGGTCAGGTCGCTCTCGCGCTCCAGGACATCATAGGCGGCCAGCAGCTTGGCGGCCTGGCCCTCGGCCAGGGGCGGGTAGCGCAGGGCGGCGAGCCGGCGCTCAGTCTCCCAGCGCAGGGCGATCCCGGCGTCGCACAGGCCCTGGGCCAAGGCTTGCAGCCGCAGGACCTTCCAGCGTTCGGAGCCCTCGGCGGGGATCAACGCCGGACCGCCGTGCAGGCCGTCCAGATACTCGCAGATCACGCTGGAATCGAACAAGGCCAGGCCGTCGTCGGTGATCAGCACCGGCGCCTTGCCCAGCGGGTTGGCGGCGAACACCATGTCATTGCGCTGGGTCGGACTGGTCTCGTGGTGGCTCACCTCCACGCGGCCAGCCAGCCCCATCTCGTGGGCCGCGACCAGCACCTTGCGGGCGTAGGGCGAGTGAGTCTGGTAGAGCAGCTTCATGATCCGCCTTCGACGTAGACTGGGTCGCGAAGCAATATTGCTTGACGCGCGAAAAAAGGGGCTTGGGTTCGCGCCTTTGAACGCAAGTTTGTTTCGTTATGACCCTCGAAAGCTTCGATCTCGCGATCCTCGGCCTCCTGCAACGCGACAACACCACGTCGCAGCGGGTGATCGGCGAGGCGATGAACCTGTCCGCCCCGGCCGTCCAACAGCGGATCAAGAAGCCGGAGGCGGCCGGCGTCATCGCCGCCCATGTCGCGGTCATCGATCCGGCCAAGGTCGGCCTGCCATCACCCTGCTGGTCGAGGTCCACGTCGAAAGCGAGCGCATCGACCTGCTGGACGCGGTCAAGGCCCGGCTGGCGGCTGGACCAGAGGTGCAGCAGTGCTACTACGTCACAGGCGAGGCCGATTTCATGCTGGTGATCATCGTGCAGACCATGGCCGATTACGAGGCCCTGACCCGGCGCCTGTTCTTCGACGCAGGCAATGTGAAGCGGTTCCGGACCCTGGTGGTGATGGACCGCGTCAAGGTGGGACTGGGCGTGCCGCTCCTCTAGGTCCTCCCCCTATGGGCCCCCTATGGGCCCCTTTTGGGGGAGGTGTCGGCGAACCCGACGGAGGGGGAGTATCTGACCGCGACCCTGTTCAGGACTTGCCATCCCACCACTCCCCCCCACCGGCCTTCGGCCGCCTCCCCCAAAGGGGTCCAAAGGGGGAGGATTTAAGGCCACACCCCCGCTTGCTTCCCCCCGATTCCCATCCCACCTTGAATCCATGAGCGACCGTTCCGCCGGATTGGCCCCTTCCAAGCTGACGGCCGTGCTGGGCCCGACCAACACCGGCAAGACCCACCTGGCCGTGGAGCGGATGCTCGGCCATGCCTCGGGGATGATCGGCCTGCCGCTGCGGCTGCTGGCCCGCGAGATCTACGACCGGATCGTCAAGCTGCGCGGCAAGGCCTCGGTGGCCCTGATCACCGGCGAGGAAAAGATCGTCCCGCCGCGCGCCGCCTATTTCGTCTGCACCGTCGAGGCCATGCCCCTGACCCGCGAGGTCGAGTTCCTGGCCATCGACGAGATCCAGCTGTGCGCCGATCCCGAGCGCGGCCATATCTTCACCCACCGGCTGCTGCACGCCCGGGGCAAGTACGAGACCATGCTGCTGGGGGCAGGGACCATGGCCCCGCTGATCCGCCGGCTGCTGCCCGACGCCGAGATCGTCAGCCGCGAACGCTTTTCGAACCTGACCTATGCCGGCTCCAAGAAGCTGACCCGCCTGCCGCGCCGCTCGGCGGTGGTGGCCTTCTCCACCGACGCCGTCTACGCCATCGCCGAGCTGATCCGCCGCCAGCGCGGCGGGGCGGCGGTGGTGATGGGCTCCTTGAGCCCCCGCACTCGCAACGCCCAGGTCGCGCTCTACCAGTCTGGCGAGGTCGATTTTCTGGTGGCCACCGACGCCATCGGCATGGGGCTGAACATGGACGTAGACCATGTGGCCTTCGCCGGCCTGCGCAAGTTCGACGGCACGCGCACCCGCTGGCTGCACCCTCAAGAGGTGGCTCAGATCGCCGGCCGGGCAGGGCGCCATACCCGCGACGGCACGTTCGGGGTGACCGGCGACTGCGAGGAGATGGACGAGGACCTGGTCGAGAGCGTCGTCAATCACCAGTTCGAGCCGGTGATGGGGGCCGAGTGGCGAAATGCTCGGCTGGACTTCGGCAACCTGCCCAGCCTGTTGCGGTCGCTGGCCGAGCCGCCGCACCGCAACGGCCTGTCGCTGTCGGCCGAGGCCCTGGACGAGCGCACGCTGCGCAAGCTGGCCCAGCAGGAGGACGTGGTCGCCCGCTGCAAGGCCGACCGCTCGGCTTTGCTGCGGCTGTGGGACGTGTGCCAGACGCCGGATTTCCGCAAGACCACCGACGACGATCACCAGCGCATGGTCCGCACCCTGTTCGACGACCTGACCACCGGCCGCAAGCGTCTGCCGGAAGACTGGATCGCCGGCCAGTTCAAGGCCTTGGACCGAAACGACGGCGAGATCGACAGCCTGGCCGCCCGCCTCTCGGGGGTCCGCACCCTGAGCTACATCGCCAACCGTGGCGACTGGCTGCACAATCCGCAGCACTGGCAGGGCGTGACGCGGCAGCTGGAGGACCGGCTGTCCGACACCTTGCACGAGAAGCTGATGGCCCGGTTCATCGACCGGCGCACCAGCGTCCTGATGCGCTCGCTGGGCGATCGCGAGACCATGCTGGCCGGGGTCGGCGCCGATGGGGCGGTGACCGTCGAGGGCCATGTGGTCGGGCGACTGACCGGCGTGACGTTCGTCCAGGAAAAGGGCGGCAGCGCGCTCGAGGAAAAGGCGCTGCGCAACACGGCTCAGCGCGCCGTGACGCCGGAGATCGCCCGGCGCCTGGGCAAGCTGGCCAGCGAGCCGGACGAGGCCTTCACCCTGACGCCCGACGGCGCGGTGTTGTGGAACGGCGAGGCGGCCGGGGCGGTGCGCGGTGGAGGCCCGCTGTTGTCCCCCCGCGCGAGACTGCTGGGCGAGCTGGGCGAGGCCTCGGCCCGCGAACGCGCCGAGCGGCGACTGGACGCTTTCCTGGCCGTCGAGATCGACCGCAAGCTGCCGGGCCTGCGCAAGCTGCAACGGGCCCTGTCGGGCGGCGCGCTTCGTGGCCTGCCGCGCGGTCTGGCCCATCGGCTGCTGGAGGCGGGCGGCGTGCTCGACAAGCAAGCCGTCGAGACCGACCTGAAAGCCTTGAGCCAGGCCGAGCGCCGGACCTTGAAGGCGTTGGGCGCGCGGATCGGGGCGTTCAGCCTGTTCCTGCCCTCGGTGCTGCGTCCCGAGGCCGCCGCCTGCGCGCGCGCCCTGACGCCGGGCGTGTGGCAAGGGCAGAGCGAGCGGCTGGCCCTGGCGCCGTCCCCGACGCCGGACGCCCGCGCCCTGGCCGCCAACGGTCTGAGGCTGGTGGGCAAGTTCGTGGTCCCCGTCGAGATGCTGGAGCGGCTCGACGCCCTGCTGCGCGAGGGCCAGAAGCCCGGCGGCGTGGTGCTGACCGACACGGCCCGCGATACCCTGGGCTGGGCGCCCGCCGAGGCCGCCGCCGTGCTGCGGTTCCTGGACTACACGCCCGCCCTGCGCCCCAAGGACGGCGACCCGATCCTGTGGAAACGGCGCGGCGCCGTGCGGCGACCCGAGCCCACGGTTGCGGCTCGTCCGGACTCGCCCTTCGCCGCCCTGGCCAAGCTCACGGAGCCGCCGCCGCGCCGCAAGAAGCCGCGCCGTCGCACGCCCGCCCCGAAAGCCGTCGCCTCGTGATCGAGGAAGACGCCGGCTGCTGCCGCGCCGACCTCTGGCTGTGGCACGCCCGGTTCTTCAAGACCCGCTCGATGGCCGGCCGCTTCGTCGAGGAAGGCCGCATCCGCCTGACGCGGGCCGGCGCGGAGAGCCGCATAGACAAGCCCTCGCGGGGCTTGCGGGTCGGCGACGTGCTGGTGTTCGCGATCGGTGGCCGGCTGATCAACATCCGCGTCATCGGCTTCGGCGAACGACGCGGACCGACGACCGAGGCGCGGGCGCTGTATGAAGTGGTGGAAGGATAGAGATCCTCACCCGGTGGGGGGAGTTTTAGGGTCGGTCGTGGGATGGGCTGGCGGCTAGAGCATTTTTCGAGCGAAGTGGCTCCGGTTCGCGTGAAGAAAAATGCGTCAAAACAGAAAATTAGAGCTCATGGCCTGACGCAGTCAGGTCGGGAAATGCTCTAGTCACCCCCCTCCGTCGGCTCCGCCGACACCTCCCCCACGGGCCCCCACGGGGGGAGGATTTACGTCCCAAACCGCTCCAGATAGCCCGGCGCCATCTCCGCCGGCATCGGCCGCGAGAAGTGGTAGCCCTGGATCTGGTCGCAGCCGTAGCCGGCCAAGGCGTCCAGTTGGGCCTGATCCTCGACGCCCTCGGCGACCACCTTCATGCCCATGCTGGAGCCCAGGGTGATCACCGCCTTGACGATCGCGGCGTCCTCGATGTTCTGGACGAAGGACTTGTCGATCTTCAGCCGATCGATCGGGAAGTGGCGCAGGTTGGCCAGACTGGCGTAGCCGGTGCCGAAATCGTCGAGCGCGATCATCACGCCGGCCTTGTGCAGGGCGCGAACGGTGTCGGCGACCATCTCCGCGCCCCAGCCCATATAGACGTTCTCGGTCACCTCGATGGTCAGGCGACTGCAGGGCACGTTCCAGCGGGCCAGGCGCTCCTGCACCTCCTCGGCCAGCCGGCCGGAGCGGAACTGGGCGGCCGAGATATTGACCGCCACCCGGCCAAATTCGACGCCTTGGTCCATCCAGTCGCGCATCTGCTTCAGCGCGCTTTCAAACGCCAGGTCGCCCAGCTTCAGCGACAGGTCCTGGTCCTCGAAGGCGGCCATGAAGCGGTCGGGCGTGAGAATGCCTTGCTCGGGATGGTCCCAACGCATCAGGGCCTCAAAGCCGGCCACGCTGTTGGAGGCGAGGTCGATCACCGGTTGGTAATAGAGCACGAACTCCTTGGCGGTGATCGCCGCGCGCACGTCGCGCAACAGCTCGATCCGCTGTTCGAGCGACGAGCGCATGGCCGGGGTGAAGACCACGCTGCGGTTGCGGCCCTCGTCCTTGGCCCGGTAGAGCGCGATGTCGGCGTTCTTGATCATGTGGCTGGGGTCGGCGTCGAGGTCGCCGTGCAGGGCCGCCCCGATGCTGGCGCTGACCGAGAAGCTGCGGCCCGCGTGCTCGATGGGCCGACGCAGCAGTTCCTGCAGGGCCGCCACCGGCCGCATCATGTCGGCCTCGGAATGCAGGCCGCGCAGGATCACCGCGAACTCGTCGCCGCCCAACCGGGCCACGGTGTCGCCGGCCCGGAAGGCCGCGTGCAGCATTTCTGACAATCGCTTGAGCAGGGCGTCGCCGGCGTCGTGGCCGAGGGTGTCGTTGATGTCCTTGAAGTGATCGACGTCGATCATGATCAGGCCGAACAACTCGCCCACCAGCTCCGAGGCGTCGACGGCCTCCTGGAACTTACGCTGGAAATACGCTCTATTCGGCAGGCCGGTCAGCGGGTCCTTGAAGGCCAGGGTCTCGACCGCCTCGGTCGCGCGGCGGCGGTCGGTGATGTCCTTGAACAGATTGACCAGTCGCTCGGGCTTGCCGTCGGCGCCGAGGAACTTCTTCCCCACCGACCGGACCCAGGTCTCGACCCCGTCGTCGCGATTGAGGCGGAACTCGAAGACCTGCGCCTCGCCGTCCTTGCGATTGCGCACCAACTCGGCGACCCGCTCGAGGTCATCGGGGTGAACGATCTCCAGGGGGTCGATCTTGAAGGTGCACCACCTCTCCAGCTCGGGAGAGGTGTTGGAGCAATAGACCTCGCCGGTCTTCAGGTCGTATTCGCGGACCATCAGGTCGTCCAGCTCCAGCGCCATCTTCAGGCGTTGCTGATCGCGTTCGGCCTTGAGGGCAGTTGCGGCGAAGCCGCTGACGTCGCGCGCTGTGATCACTACAGCCTGGGTGCGACCGCCCTCCAGCCGGGTGGCGGCGAATTCGGTACGCCAGATGCGCGGTTCGCCGCCGTTCACCGCGATGGAGCGATAGCGCGAGAACGGCTCGCCGAACGCCACGCAGCGCTCCAGGCTCCCGACATCCTCGGGGCTGAGCAGGGCGCGGCGGAAGTCGTCACCGATGCCCATGTCCTGCGGCGTCAGGGCGTGGTCTGTCCAGCCGGCGCTGACGGCGGTCAGGCGAAAGGCGTCATCGAGCAGCGCCGCGGCGAAGGGCGCGTGGCGGACGAAGGTCTCGAAGGCCTCCATCTGGAAGCCGGGGCTTTGGTCGCCGCGTCCGGCCGAAACCGGATGGCGAACCGCTATGCTCGTCATGTGTCGGGTTCCCGACTTATTGTTTATTTTCCTCTGCTTGGTTGTGACAGAGCTTCGATAATAAAGGGTAACGTAACAGCGATATGCGGCGATCCATCGCGCTCGAAAGGCTCGGGTATGAGATTTCCTCGCCTCGCCAGCAGCCAAGCCGCATTGACAAGCGCCCCCGCGACTTCGAAAACGCGGCCTCCGCGCCCAAGCCGCCCAAGCCGCCCAAGCCGCCCGAGAAACTCCGAGCCCTCGATGACCTACATCGTTACCGACGCCTGCATCAAATGTAAGTTCATGGACTGCGTCGAGGTGTGCCCGGTCGATTGCTTCTATGAGGGCGAGAATTTCCTGGCCATCAACCCGGACGAATGCATCGACTGCGGCGTCTGCGAGCCCGAATGTCCGATCGACGCTATCAAGCCCGACACCGAGGATGACCCCGACGGCAAGTGGCTGCGGATCAATTCTGACTACGCCAAGATCTGGCCGAACATCACCGTCAAGGGCACGCCGCCGGCCGACCGCGAGGACTTCGAGCGCGAGACTGGCAAGTTTGAAAAGTACTTCAGCGAAAAACCCGGCAAGGGCTCCTAAGTCCGCTGGCGTCCCTGGCGCCTAGAGCTTAACCATTTTCCCCTCGCGGCTCGGCTCACTCCCCGCCGAACCAGCGCGGGCGGCTAAACAGGCTGCAAGCCTTTCATCAAGCTGAATTTTATGATATTGTAGGTTTCGACGTAAAGGTCGCGATGACTCGCGCCTGCCCGTCTTGTGAACGATGTCAGCCGGGAAACCGGCGCGCCCGATCGAAGGCGAAGGGTGACTTAAGAACTATTCCAAATCCCAACCGGTCTTGGCCCCGCACCCCTTTCGCGGTCGGGTCCCTATCGGCGTTTGGACACTTGATTTGGAAACCCTGTAAGCCCGAGTGGAACGGCGTTTTGGGCCTGGCCCGAACTTATTGAGGACGAACGAATGAGCAAGAGCGGTCTGGAATTCTCGGTCGGCGACCACGTCGTTTATCCCGCGCATGGCGTGGGCACCATCCGGGGTGTCGAGACCCAGGAAGTGGCCGGGATGTCGCTCGAGGTCTATATCATCACCTTCGACCACGAAAAAATGACCCTGCGCGTGCCGACCAAGAAGGCCAAGACCGCCGGTTTGCGCCCGCTGGCCGAAGGCAACACCGTCAGCCAGGCCCTGACCACCCTGAAGGGCCGCGCCCGCGTCAAGCGCACCATGTGGTCGCGTCGCGCCCAGGAATACGAAGCCAAGATCAATTCGGGCGACCTGATCTCGATCGCCGAAGTGGTGCGTGACCTGCACCGCGCCGAGAACCAGCCGGAACAGTCCTATTCGGAGCGCCAGCTGTACGAATCGGCCCTGGACCGCATGGCCCGCGAAGTGGCCGCGATCGAGCGCATCGACCGTGAAGCCGCCATCGGCATCCTGACCAAGTCGCTGGTCAAGGCCCCGGTGGCCGCCGCAGCGGCCTGAGTCTGATCTGCTGAACTCCAGGAAACGCCCTCGGACCCTGGTCCGGGGGCGTTTCCATGTCACCTTGCGGACGGACCCGGGCGCGCTGTCGGCACGCCCGCTTTGGGCTCTGTCTTCAAGCAAGGCTTACCGAGGAAGCTCAGGTCGCCGGCAGTTCCTCTGGGAGCTCGTCGATGGGCGCATTGGGTCCCCGGGCCAGCTCGCGCTCCAGCCGGTCGCGGTCGAGCGCGCCCTCCCAGCGCGCCACCACCAGGGTGGCCACGCCGTTGCCGACCAGATTGGTCAGGGCCCGGCACTCGCTCATGAACCGGTCGACCCCGACCAGCACCGCCAGGGCGGCGATGGGGATATCGGGCACGACGGCCAGGGTGGCGGCCAGGGTGATGAAGCCCGCGCCGGTCACGCCGCTGGCCCCCTTGGAGGTCAGCATGGCCACGCCCAGCAGGGCGCCCATCTGGTAGACGCTCAGATGGGTGTTGGTCGCCTGGGCCAGGAACAGGGTGGCAAGGGTCATGTAGATGTTGGTGCCGTCGAGATTGAAACTGTAGCCGGTGGGGATCACCAGCCCGACCACCGACTTTCGGGCCCCCAGCCGCTCGAGCTTCTCGATCATCTGGGGCAGCACCGATTCCGAGGAACTGGTGCCCAGCACGATCAGCAGCTCCTCGCGGATGTAGGCCAGGAACTTGAGGATCGAAAAACCACTCAGCCAGGCGATGGTCCCCAGCACAACCAGCACGAACAGGATGGCCGTGATGTAGAAGGTCGCCACCAGCGCGCCCAACTGCACCAGGCTGCCGATCCCGTACTTGCCGATCGTGAAGCCCATGGCCCCGAACGCCCCCAGAGGCGCCAGCTTGACCACCACGTGGATGATGCCGAAGAACAGCTTGGCCAGATCCTCCATGACCCCGGCCGCCCGGTCGCCGAACTCACCCAGGCGCGTGCAGGCAAAGCCCGTCAGGATCGCCACCACCAGCACCTGCAGCAGGTTGCCGTCGGCGAAGGCTCCGAAGAAGGTGTCGGGGATCAGGTGCAGCAGATAATCGACCAGCCCCTCGCCGTGATGGGCCTTTTCCAGATAGCCGGCGGCGATCTTCGGATCGAGGTCAGCGGGGTTGATGTTGAAGCCCGCGCCGGGATGCAGCAGGTGGCCGACCATCAGGCCGATCGCCAGGGCCAGGGTCGAGACCACCTCGAAATAGAGCAGGGCCTTTACGCCCACCCGCCCGAACGCCTTGATGTCGCCCATCCGGGCGATGCCGCCGGCCACGGTCAGGAAGATCACCGGGGCGATCACCAGCTTGATCAGCTTGATGAAGCCGTCGCCCAGCGGCTTCAGCTCGATCCCGACCTTGGGCCAGATCGCCCCGACCAACACCCCCAGGGCGATGGCGATCAGAACCTGCACGTACAGTGTCTTCAACGGCCGAAACACGCCCATGCCAGTCCCTCTGCCGCGCTTTTCAACCCCGGGGTTCGCACGCCCGGAAACTTGCGCTATTGACCCGGACGTCGCGCGACGCGGCCCGGTAGCTCAGCAGGATAGAGCAGCGCTTTCCTAAAGCGAAGGTCAGGGGTTCGAGTCCCTTCCGGGCCGCCATGCGACCCCGCCAAGCCAGGCTCTCCACCGCCAGGAGCCGGCAAGCCCCCGAAGCGCGGGACTATTCCCCAGGCAAACCGGCAGGCTTGAGCCCGGAATCCGTCAGCTGAGCCGCTTTCGACGGCAGGTAGGCGCGCCATTCTCCGCAGCGCTAAACGCCACTCCTGTTTCCCTGTTTAACAGGGAATAAGAGGGAATTTTTTGATTGGCTGATCCGGTCAGCACGCGGCTGTCGCGGGATTTCTGCTGTAGCGACGATGACTTATGCGTGGAAGACAATCACTCGCCCGCAAGAGACCGACACGGAACTGGGAATTTTCAAACCTATATCAGGGAAAGAAATGGAGCGACGCGTGCGCCCGCTTAGAGCGCAAAAAGCTGTCGCTGATCGGCCCAGGCCAACGGGATGTGCTGGTCGGCCAAAGCCCGCGCCGTAAGCCCGGCGGGTTGGCGGCCATCCAAGATCGCCCTCTGGATGTCCGGCGCCAGGAAGGCCAGGCGTGCAAGCCGACGCATATAGGAATCGCGCAGACCTTCGGTTTGACGCCAGTGCTCAGGCGACTGCGTCGGCCCCGCGTTGATCTTGGTCAGCCCATTATGGGCCTGAGCCAAGGCTTTGAGAAGCTGCTTGTCCGGCCGCCCGACAGCCGCCGCACCCGCCGGCTTCACCATCCAAGTCCGCCCGCCGCGAAACACCGGCCGCACGCCGATGATGAGCTCGATTGTCTGTCCACTTCGTTTGCCCACGGCAATTTGATCATCGGCCTCCAGACGGGCGGCGATGCGGCTGACTGCGGCAGCGGCGTCACCGTCGCCCAGGACCGCCTGGCGATCGAGCGTCAACCGCACGCTGTTGGCCTCGACATCAACGCGGCGAAGGATCGGCAAGAGGGCTTCAAGCGCGGTGTCGGTGGCCGGTTGATCCAAACAGCGGCTCACCCGATCGAGCACCAGAGCCTCCATCGGTAAAGCGGAGATCCGGCCGATGACACCCGCGGGCAGGGCCTCGCCGCGCTGGAGGGGCACGGAGACATAATAACAATGGCGGCCGCCGTTTTTGCCATAGGCGAAGCTTGGACCCATCCGATTGCCCAGCGCGTCGAACACCAAACCCTTGAGGGGCAGCGAACCAGCCAAGGTGCCTTTGACTCGGCGCTTAGCGGCGTTGACCGCTAGCTGCTGTTGGACGGCCTTGAAGAGCTCGGCGGGGACAATGGCGGGATGAGCCCCCGGATGGATCCGATCGCCATGCACGATTTGACCCAGATAAACTCGGCTTTGCAGCAGGTGGAACAGCGAGCCTCGCGAGAGGGGTTGCCTCCCCTTGTCAACGCCGGCTTTGGTTTTCCAGCCTTTGGACAGCACGCCTGAGCGGGCCAGCTCGTCACGCAACGCGTTGACGGATTTGAGCTCCAGGTAGCGCGTGAAGGCTCTGTCAGAGCAAATTGCCGTCGCCGCCTGCGCCCGTTAGCCTGCCGGAATGAAGAACCCGTTCCGCTACTTCAACAGCTCGCCCGAGGTGATCCGCCTCGTGGTGATGATGTACGTCAAATACCCGCTGTCTCTGCGCAACGTCGAGGATCTGCTGGCCGAGCGTGGGATCGACATTTGCCATGAGACGGTGCGGTTTTGGTGGAACAGGTTCGGGCCGATGTTCGCGGCCGAGATCAGGAGCAAGCGTGTCCAGCGGATGAAGGCCTTCACTCACTGGCGGTGGCATCTCGACGAGATCTACGTGAAGATCAACGGCGAGATGCACTACCTTTGGTGTGCGGTTGACCACGAAGGCGAGGTGCTGGAGTCCTTCGCCAGCAAGACACGTGACAAGCCTGCGGCTCTGAAGTTCATGAAGAAACTCATGAAGCGACACGGCTCCGCCAGAGTAGTCACGACCGATGGGCTGCGCTCCTACAAGGCGTCGATGAAGGAGATCGGCAACGCCCAGAAGCAGCAGATCGGCCGCTGGGCCAACAACCGATGTGAGAACTCACACCTGCCATTCCGACGACGAGAGCGCGCCATGCTGCGGTTTCGACAGATGAAGACCCTGCAGAAATTCAGTTCGGTCCACGCCGCCTTCCATAACCATTTTAACCAGGAGCGCCATCTCGGTAGCCGGGGGATTTACAAGGAAAGACGCTCGGCCGCCTTGGCCGAGTGGCGCTCGGTCATGGCGTAAAGGCTGGCTTGGGTTGGGCTTCGTGCGCCTACCGGAGACAAGTTGTCGTTAGACTGACAGCACCGTCCTGGCCTATCTGGCCCGCTACACCCACCGCGTCGCCATCTCCAGCAGCCGCCTGGCCGCCCTGGACGACAGGGGGCACCTTTCGCTGGAAGGACTACCGCCAGAACGGTCAGGCCCGGCGCAAGGAGATGACCCTGGCGCCCGGCGAGTTCATCCGCCGCTTCCTGATCCACGTCCCGCCCAGCGGATTCCATCGCATCCGCCACTACGGCCTTTTCGCCAACACCGGCCGCGCCGCCAACCTGGCCAAGGCCCGCGCCTTGCTCCAGACGCCGCCGCCATCTCCGGTCGCCTCCAACCCCGAGCCCCAGACCGACGCCAAGCCGCCGATCGCCTGCCCTTGCTGCGGCGGACGCATGATCCTCGTCGAGATCTTCGAGCGCGCAGGCCCGCCACGCAGCGCGCCGCCAAGACCCGTGTTCAGGATCGACTCGTCATGAGGCTCACAGACAACGCCACCCAAAATCGCAGCGCTACAGCAACGGCCAAGGGCCGCGTGAGCGGCCTTGCGCACCAACGCCAAAAAGCGGCCCTGAGCGCCCAAGAACACCCCGACCCGCACATCATCAGGGGCATCGTAACGGACCAAACCGGCCGCCTTGCAGCAGCGACAACGGCCAACAGCGCATCGCCCGCGACCCCATGGGACCAGCGCGCCCCTCAAATCCCCATAGGCTGCTACCGCCATCCCGCGGGTCAGACTTCGAGCTTTCTCAAACACCCGCTCTCGGGGTCAGCCCCGTCGCCGCGCCTGGCGGGCGTCCAAGAAACCTAAACAGATGCTGACGTTGAGGTGGCTCCAGCAAGTGGACTTTCGCGGCGCCGCTCAACGGCTTAGTGACCACCTCCACGCCAGGCGCTCCGGCAGCTCTAAACGCGTCGGCGAGGGCTGGCTCGAGCTCCAAGGACTCCCACTGTCGCATGGAATTGAGGTGCTCGGTCAGGTCGGGGACCAGCCGTACGCCAAACCGTTTGGCCGCGCCGCTAGCCTTGTAGCCGTTCTTGTGTTGATCAAAGCGCAGGTCGGGGTCACGCGAAGTCTGGCCGACGTACACCCCCCATGGATCGGCCTTCCGAGCATCGTGGAGCAAATCACATAGACCCAGTGTCGCGCCTTGCTGGCACCCCGGCTTATCGCCTTCAGCGAGCGAGAAGCGCGCTCAGCTCTGGGCCACCACGAAGGTCCGCTGACCTGAACCATCCGAGAAGCCTAGCCGGTGGCGGCAACCAACGCCATCAGCGGGCTGCAGCTAAGCGATGACGAAGCTCAACGTGTTGACGGCGCCGACCGCCAACGCAAGCCTGGCGGCGATCGGCACCCACCTGATCGGCGCGCTAATCTTGGCGCTGATGCTGGCGTACGGTCTGGCCACTACCTCAGCTGCCTAGCGTCAGGTGGCTTCGGGGCCGGTTTCGCCATCGCGCAATTCATCAGCTCCAACGAAGGATGCACCCTCTTCGTCCAAGACCCAGGCCCCGAGGAAAGCGGTGTGGGACGGATCGATGTCCTCGTCGATCAGGTCGCCGTCGTAGAGGCCCACGGTGCTAAAATCGAAATCCAGAGCCAGTTGGTGGGCCATGCCCACCATTTCTTCGGCCATGCGGCGCGAATAGCCCAAGGCTTCGCTGTCGTTGGTGAAATCGTCGCTCAGTGTGCTCACCTCCACCGCATCGCTGCCGTGGGTCGCGCTGGTGGTGACGATTGTGAAGGCGGGCATGGGAGTCTCTCGCAGGTGGGGCGCTCACCTAGCCCCGTTCGTTCAAGAACGGGGCTAGATTCTGCAAAAGCCCCTAGCGACCGAGGTGAGCCCGCCGCACCTCTCTGCGCCAGAAGCGGGCTCGGAAATCGCTCCTTAAACCGGACACCTGGCCGACCTACGCGGCGGTCAGGTGAGACCATAAACGGCAAGGTCCGGGCTGAATGCCAGAACACCGGCTGGTTCATGCCGTTCGATGAAGCCCGGGAACATACGGGGCTTGGAGCAAGGACTCAAATGCATCCCCAAAACGCGATCGGCGACAAGTGTCCGGTTCAGCTGATGAACTGCGCCAAGCCATATGGTGCGCCGGGCGCATAACCGGCGAGAAATCCCGGCCCGCGATGGTCCAAGTTTTGGGGGCAAGGTCACGAGATAAACGGCCGCCCGGACATCTTTATCCGGCAGACTTCCCGACATCTCCGACCGACCTACGCAGCAATTAAGGCTATGAATTCATTGAACTATATTTGATACGATATGCCTGTCGTACTGCAATGGGGCTCCGATAGAAGCGACAAGGACAAGATTTGGGCCTGGCATTAAACGGGTGTAAGAGAGTTCTGCATCTGGCATGGTCTTCTGGATGGACAGTGCAGGCACTGATATTGCGATAGACGCCACTGTCTGTAACGCTGAAGCCCGCCATCTGCGGCTTGTGACGGATAGCCCGATCCCTTCGGTGATCAGCGATCCGCGATTGCCCGACAATCCGATCATTGCCTGCAACGATGCCTTTTGCGAGCTCACGGGCTATCCGCCCGAGGAGGTGGTGGGGCGCAACTGCCGTTTCCTGTCGGGACCGGCTACCGAGCCGTGGCTGACTGAGGAAATCCGTCGCGGGGTGCGTGAACATCGTCCCGTGCTCGTCGAGATCCTGAACTACAAGCGCAATGGCCAACCCTTTCGCAACGCCGTCCTTGTCGCGCCGATCTACGACGAGGAAGACGCATTGCTGTATTTCCTCGGCTCTCAGGTCGAAATCGATGCCGATGCGGCGGCGCCCTCGAGCATGCGCCGGATCCGGGCTGCGGAAATGGTGAAGTCGCTGTCGCTGCGCCAAGGTCAGGTGCTCAAGCTGGTCGCCAACGGGCTCTTGAACAAGCAGATCGCGGCGCACCTGAATCTGGCCGAGAAGACCGTCAAGATGCACCGCGCCATCCTGATGAACCGGCTTGGGCTGCATACGACAGCCGACCTGATCCGCCTCGCCGTCGAGGCCGGCCTGTAACCCGTCGTTGTTTCGGATACGGCAGAAGGTCCGTATCGTCGAAAACTTGACCGCAGCCTACGCCGGTTAGGTTGTCACGGCTGCATGGCTGCGCGCTCCAAATGGTCGGTGCGCAGTCGGTTATTCACCTACCTAGTAATGCCGCTGTGGTGACGCTTCGGGGGCCCGAAGATCGTCTCACTATGATCGTGCGACCTCCGCAACACCCCTGCCCAGCGCACTCGCGCTGCGGACAACTGCGACGGAGACTTAGATGGACACCGTTACACCGTTCCAATACCAGCTGATCTATAATGCGTTCTCATTCACTTTTGCGGCGATGTCCGCCGCGTCGATTTTCTTGTGGCTTAGTCGGTCGCAAGTCGCGCCGGCCTACCGCACGGCCCTGACAATATCGGGCATCGTCACCGCCATCGCGGCCTATCACTATTTCCGCATCTTTGAGAGCTGGCACGAAGCCTACACGTTCAAGGACAGCTTGGTGACGGCGACTGGCGTCGCCTTCAACGACGCCTATCGCTATGTCGACTGGCTTCTGACGGTCCCCCTGCTGCTCATCGAACTGATCCTTGTCATGCGCTTGTCGCGGGCGGAAACGACGTCGAAGTCGGTCACCCTCGGGCTGGCCGCAGCGCTGATGATCGTGCTGGGCTATCCTGGTGAAATCGCCACCGATCTGGCGACACGCGCCCTGTGGGGCTCGTTGTCCATGGTGCCGTTCCTCTACATCATCTTCGAGCTGTTCGTTGGGCTGGGCAAGTCGATCAAGGAGCAACCTGTCGCCGCCCAAGGTCTGGTACGTACGGCACGCTTAGTGACTGTCGCGTCCTGGGGCTTTTACCCGATCGTCTTTTTCACCCCGTTCTTCGGCCTGACCGGCGGCGCAGTCGAGACGACCATCCAGGTCGGCTACACGATCGCTGACCTGGTCGCCAAGGCCGGCATCGGCATCCTCGTCTTCCTGATCGCGGTCCGGAAGTCGGAGTCCGACGCCGATGGCCGCAAGGGCTACGCCGCGTGATCCCATGAAAGGGATTGGGCTAGCCCCAACTGCACCCGGTTGCCTCGCGCCCTTGGGACGTTGCAACCGGGTGCTTCCGGCATTCTGGCCAGTAGCAATCGCACTGCTGCTGGCCACATTGCTGGGCGCTCCGATGGGACAGTCGATGGCGGTTACAGCCGCCACAGTCCTGTTTCTCGGGGGCGGCCTGCCACACGGCGCCTATGATATCGCTCTGCTGCGCAGAGCCGTCGCACCGGGTCGGGGGGTACTAGTCCTCGTGATCGGCGGCTACGTCGCGATCGCCGTCGCAATGGCACTGCTGTGGATGACGCTTCCCCTGTTGGCGCTCGTCCTGTTCCTGTCGATCGCGGCTGTGCATTTCGGCGAGGATTGGCAGATGCTCGAAGAACCGCTGCTGCGCATCGCGGCAGGGGCAGCGGTCATCACCGTGCCGACCATCAGCCATCCGACGGAGGTGGCGGCGCTGTTTGCCGCGATGAGCGATGATCGATCGACGCTATTGGTCCGCATCATTTCCGCAGCCGCGCCCATGACATTGCTTGTCACCGCCGTCGGCATCGCGGCAGCCTGGCTAAATGGGAGCCGGACGTGGGCTGCAGCGATGACGCTCTGCCTCGTTGTTCTGTTGGTTGTCCCCCCCGTGATCGGATTCGCCCTGTTTTTTGTCCTCCTGCATTCGCCGCTACACCTTGATCGGGCGAATAGTGTGCTGCGCGAAATGTCGCGGCCGCGCTGGATCGCGACGGGCGGTTTGCTGTCGGGCGCTACGATCCTGGGGTGGATGGCGCTGCAGGTGCTGTTCCCGTTTCGGATCAACGCTAACTTCACGTCGCAAGCCTTTCAGTTGCTCGCCGCAGTCGCCGTTCCGCACCTGCTATTGTCGCATTGGCTGGAGCGAAGGGTGCATGCTGCGGCCGGGCGCTGATCAAGACAGGCGTAGGGCCTAAGGAGTGGCAGGCAGGTGCTGCTCCAATCGTCCCGTCAATCAGCGTAACTGCGCAAAGATCGTGACGGACCAAGCCGCGAAGACGGCGATACAGGCGACAATCATCACGAGCGAGGGGCTGACGTCGAACGTGGCCTTTGCCTGTTCTGTCAGTCGTCCCAATAGTTCTGGCCAAGTGTAGCTGACGAAGTCGCCCTGGCTCATCATACTGATGATCACGCCCTCGTCGTCGACCACCGGCAGGTGGCGAAATCTCTCGTTGGACATAATGCGCAGCCAATCGAGAAGGTCGTCGTCGGCCCTGGCCACTTTCAGATCCGTCGTCATGATCTGAGAGAGCGTCGTCTCGTCCGGATTCATCCGCTTGTTGAGCAGACGTCTCATGAAATCGCGTTCCGTCACGATGCCAAGCGGTTTGCGGTCGGGGCCGACAATGACAGCGGCCCCGTAATTCCGCTCGCTCATCACAGAGACCGCTTCGGTGACCAGCACACCGGGTCCGAAAGTCAGTACGGCGGCTTTGCTTCGAAACTCCGGCCTGTCCTTGATCTTCACGACAATCTCTCCTTGGCGATGACGGGGTCAGGACGACTAAAGCTACCAAGCGCCGGCCCCATCGCATCTGGCGCTGGCCGGTTTGCCCACGGGGCGAGATGGTTCACATCTTCGTAAGAGGCTACTTCTTGGAGGCGGATTGCCGCGGATACCAGATGACCCAAAGCCCGTATGTGCTGCTGCGGGGATCTGTGGGACACGCGCTCTGCGGTGGCGACAGGCTCGCACCGCATCGATGCACGCGCTTCCCTACCCCCGATCTGTGGCGCGCGTCGTGTCGATGAAGATCTTTTCTGCCTCCCCAATGTCGATCGTTCCAAAGGAACCAAACATGACTGATCAGACGCACGATATCGTCGATACCGCCGTGGCTGCCGGCGCCTTCACGACGCTGGTCGCCGCGGTCACGGCCGCCGGTCTGGTCGATACGCTGAAGGGCGCGGGCCCGTTCACGGTCTTCGCCCCGTCGGATGAGGCGTTTGCTGCGCTGCCGGCCGGCACTGTCGAAGACCTCGTCAAGCCCGAGAACAAGGAAAAGCTGACGGCGATCCTGCTGCTCCACGTCGTGCCGGGCAAGGTGATGGCTGCGGACGTCACGGGCAAGGTGATGGATGCGGCAACCGCCGGCGGCGCAACCGTGCACGTCGACGGCACCCACGGCGTGACCGTCGATGGCGCCAAGGTGGTGACGGCAGATATCGCCTGCACCAATGGCGTCATCCACGTGATCGACGCCGTGCTCTTGCCCAAGGCCTAATGGTCCTGCCGCGGCAATCGGGGGTCCTCCCCTCGGTTGCCGTGAGCACCACGGATGATCTCAGAAATGGCGCGAACACGCGGAGGAGATGTGGCTTGTGGAAAACTCCGCCTTCTTCTTGCTCCAGGCTCCAAACTCATTGCGCCCATCAAGTGATGATGGCGGCGAGCTTGTCGTATCGTGTCGCTAGGCGTAGCGAGGTCGATGCGCTCTTTGTGATCGAGCGCGAGGTCAACTGACAGCTCCCTGAGGCGCGCCGCGCCGTCCGTCAGGTGTTGAGCAGGCCGATCGTCGAGACGCTGCGAGCCTATCTCGGGAGGATCATCTGGACTTCTCCCGGATCCACGACCTCTGCAAAGCGCTGAGATCCATGCTCAAGCGCTGGGCAGATTGTTCAGAGCCGCGCCGTTGTCGCCCTGCACCTCCGTGACGTGGTTGTTGGTCCCGGAATTGACGGCGAACTGCTAGGCCACCACCCCGCCGGTGTCGGTGCGGAAGTCGGTCCGGTTAGGGCCGCCGCCCACAAGCAGACCTTCGCAAGGTCAGAGAACTCGCACCGATCACCTCAGCACTGTCAACTTGATGCCGTCGGCTGAAGCTTTCTCTGGCCGAGGTCTCGTCAGGCGGCGGCGCTCGCCTCGCGCCAGGCGTCGTGAGCCGCGGCGCGAAAGGCGCGCAGAGTTGACCGGCCGATGAGGTGACGTTGGGTGTAAGGTGTTGTAGACGCTGGCGTGGGTGGTGAGAAAACGTTGAGCTGAAGGCTGAGACTTGAAGAGCTGCATCTTGCGCTCCCGTCGGCGGATCGGCAGGTGAGAGTTCTCTGCTCTGTTGTTTTCCCGAAGGCGGCCGGGCCGGTGAAGGCCCTCTAGGCCCAGTTCCTTGAGCGCCGCGCCGTAGGACCTCAGTCCGTCCGTGGTGATCGCTTCTGGCTCCACGGGCTGGTTGCGCAGCAGGCGTCTTAGAAGTTTCAGCGCGGCCTCGGTGTCGCGCCGCTTCTGAACGACCACGTCGAGCACCTCGCCCTCGTCATCGACGGCGCGCCAGACATACATCCGCTTGCCCCCGATGGAGCAGACGGCCTCGTCCAGATGCCATCGTGGCGACGGGGCAGGGCGTTCGCGCTTGAGATTCCTGGCGATCTGCGGACCAAACTTGATCGTCCAGCAGCGGATGGTCTCATAGCTGACGTCGACGCCCCGCTGGGCCATCATCTCCTCGACGTCGCGAAAGCTCAGGGTGGAGCGGAAATACAGCCAAACGGCGTGTCTTATGATCTCCGCTGGAAACCGGTGGCGCTTGAATGATAGCTGCACGAATCATCTCCGAACTGGAGCCCCTTTAGACCGGAAGCGGAGACAAGTTAGCGTTAGACTGACAGCACCGCCAAAAAATTGATGCAACCAGCCACCGCCAACTTCGAGTTCTTGCGCCCGCACGGGCCGCAAGCGGTTCGATTGGCGGCCCAGGCGGAGCACTACTTCCGCACCGACCCCAAATACCTCGCTGATCAAGCTGCGCCAGTTCGCCGAACTGCTGGCCAAGGAGGTCGCGGCGCGAACGGGCTTCGCTGAAGTCGCCCGGCGAATCCTTCTCCGATGTCCTCGGCGTGCTTGGCCGCGCCAACTACGCCTCCCGACAGGCGCTCGACCTGTTCCACTACCTGCGCAAGGCCGGCAATGACGCCGTTCACGGCGACCTCGACGACTTCGCCGCCGACCTCGCTGGCCTGAAGATGGCGCGAGAGCTCGGCGCGTGGTTTGTTCGCAGCTACGGCGGAACGCCCAAGCTCGCCTTGGGCCCGTTCGTGCCACCGCCCGCGCCAGCGGACCCTACCGCCAGCCTGAGGGTCGAGCTGGATCAGCTCAGGGCCGAGGTCGAAGGTCACCGCAGCGCCGCCGAGATCGCCCAGGCTCGCGCCGAGGCGCTTGCCCTCGACAACCTCGAAGCCGCCGAACGCCTGCGCCAGGAAGCGGAGGAACGCCAAGTCTGGCAGAAGCTGGCGGAAGACGCCGGGGCGGCGGGGGAGGTCAGAGCCGCTTTGGAGGCCACCCAGCGGCAGGCCGAGAAGGCCGCCCCGGCCGAGCTTGCCAAGCTCGAAAAGGCCGCCGAAGCCGCCGACAACGCCATCAACTTGGGCGAGGCAGCGACCAGGGCCATCATCGACCAACAGCTTCCGAACGCCGGCTGGGAAGCCGACACTCGCGAGTTGCGCTACGCCAAGGGCGCGCGGCCGACCAAGGGGCGTGATCTGGCCATCGCCGAGTGGCCCACCGCCAGCGGCCCGGCTGACTGCGCCCTGTTCGCGGGCCTGACCCTGGTCGGTGTCGTCGAGGCCAAGCGCCGCAATCGCAACGTGATGAGCGTCCTGCCCCACACCGAGCGCTATGCCGCCGGGATCGACCCAGGCGCGCATCTGCATGGGCGAGGGCCGTGGGGCGAGTTCAAGGCCCCTCTGCCTTCTCGACCAAGGGCCGACCCTACCTCAAGCAGTTGGAGACCGCTTCCGGCATCTGGCGTCGGGACCTGCGGCGGCCGACCAAAGCGGGGAGGGGTGGATCTGTACCCGCCGCCACAGCACGGCGGCGGTTGTTACGGCGAGCGCCAGGAGGGCCACCCTGGACTGTCCGGCCGTAAGGGCTCCATTCGCGAAGTTCGGGACGTCATAAGCGTCACATAAGCGGGCGCCATTACGCGACGCTTATGAAGATCAAGGTCAAAGGCCGCTTTTGCGTACGGAGCGCTTATGGCCTTTGGAGGGATGCTGCGGTCGGGACCTCGCGTCGGCCGAGGTTCGACGTCTGAGACGGTGCCGGGAGACCGGCGACGGACACCGCCTGCTGACCAAGGTGCGCTGGCTGGCCGCCCATCCCGCACCGCGCGTCGCCCTCGGAGGCTGAGGCGCACGGCGCGGATCAAGGCGTGGCCGGGGTCTGGGCGCATGCCGATCACCACCGCCGATCCTTATACAGCGCTTATATGGGCCCTCGACTTCGGAATGGAGCCCTTACGCCCGTCCGTGGTCCTGTCCCCCCACTGAACAGGAGGGCTAGAGATGGCCGATGTTGCTTTTCTCGCGCTGGGGGCGGGGCTGTTTGTGGCCTTCGCCGCCTTTGCCACTGCATTGAGGCGCCTATGACCATGCTGGTGAGCGCGCTTTGGGGAGCCGGGGCGATCGTCGTCGCGGCCTATATGGTCGTCGCCTTGCTGCGACCCGACAAGTTCTGACGGATCACATTCCATGAATTGGCAAGGTTGGGCGGAAATCGCCCTGACGCTGGGCTTGGCGGTCGCGATCGGCTGGCCGCTCGGCACGTACATGTCGCGGGTCTGGAACGGCGAGCGCACCTGGCTTGACCCGGTGCTGCGCCCGGTCGAGACCCTGTTCTACAAGGCCGGCGGCATCGACGCCCAGAAGAGCCAGAGCTGGTTCGGCTATGCCAGCGCCCTGCTGGCCTTCAACTTCATCGGCTTCTTGCTGGTGTATGGCGTCCTGCGCCTGCAGGGCGTGCTGCCGATGAACCCGCAGGGCTTTGCGGGCCTGTCGGGTCACCTGTCGTTCAACACCGCCATCAGCTTCGTGACCAACACCAACTGGCAGAGCTATGCGGGCGAGACGACGATGTCGACGCTTAGCCAGATGCTGGTGCTGACCACCCAGAACTTCGTCTCGGCCGCCACCGGCGCGACCATCGCCGCCGCCCTGTCCAGGGCGTTCATCGCCAATCGCGGTGAAAGCGTCGGCAATTTCTGGGCCGACCTGGTGCGCACCACCCTCTATGTGCTGCTGCCGCTGTCGCTCATTGTCGCCATCGTGCTGGTCGCCCTGGGCATCCCCCAGACCCTGGCCGCCGGCGTCACCGCCCACACGTTGGAAGGCGCCGACCAGAAGATCTCGCTCTATGCCGTGGCCTCGCAGGAAGCCATCAAGATGCTGGGCATCAACGGCGGCGGCGTCTTCAACGCTAACTCGGCCCACCCGTTTGAAAACCCCACCCCCCTGACCAACCTGATCACGGCCGTTTCTATCAACGTGCTGGGCTGGGCCGCCTTCTTCGCCTTCGGCCGCAGCGTCCTGGCCAAGAAGGACATCCGCGCCCTGGTCATGGCCGCCAGCATCCTGCTGACGGCCGGCGCGGGCATTGTCTACTTTACCGAGACCCAGGTTCCGCCCGCCCAGATGGCGGCCGGCGTCGACACCTCGGTCAATATGGAAGGCAAGGAGACCCGCTTCGGCGCCCCGGCCACCGCGGCCTGGGTGGCGATGACCACGGGCGCCTCCAACGGCTCGGTCAACGGCATGCATTCCAGCCTCATGCCCCTGGGCGGCGGCGTGGCGATGTTCCTGATGCACCTGGGCGAGATCCTGCCCGGCGGCATCGGCTCGGGCATCGCGATCATGGTCGTCATGGCCATGCTGTCGGTGTTCGTCGCCGGCCTGATGGTGGGCCGCACCCCGGAATATCTCGGCAAGAAGATCGAGGCCCGCGAGGTGCAGTTGTCGATCCTAGCGGTGTTGGCCATTCCGGTGGCCACCCTGGGCTTCTCGGCCACCGCCGCGATCCTGCCCCAGGCGCTCGCCGGACTGATGCACAGCGGACCGCACGGGCTGTCGGAGATCCTCTATGCCTACACCTCGGCGACGGCCAACAATGGTTCGGCCTTCGCCGGCCTGACCGCCAACGCGCCCTGGTGGGACGCCACGCTCGGCGTCGCCATGGCCCTGGGCCGCTTCCTGCCCATCGTGGCGGTGCTGGCCATGGCCGGCTCCCTGGCCGCCAAGCCCAAGCTGGCGCCCTCGGCCGGCACGCTGCCGACCGACAGCGGCCAGTTCGTCGGCCTGGTCGTCGGGGTGATCCTGATCCTGGCTGGCCTGCAATTCTTCCCCGCATTGGCGCTGGGGCCGATCGTCGAGCACTTCCAGGTGCTCAACGTCGTCGCCCAAGCCCATTGATCCCACGACTGATCGCAAAGGCGATTTGAGATGACGACCATTGAAACCCCCTTGGGGAGCCCGCAGGGCGGGGAGGGCCGGCGCAAGGCCGGCGCCCTGGGCGGCGGGATGTCTCCCGCCATCCTGACACGGGCGACCAAGGACGCCTTCGTCAAGCTGGATCCGCGCAAGCTGGCCGGCAACCCGGTGATCTTCGCCACCTGGATCGTGGCCCTGCTGTCGACGGTCTCGGCCGTCGCGGCGGTGGCCAGCCACCAGCCCGCCGGCTTCGCGATCCAGATCGCCGGCTGGCTGTGGGCCACGGTGCTGTTCGCCAACCTGGCCGAGAGCGTGGCCGAAGGCCGCGGCAAGGCCGCCGCCGACAGCCTGCGCGCCACCCGCGTCACCACCAACGCCAAGCTGCTCGACGAGCAGACCGGGGCGGTGGTGATGACTGCGGCCCACAAGCTGGTCGTTGGGTCGCTGATCCTGGTCGAGGCCGGCGACGTGGTGCCGACCGACGGCGAGATCGTCGAGGGCATGGCCAGCGTCAACGAGGCGGCCATCACCGGTGAGAGCGCGCCCGTCATCCGGGAAAGCGGCGGCGACCGCTCGGCCGTCACCGGCGGCACCACGGTCGTTTCCGACTGGCTCAAAGTGCGGGTCACCTCGTCGCCGGGCTCGACCTTCCTGGACCGCATGATCGCCATGGTCGAGGGCGCCAACCGCCGCAAGACCCCCAACGAGGTCGCCCTGGCCGTGCTGCTGGCTGGCCTGACCCTGATCTTCCTGATCGCGGTCGTGACCCTGCTGGGGCTTGGCAAGTTCTCGGGCATCGCCCTGGATCCGCTGGTGCTGGGCGCGCTGTTCATCACGCTCATTCCGACGACCATCGGCGGGCTGCTGTCGGCTGTCGGCATCGCCGGCATGGACCGGCTGATGAAGCACAATGTGCTGGCCACCTCGGGCCGCGCCGTGGAAGCGGCGGGCGACGTCGACACCCTGCTTCTGGACAAGACCGGCACCATCACCTTTGGCAACCGCATGGCCACCGAGGTGATCGCCGCCCCCGGCGTGCGCCCCGAAGCCGCGATGCGCGCGGCGATCAACGCCTCGCTGGCCGACGAGACCCCGGAAGGCCGTTCGATCATCGAGCTGGGCCGCAGCCAGGGCATCGTCATCGACGCCCCGGCCGGCGCCACCTCGATCGCCTTCAGCGCCACGACCCGTCAATCGGGCCTGGACGCTGGCGGCATGTCCTGGCGCAAGGGCGCCGTCGACGCGGTCTACAAGTCGCTCGCCCTGGATCCGAAGATGATCCCGGCCGAGGTCAGCGCTGCGGTTGACCGGATCGCCCGCTCGGGCGGCACGCCCCTGGCGGTCAGCGAGAACGGCGTCCTGGTCGGGGTGATCCACCTCAAGGACGTGGTCAAACCCAACGTCAAGGAGCGCTTCGCCGACCTGCGCCGCATGGGCATCCGCACCGTGATGATCACCGGCGACAACCCGGTGACCGCCGCCGCCATCGCCTCGGAGGCCGGTGTCGACGACTTCCTGGCCGAGGCTACGCCGGAGGACAAGCTGCGGCTGATCCGCGCCGAACAGGCCAAGGGCCGCCTGGTCGCCATGTGCGGCGACGGCGCCAACGACGCCCCCGCCCTGGCTCAAGCCGACGTCGGGGTGGCCATGCAGACCGGCGCCCAGGCCGCCCGTGAGGCCGGCAACATGGTCGATCTCGACAGCGACCCGACCAAGGTCATCGAGATCGTCGAGGTCGGCAAGCAGATGCTGATCACCCGCGGCGCCCTGACCACCTTCTCGATCGCCAACGACGTGGCCAAGTATTTCGCCATCATCCCGGCGATGTTCGTGGTCGCCCTGCCGGCCTTGGGCGCCCTGAACGTCATGCGCCTGCACAGCCCGCAGAGCGCCATCCTGTCGGCGGTGATCTTCAACGCCCTGGTGATCGTGGCGCTGATCCCGCTGGCGCTGAAGGGCGTCAAGTACCAGGCCATTGGGGCCGGCAAGCTGCTGTCGCGCAACCTGCTGATCTATGGCCTGGGCGGCCTGATCGCCCCGTTCATCGGCATCAAGCTGATCGACCTGATCGTCTCCGGCCTGGGTTGGGCCTGATGCTCGGCCCGATCGCCAGGAACCTGATCTTTGGCTTCCTGGCGATCGGGTTCGTCTTCCTGGTGGCTTACGCCGCCCACCTCTGAAACCACGACTTCCTGTTCTGAAAGAACGACCGTCATGACCAAGGTTGCTTTCCCCGCCCTGATCGCCGCCGCCAGCGCCCTGGCCCTCACGGCCGGCGCCGCCTCGGCCCAGGGCGCCGCCGCCAAGCCCTTTACCCTCAGCTACAATGTCGGCGTCGCCTCCGACTGCGCCTTCCGGGGCGTCAGTCAGACCGACGAGAACCCGCAGGTGTTCGGCGGCGTCGATCTGTCCGCTGGCAAGTTCTACGCCGGGACCTGGGCCTCGAACGTCAACTTCGGCGACGACACCGACGCCGAGATCGATCTCCATACCGGCATCAAGCCGACCCTGGGCCCGGCGACCCTGGACCCGGGCGTGATCTATTACGGCTATGTCAACGCGCCCTCGGGCGCCGACCACGCCAATACCGAGTTCAAGGTCGCCACCTCGATCCCGGCCGGCAAGGGTTCGCTGGGCGGCGCGGTGTTCTACAGCCCCGACAGCTTCGGCGCCGCCGACAAGGCGACCCATTACGAGGTCAACGGCAGTTACCCCGTGGCCGAGAAATGGAGCGTCTCAGGCGCGCTGGGTCGCCAGAGCTACAAGGGCTCGGGAGACTACACGACCTGGAATCTAGGCGCGGCCTACGCCATAAACGACAAGCTCGCCCTCGACCTGCGTTACATCGACACCGACCAGCACGACTTCGGCAAGCTCTATGACAGCCGCGCCGTCGCCACGCCCAAAGCCGCCTCGTAGGAAGGAAGACCGTCATGCTTTCGCATCTTCGTCCGGCCATCGTCTCGTCGATTCTGTTCCTTGGCCTCTTGGGCCTGGCCTATCCGCTGGCGGTGACAGGGGTCGCCCAAGCAGCGTTTCCCGCCCAGGCCAACGGCAGCCTGGTCAAGGACGCCAAGGGAACCGTGGTGGGCTCGTGCCTGATCGCCCAGGCCTTCACCAAGCCTGAATACCTGCACCCCCGCCCGTCGGCCGCCGGCTATGACGCCTCGGCCTCCAGCGGCTCGAACATGGGTCCGCTGAACGACAAGCTGATCGCGCGCGAGAAAACCGACGCCGACGCCCTGCGCGCCGAAAACCCCGGCGTGGCCATTCCCGCCGACGCGGTGACCACCTCGGGTTCGGGCCTGGATCCGGACATTTCACCGGCCAATGCCCGCTTCCAGGCCCCGCGCGTGGCCAAGGCGCGGGGCCTGAGCGTCGCCCAGGTCCAGGCCGTGATCGACGGTCACACCCAGGGCCGGCTGCTGGGCTTTGTCGGCCAGCCACGGGTCAATGTCCTGGCGGTCAATCGGGCGCTCGACGCGAAAGGCGGCTAGTCCTTGCCGACTGAGGATCCTAGACACGCCGAGGATAACCGGCCCGATCCAGAGGCGCTCCTGGCCGCCGCCAACAAGGCGAGCCGGGGGCGCCTCAAGGTGTTTCTTGGCATGGCCCCCGGCGTGGGCAAGACCTACGAAATGCTCAAGGCGGCCCGCCGCCGCAAGGCCGAGGGCCAGGACGTACTGATCGGCCTGGTCGAAACCCATGGCCGCCGTGAGACCGAAAGCCTGCTGCGTGGCATGGAGGTCATGGCGAGGCGCCCCCTGGAGCACAAGGGGCGGACCCATCTAGAGTTCGATCTCGACACGGCCCTGGCGCGCAAGCCCAAGCTGCTGTTGGTCGATGAATACGCCCACTCCAACGCGCCGGGATCGCGCCATCCCAAGCGTTGGCAGGATGTCGAGGAGCTGCTGGCCGCCGGCATCGATATCTGGACCACCCTGAACGTCCAGCACCTGGAAAGCCTGGTCGATGTCGTCCAGCGCATCACCGGCGTGCGCCAGCGCGAGACGGTGCCCGACAGCGCCCTGTCGCGGGCCGACGATATCGAGGTTGTCGACATCACCCCCGACGAACTGCGCGAGCGGATGGGGGCGGGCAAGGTCTATGTGCCAGAGACCGCGCGCCTGGCCTCGGAGAACTTCTTCAAGGTCGAGAACCTGACGGCCCTGCGTGAGTTGGCGCTGCGGCGCGCGGCCCAGACGGTGGACGATCAGCTGGTCGCCGCCATGCGCGAGAAGGGCGTCGAGGGCCCCTGGGCGGCGGGCGAGCGGATCCTGGTCCTGGTCGGCGGCGACGCCATGTCCAGCGCGCTGGTCAGGGCCGGCCGGCGGCTGTCGGACATGATGATGGACGCCCCGTGGACCGTCACCCACGTCGAGCGCAGCGACCGTTCCGGTCCCTCGCCCCTGGCGGTCACCCGCCTACGCGACGCCCTGAAGCTGGCCGAGCAACTGGGCGGATCGACCGTCGTCATGACCGGCGTCGACATCGTCTCCACGGTGATGGCCTATGCTCGCCGCAACAACGTCACCCAGATCGTCATCGGCAAGTCGGTCGGCAGTCGGCTGAGCGAGCTGCTCGGCCGGTCCTTGGCGGCGGCTCTGCTGCGCGAGGCGCGCGGCGCGGCGATCCATGTCGTCACCGAGGCGGCCCATGGCCATGGCGAAGCCGCCGTCGAGAGACCGGCCAAGCGCCGGCTCGACGCGATGGCCTATCTGACCGGCGCGGGTTTCGTCGGCCTCGCGACGCTCGTGGCCTGGGGTCTGGACACCGCTTTTGACCGCGTAGATCTGGGCATGATCTTCCTGGCCGCGGTCCTGGCCGCCGGCGTCATGCACGGCTTGCGGCCTGCCCTGGCGGCGGCCACGGTCGCCTTCCTAGTCTACAACTATCTTTTCCTGGCCCCCCGCTACAGCCTGACCATCGGCTCGCCGACGGATTTCCTGACCCTGGTGGTGTTTTGGGCAGTGGCCCTGGCGACCGGTGGCCTGGCGGGCCGGGTGCGCGACCAGGCGCGCGGCTCCCAACGCCGTGCCGCCGCCATAGCCACCCTGCTGGCGGCGGCCCGGACCCTGTCTGGCGCGACGGGACGTCAGCTCGTCGCCCAGGCCATCGCCGACCAGGTGGCGGCCACGGCCGGCGCCAAGGCCGTCGTGTTCTATCCCAAGGATGGCGACCTGTTCCCCGCCGCCGGCGCGCCGTCCTTGGAGCCACTGGGCGCCGCCCCGATGGCGGCGGCGCGCTGGGCCTGGGAGCGTGGCGAGGTCGCGGGTTTTGGCACCTCGACCCTGCCGCACGCCGAATGGACCTTCTGGGCGCTGGACGGAATGCGCGGCCGCGCGGGCGTGGCCGGTGTGGAGGCCGGGGCCATGGCCTTGGGGTCCGATGACGAGCGCCTGCTGCTGGGCCTGCTGGACCAAGGCGCGGTCGCGCTTGAGCGTGCGGATCTCGCCGCCGAAGCCGTGGAGGCCGAGACCCTGCGGCGCGCCGATCGTTTTCGCTCAGCCCTGCTCAATTCCATCAGCCACGATCTGCGAACGCCGTTGTCGACGGTGCTGGGCGCTTCGAGCACCCTGACCGACTATGGCGACAAGCTGGAGCCTGAGGTCCGCGCCGACCTGATGATCAGCATTCGCGAAGAGGCCGAGCGGCTCAACCGCTATGTCGCCAACCTGCTGGACATGACCCGGCTGGAGGGCGGCGCGCTTCGCCTGCGCAACGACTGGATCGACGTGCGCGACGTTCTGGGCGCGGCGGCCGAGCGGGTTACCCGCCGCCTGGGCGGCCGGCCCCTGACCCGCGACTTTCCGGCCGAGCTCAGCCTGGTCCGCGCCGACGCCAGCCTGCTCGAACAGGTCGTGGTCAACATCCTCGAGAACGCCATCGCCTATAGCCCGGCCGGAGCTCAGATCGAGATGGCTGCTTACGAGGACCGAGGCAATGTCGTCATCAGCATCGAAGACGAGGGCCGCGGAATTCCGCCGGGCGAGCTGGAGCGGGTGTTCGAGAAGTTCCGCCGCATGGAGGAGCCGACCGATCGAACCGGCGGGGTCGGTCTGGGCCTGTCGATCGCCAAGGGCTTCGTTGACGCCATGAATGGGCGTATCGCCGCGGCCAGTCCCATCCACGACGGCAAGGGCACGCGTATCCTGATCAGCCTGCCCAAGGCGATCCATACGCCCAAGGACCTTCTGTAAACCATGCGCCAACGCATCCTGGTCATCGACGACGAACCCCAGATTCACCGCTTCCTCGGACCCGCCCTGATGGCGGCCGGCTATGACCCTTTGCGCGCCGACGACGGCAATTCCGGCCTGCGCGCCATCGCCGTGCTGTCGCCCGACGCGGTGGTGCTCGATCTTGGCCTGCCCGACATGGATGGCAAGGAGGTCTTGCTGCGCGCGCGGGCCTTTTATGAGGGGCCGATCCTGATCCTGTCGGCCCGGGACCGCGAGATCGAGAAGATCGCCGCCCTTGACGGCGGGGCCAATGACTATGTCGAAAAGCCGTTCGGCATCGGCGAGTTCCTGGCCCGCCTGCGCGTGGCGCTGCGCCAACGCGGCTCGGCCGGGCACGGCGGCCTCTATCGAGCCGGAGATGTCGAGATCGACCTCGACAAGCGGCTGGTCAAGAAGGCGGGCGACGTGGTCAAGCTGTCACCGCGAGAGTACGAGGTCCTGGCCCGCCTGGCCCAGGGACAGGGCAAGGTCTTGACCCACAAGGAACTGCTGGTCTCGGTGTGGGGGCCGGCCCACATGCATGACACCCAGTACCTGCGGGTCTTCGTCGGCCAGGTCCGCCAGAAGCTGGAGGCCGATCCCGCCCACCCCCGGATCATCCTCACCGAGGCCGGCATCGGCTACCGGTTCATGGGCGAATAGCTGTTCGTCGAAGGCTGGAGCGCCGCTCGCCCGCCGCTCCAGATGCGGATCATGACTGCAGCGGTCCGAGCTAGAGCATTTCCCGACCTGACTGCGTCAGGCCGTGAGCTCTAATCTTCTGTTTTGACGCATTTTCCTTCACGCGAACCGGAAGCACTTCGCTCGAAAAATGCTCCAGGGCGCAGGATTTGAGACGTCCTGGCGTCGCCACCGGGCGGGTGTCGTGTCGAGCACCGCGCGGAAGGCGCGTGGCATGTGGGATTGGTCGCAGAAGCTGCTGGCCAAGGCGATCTCGCACAATGGACAGCGGGTCCGGCGCACAAGGGTCTTGGCGTATTCCAGGCGACTTGGCATCACGTACTCTCGCGGCCCCACGCCGAAGCTGGCCCGGAAGCGACGCGAAAAATGCCCGACGCTGAGGCCGGTTAGTCCCGCCAGGGCTCGATTGCTGATCGGCCTGCCAAGCTGGGCGCCTACATGATGCAGGACCTTGCGTTCCTGCCAAGGCGAAAGCCCTGCCATGCCCGCTCCCAGCGCCTTTGCTGGCGGCTGGCTGGCCCATGGAGGCGTGGGGCCTGGCCGAGCGAGGCGCGCGCCGGTCGTGGGTTGGCGCCGATCGCGGCATCGGCGCGGCTCAGCACGGTGAGCCGCTCGGCGGCGGAGTAGGAAGCGGACAGCATCACATCCGTGCGCCCATGGTCGGGCGTGAAGCCCAGACGGGCTTCGAGGCGCGTGTGGCCGTGGATGCCGCCGGCCGTTGCGGTCAGGGTCTCGATCTACTCGAGCGCGCCGAGCGGGATGGCGTTGACGTCGCTCTGTTCCAATCCGGTCATCTGGGTCGGCAGGTTGGGCAGGCGACGCCCGTCGACCAGCACCAGGGTTCTCTGCAGGCCGACGCCGCGCAGGTCGATCGCCGAGTTTGGCGCACCGGTGTTGTTCACCATCTGACCCGGCGAAAACACCCGGCCGTTGGCCGGCAGCCGCTCGCGCAGGTACTGGTCGACATTGTCCTGCGCCGCGACCGCCAGTTCGCGCGGTCCCGCGACCGTGTACGGTTGAATGTCATTCTGGGTGCGCCGGATGTCGGCGTTCTGGCTGCGTCGGCCAAGCACCAGCACTTCCGAGATCGCGCCGTCGCCCGGGTCTGCGATGTCTCGCCTGGGCAGTTCGAAAAGCACGAAGACGCCGTCTGCGGCGCCCCGGTAGCCGACGCCAGACCCCTTGAGCAGGAGCGCGACCGCCTGTTTGGTGGAGAGCCGCCCCTTGACGGCCGGGGCTCGCCGGCCTCGGACCAGATCCGCCGAGTAGAGGATATCCGAGCGGTTCTCGCGCGCCACCTTCAGGTTGGATCGGCCATCACGGGCCGGTCTCAAGGTGGGCGCCCACCTTCGCAAAATGCGCGGTCGAGGGATTTCAGCGCCCTAACTCGTCCGCGTGGAATTGGCCCCCCCCAGCGACTACGAGCGCCTTGGCATGACATTGTGCGACGCTGGGCTTTGCCGCGCCAAAGATCTATGGGTGCTCGATGAACTCGCTCGCCGATCTCCAGAACCCGGGCTGGCGCGAAGCCGATCGCCTCGCGGCGCTCGCCAGCTACGCGATCATGGACACCCCCGCCGAGGGGGAGTTCGATGACTTGATCAAGGTCGCGGCTCAGATCTGCGATGTCCCTATGGCCTTGATCAGCCTGGTCGATGATCGCCGCCAGTGGTTTAAGTCGGCCATCGGGCTCGACGCCGCCGAGATCCCCCGTGAGGTCGCCTTCTGCGCCCACGCCATCGAACAGCGTGAGGTGTTCGTCGTTGAAGACGCCACGTCAGATCAGCGGTTCGCCAACAACCCCTTGGTGACCGGCGCGCCCAACCTGCGCTTCTATGCCGGCGCGCCCCTGGAGACGCCCGAGGGCCTGCCGTTGGGCACGCTCTGCGTTCTGGACGACCAGCCGCGCCAGCTCGACGACAAGCAGATTTTCGCCCTGAAAACCCTGGCGCGCCAAGTCATGGCCCAATTGGAACTGCGCAAGGCGCTGGCCCAGAAGCGGTTGAGCGACGAACGTCACAGGCAGATCCTGGAAAGCGCGCTCGACTACGGCATCATCACCATGGACCTCCAGGGCTGGGTAACGAGCTGGAACGCCGGCGCCGCCAACATTCTCGGTTGGAGCGAAGAGGAGATGTGCGGGCGGCCGTGCGATGACTTCTTCACGCCCGAGGACCGCGCGGCGCATGTCCCCGAGCGCGAGATGGGCGACGCGCTAGCCCATGGTCGAGGGTCCGACGAGCGTTGGCACCTGCGCAAGGACGGCTCGAGGTTCTTTGCCAGCGGCGAAATGATGCCGCTGCGCGGAGACGCGGACGTCGCCGTTGGATTTCTCAAGATCCTGCGGGACCGGACAGAATACCGCTTGGCCCAGGAGGCGTTGGAAATCAGCGAGACCTCCGCCGAACACGATCGCCAAATGTTGACCCGTGAGCTTGAGCATCGCGTCAAGAACACGCTTTCGCTGGTACAGGCCATCGTTCGCCAGTCCTTGCGCACCGTAACAACGCCGCTCGAAGCCCAGCGCACAATCGAGGACCGGCTGGTGTCGTTGGGCCGCGCGCACAACATCCTGACCAGCAGCAATTGGGCGGCCGCGCCGATCTCCGCGATCGTGGAGGCCGCGACCTGCGTGCATGACTCGGCGGAGGGGCAAATCCATGCAGGGGGCCCCGACATGCTCATCTCGGCGCGGGCTGCGGTGGGGCTTTCGATGGCGCTCCACGAGCTTTGCACCAATGCGGCCAAGTACGGGGCGCTGTCCACCGCGACGGGATATGTCGATATTGTTTGGTCGATCATGGGCGAGGGGACGGAGGCGCAGTTCGTTCTGAAATGGAAGGAGCACGGCGGGCCGCCCGTTCAGGCGCCGACCCGACGCGGCTTTGGTTCGCGACTGATCGAGACAAGCATCTCTGGCGCCGCGTCCGTCGGCAACACGACACGTTTTGAACCTGATGGCTTGGCTTGGGTGACGACCTCTCGGCTGGCCGCGATCCAGGAGTAGTCCTCGCCACGAAGCGCCACGACGGCAGCGAGCCATTAACCTTGAGACGTTAGGCTCCGGGTCATGCAGAGCACCAGCGGCCCCGGTTTCAGCGACCAGCGCGGCTATCCGCGCAGTCCCACGACGCGGAAGGTTTACCTTGCCGACGGCAAGGCGGCTTGGAAGTGCAATCTCATCGACGTGGCGGCAGGCGGCGCCCGGGTAGCGCTGGCGAGCGGCGTGCCCAGCCAGGATGGGCTGTTCATGGTGGATCCCGGCACGCGCCTGGCCCATCTGACGCGGCAGGTCTGGCGGTCGGACCGCGAGATCGGTCTGCAGTTCATCGAGAGCACTGGTTTTCGCCCGCCCCTGGGCGGTCCGATGGGCGCGGTCGGGGTCATCGACGGGTTTATCCGGCAGCTCACGCGAGCCGGCAAGCTGCAGCGGGCGGGCGACTAGAGCATTTCCCGACCTGACTGCGTCAGGCCGTGAGCTCTAATCTTTTGTTTTGACGCATTTTTCTTCACGCGAACCGGAACCATTTTTCTCGAAAAATGCTCTACAGGCCCTTTGGGGACGAGGCGGCGAGGCCCAGGCGCTGAAATGTCCGGGCGTGGACGATCAATGGCCGCCCCGGCGTCGATCGGACGGCGATCGCCGACACGATGAACACCGTATGGGTTCCGGTCTCGATCCTGTGGTCGATGACGCAGGCCGTCGTCGACAGCCCGCCCTGGTAGGCGGGCGCCGCGTCGGGCGTGAGGTCCCAGCGGCCCGGCTCAAACCGCTCCTGGCTCAGGCCTGGCGTCGAGAAGCGCAGGGCCTCGGCCTCGTCGTCTTCCGCCAGCACCGCCACGCCGCAGCATCTCGCCCGGAGCAGGGCGTCGTGGCTGGAGGCTTGCTTGCGCAGGCAGAACAGAAAGCGCGGCGGATCCACCGACAGGCCGGTGATCGAGCTGACCAGCAGGCCGCGCGGGGCGCTTCCATCCCAGCACGAGACGATCGCGACGCCGCTGGCCAGTTGGGCCAAGGCGTCCTTGAACGCCGCCGGGCAAACCGGCGGCGCGTGAAGGCTGTAAGGCGGTTCCGCGCCGGGCGATGCATCAATCGGCCAAGCGTGAGCCGGCCAAGCGGCGTCGCCCAGCCAGCGCGGATCCGCGTCGAACGCCATCGTCCTAGCCCGCCGCGGCGGCCGGCTGGGCGTCACGCTCGGCGACCAGCCCGCGGACCAGAGGGATCAGGTCGCGGCCATAGGCGACGGCGTCGTTCAGAGGATCGAAGCCGCGGATCAGGAAGGTGGTGACCCCCAGGTCGTAATAGTCGAGCAGGGCCTCGGCCACTTGCTCGGGCGTTCCGACCAGGCCGGTGGAGTTGCCGGCCGCGCCTGTGACGGCGGCGACTCCGGTCCACAGGCGCTTGTCCAGGCGCGTGCCCTGCTTGGCGGCGTCGAGCAGGCGTTGGGAGCCGGCGTTGGGCGGCGTATGGCCCGAGGTTGGCAGGCCGGCCTTTTCGCGCAGGGCCTTGGCCTGGGCGGCGATGTCGTCGGCCTTGGCCCAGGCGGCCTCTTCCGTCTCGGCGATCACCGGGCGCAGCGACAGCGAGAACTTCACCTGGCGGCCATGCTTGGCGGCGGCGTGGCGCACGCGGGCGATGGTCTCGGCGACCTGGGCTTGCGTTTCGCCCCACAGGGCGAAGATGTCGGCGTGCTTGCCGGCCACCGGGATGGCGGCGTCGGACGAGCCGCCGAAATAGACCGGGATGTGCGGCTTTTGCAGCGGCTTCACCGCGCCGAACGCCTGGACGACATTGTAGTAGTCGCCCTTGTAGTCGAACGGCTTTTCGCTGGTCCATTCCTGGCGGACGATGTCGAGATATTCGCTGGTGCGGGCGTAGCGCTCGTCCTTGGTCAGGTGGTCGCCGTCCTTGGCCAGCTCGTCGTCCGAGCCACCGGTGATGATGTGCACGGCGACGCGACCGCCGGTGAACTGGTCCAGGGTGGCCAACTGGCGGGCGGCGACGGTGGGGGCGGTGAAACCGGGGCGGTGGGCGATCATGAAGCCCAGGCGCTTGGTGACCGAGGCGGCGTGGGCGACAACCAGCTGGCTTTCCGGCGAGGTGGAACCGAAGGCGACCAGGGCGCGGTCAAAGCCGCCTTCGTCATGGGCGCGGGCGACGGCCTCGACATAGTCGCGGTCGATGACCGGGCCGCTGGCCGGGTGGATCTCGGACTGATGCTGGGTGCCGATATAGCCGATGAATTCGACGGGCATGGGGAGGCTCCGGTTTTGTGTGGTGAAACTGTAGGGAAGGGCGTGGGCTAGAAAAGCGAGGCTTTCTCAAGGGTTGGATCAGGGGTGCTCATCAGGCGGCGACCTTGGCGGCGGCTTCGCGCTGCAGGGCGCGCTTGACCGACGGGCGGGCCAGGGCGCGGGCGGCCTTGGCGCTCCAGGCGGGATAGGCGGACGTGTCGATCGACCGCCGCTGGGCCCAGCGCCAGATCACCAGGGCGTAGGCGTCGACGGCGCTGAAGCTGTCGCCCAGCAGCCACGGGCCGGGGCCCTGGGCCAGACGCTCGATATCGCTCAGGGTGCGGTGGAAGCGGGCCTCGCCGGGGGTGGCCAGGGCGGCCTTGACGGTCTCGTCGTCGGCAAAGCGCTCGGGGCGGGTCGTCTGGGCGAAGGCGACGTGCACGGTGCTGGCGAACCAGCTCATCACCTCATAGGCGTGGGCCAGTTTCAGCGGGTCGGCCAGGGGCAGCAGCTCGCTGTGGGGATAGGCCTGGGCCAGGTAGGTGAGGATGGCCAGCACTTCGGTGACCGGCTCGCCATCGACCGCCAGGGTCGGCACCCGGCCGCGCGGATTGACCTTCAGATAGGCCGGCTGGCGCTGTTCGCCGGTCGCCAGATCGACGCGATGGGCGTGATAGGCGACGCCGATCTCCTCCAGCGCGATCAGCGGCGCGAAGGCCGAGGAGCCAGGGGCGAAATAGAGCTTGAGGGAGGTCTTGGAGGGCATGGGATCTCGGCCTCAGATCACGAAGAAGCCGTGCGAGCCGTCGCGGGCCAGCTGATCGACCAGGCCATATTCCCAGTCGAGATAGGCCTGCATGGCTTCGAGAGCATGATCGGCGCCCTCATAGGGGCGCTTGTAGACGTCCTCCGGATCCGAGGCGGCGCGCACCAGGCCGGTGTCGAGGCGGCGGCCAGAGGCGGCCCAGGCCTGGGTTCCGCCCTCCAGCACCCGCACCGGGCGGTCGGAGATCTCCTCGACCTCGGCCGCCGCCAGGGTCGCCAGGCGGCCGTCGGGCGAGGTCAGGACGATGGGCAGGCCCTCCGGGATACGCTCGAAGGCCTCGGCCAGCCGGGCGCGGATGGCGAACCAGGCGCCAGGCACGTGGCCCTTGCGATGCAGGGGGCTAGGCGCGAGGTCCAGCACCACGACAGCGGCGTCGCCCAGCGCCACGGCCAGGTCGTCGGGGCTGAGGGTCTCGACGATCGGCAGGGTCGGCGAGGTCGGCGCCCAAACTCCGGTCTCCAGCGCGCCGTCGAAACCGCCGTCCAGCACATAGACGTCCCAGCCCAGCTGAGAGAGCCAGGAAGCGCTCATGTCGGCGCGGGGGCCCAGGTCGTCGGCCAGCACGATGCGGGCGCCTCGGACGGGCGCGAAGACGTCGGTCTCCTGCACCAGCTGACCGCCTGGCGCGCTGCGGTATCCGGGCAGGTGGCCTGCGGCATATTCCTCGGGCGTGCGGACGTCGAAGCGGTAAAGGGTGCGCTTGCGTTCGGTGGCCAAATCGATCAGCCCCTCGGCGTCGATGCGGCGCACGCCGGCCCGGTAGGCGACGTCGCGGGCCTTGGCGCGGGCCTCGTCCAGGGTCTGATCAGTGACGGGCGGGAACTTGCGGCTCTGGCCGTGCTCCAGGGTCTGCTGGGCCACGGTCCAGCCGATGGTGCCGTTGCGCAGGGCGAAGACCGGGTTGGGCACGCCGGCGTTGACCAGAGACTGGGCGCCGATCAGGCTGCGGGTGCGGCCCGCGCAATTGACGATGATGGTGGTGGCGGGATCCGGCGCGATCTGCCGGGCGCGCAGCACCAGCTCGGCGCCGGGCGTGCTGATCCCGCCGGGGATGCTCATGGTGGCGTATTCCTCGAAGCGGCGGCTATCGAGGATCACGTGGTCGGCCTTGGCGTCGATCAGCTTCTGGACGTCGGGGGCGGGCAGGGACGGGGTGTGCCGCCGCGCCTCGACCAGTTCGCCGAACGCCTTGCTGTAGGAATTGACGTCCTGGAACAGCTCGTAGCCGGCCGCCTTCCAGCCTTCGAGCCCACCCGCCAGCGCGCGAACCTGGGTGTAGCCCAGCGCCGCCAGTCGCTTGCCAGCCGGCGAGACCAGGCCTTTGCCATTGTCGTAGAGGACGATCTTGGTGTCCTTCCTCGGCACGCGGTCGAGGATCTCCAGCTCCAGCCGGCTCAAGGGCAGCTGCGAGGCGAACAGCGGATGGCTGCGGGCGAAGGGGTCTTCCTCGCGCAGATCCAGCAGGGCGATCTCGCGGCGGGCGATCCAGTCCTGGCGGACCTCGCGCGGGGTGACGGTGGGCAGGGTCATGACGCGGCCTCGGTCAGCAGCTTGGAGCGGTCCCAGAGGTTGGGCAGGGTGTCGTTGGCGTAGCCGGAGACGAACCGCTTGGGTCGCCCGTCGGTGTCGTAGGTGGCGCGCTGCACGGCGCCGATATTGGCCCCATAGACGTGGATGCTGATCGACACCCGGTCGTCAAAGGCGTTGGTCACCTGGTGGACGTCGCCCACCTTCGGCGACACGGCCTCGACCTCGCCGCGCCCCAGGCGGTGGACCGGTCCGGTCGACGCGAAGGCCCCGCCCCGGTGCTCAAAGCGCTGCGACAGCTCGGCCCCGCGCAGCACCCCGACCAGGCCCCAGACGGTGTGGTCGTGGACCGGCGTGGCCTGGCCCGGACCCCAGACGAAGCTGACCACGCTGAACCGCTCGCGGCTGTCGCAATGCAGTAGATACTGCTGGTAGCGGGCCGGATGCGGCTGCGCATAGGCGTCGGGCAGCCAGTCGTCGCGAGCGATCAGCCCCGCCAGCAGCCGTCCGCCCCCGGCGACGATCAGCTCTTCGTCCGTGGTCTGATCGACCAGGGTTCCCAGGGCGCCGATGAAGTCAGCAAGACGGTGCAGGCGGGGCGCGCTCATCGGATCACAGCGCGTATTTCAGCGTGATCAGGAAGGTCCGCGGGTCGGGATAGTTCTTGTAGAAGACGCCCGTCGAGGGCGTGTAGGTGACGCTGACCGGCTCGTCGGTATCCAGCAGGTTGCGGCCCGACAGCTGCAGGCTCCAGCGCGGGTCGGGCGACTGCCAGGTCACCGTGCCGTTCAGGAAGGTCTGGGCCGGGGCCTCGTCCTGTGGGCGCTGCAGGGCGCTGAAATAGGTCTTGGTCTGGTACTGGGCGTTGAGGCCGACGCGGATGCTGCCGGGAATCGAGCCCAAGGCTTTTGGCGGCACGTCATAGGTCAGGCCGCCCGAAAGGCTCCAGCGCGGCGAGTTCAGCAGGCGGTGACCATCGGCGTTGACGCCCAGGCCGCCGGCGTTCTTGTAGGTGTCATAGACCCCGAACAGGTAGCCGGCCGAGGCCTGGACCCCGAGGCGCTCGGTGACCCGGACGTCGCTTTCCAGCTCGACGCCATAGGTGTGGGCCTTGCCAGCGTTGCCGCGCACCGAATTGCCTGGATAGGCCGGATCGCTGTAGCTGACCTGCAAGTCCTTGTAGTCGTTATAGAACACCGCGAGGTTGACCCGCGCGCGGTGTTCGAACAACTGGGTCTTCAGCCCGGTCTCGTAGGTGTTGACGTTCTCCGGGGCGAAGGGCCGGCTGGCCAGGTCCAGGCGGGTGGCGCGGTTGTCGAAACCGCCCGACTTGAAGCCCTTGGAATAGGTCACGTACTGCAGGACGTCTGGCGTCCACTGGAACTGGGCCGACAGCTTGGGCGTCACGGCCGAGAAGATCTTGTCGGCCTGACCGGCGATCGACTGGCCCGTCACCTGGCCGGCCAGGTTCAGCACCTGGTTGTCGAAGGTGAATTGCTTTTCCTCATTGGTCCAGCGCAGGCCGCCGGTGAGGCTGAGGCGGTCGCTCAGGGCGTAGGTCGCCTCGCCGAAGATCGCATAGGCGTCGGTGTTGGTGATGTTGTGGGCGCGGGCGAAGTTGTAATTGCCTGGGGTGACCACCGGGTCGGTCGGCAGGACGTTGCGGCGGCTATAGCCATCGCGCTGCACGAAGAACCGCTCATGCAGATAAAAAAGCCCGCTGGTGAAGGTTAGCTTGCCGTAGTCGCCGTTCAGCTGGAGTTCCTGGGTGGCGTACTGGTCGTTGTAGTGGATCAGGTTCTTCTGGATCAGCGCTGCCTGGCCGTCATTATCATAGGCGACGGGATTGAGGTTGAAGCCGCCGTAGGAACTGATCGACTTCAGTTTCAGGTGGTCATTGATCTCGTACTGCACCCGCAGGGCGCCGCTGATCTGGTCCAGGTCCTGCTTGGGCTCGACCTCGGAATAGGAACGGTCGTTGCGGAACAGGGTCGGCTGGACGACCGGCACATAGCTGCGGGTGTCGCTGCGGTCGCGGGTGGCGTTGACCGTCAGCTGCACGTCCAGCCGGTCAGTGGGGGTCCACCGCAGCTTGGCGCGGTAGGCGTCCAGCTTGATGCGGTTGACGTCGTGATTGAGGGTCGGGTCGAAGGTGACGCCGTCGCGTTCGTGATGGATATAGGACAGGCTGCCAGCCAGCTTGCCGGCCACCAGCGGGCCCTCGATCAGGGCGCGCACATCGACCGCGCCGTAGTTGCCCAGGCCGACATCGGCCTTGGCGCGGAAGGCGTCGCCGGGGTCGCGGGTGATGACCCGCAGGGCGCCGGCGCTGGAATTGCGGCCGTACAGCGTGCCTTGCGGGCCGCGCAGCACCTCGATCCGCTCCAGGTCGTTGAACTCGATCATCGAGCCGATCTGGCGCGGGATGTAGACGTCGTCGACATAGACCGCCAGCACCGGCTCCTGGATCGGATCGCTCTCGCCCACCCCGCGCAGGGCGTAGGTCTGGGTGGTGTGGCTGATGGTGACGCGGCTGATGCTGAAATTGGGGATCTGGCCCGACAGGTCGCGGATATTGTCGATCTTGCGGTCGGCCAGCACCTGCGGGCTGAAGGCCGTGATGGCGATGGCGGTCTTCTGCAGGTCGGTGGCCCGCCGTTCGGCGGTGACCACCACCTGTTCCACGGCGATGGCGGCGTCGGCGTCGACGCCAACCAGGGCAGGGGCCGGCGCGGCGGGCGTCGCGGCCTGGGCGGCGGTGGTCAAGGCCAGGGCCGAAGCCCCGGCCAGAAAGTAGAGCGAAGTCGAGTGTAGCGACATGATTATCCCCGTTATTGTTAAGCGGGATATGCCGTGACGAACAGTAACGCCTCAATGCATATAAAATCTATCGATGCGCAGCTTAGCTCATATCGTGAAAACGAATATGACCTATGACTATTCTCAAGCATCGGGAAGGGCGTTGTTCAAGCGATGATCCCAGAGCGGACGCACGTCGATCTTTCCGGGAATGAGGCCAGCGGTCGCGAAGGCGTCGGCGACACCTTGTTGCGAGGCGATGGCGGCGTCGGTGATCTTGTGGAGGCGGAACGGGCTGCTGCGTTCCTGGAAGTCGCGCAGATAGAGGGCGGCCGGCACGCCGGTGGCCGCGGCGCGGACCTGGGCCCAGCGTGGGCCGTCGGCGTTGATCCAGTCGGCGATCTTGGCGTAGCGCCGCAGATAGTCGCCCAAGGCCTGGCGCTTGAGGTCGTCGTCCAGGGCCGATTTGGCGGCGGCGACCAGATAATTGCCCGACAAGATGCCCAGCGCCGTGCGCAACACCCGCGCCCCGGCCTGCCGGGCCTGCTGGACCATGACGCCATAGATCACCCAGGCGTCGATCGCGCCGCTGGAGAAGGCGGCCAGACCGTCCTGCGGCGACAGGGCCACGGGCTTGATGTCGGTCCATTTCAGGCCGGCTTCCTCGAGCAAGCGCAAGAGGATGTAGTGCGAGGTGGTGGCCTTCACATAGCCAATGCGCTGGCCCTTCAGGTCGGCGAAGGCCTGGGCCTTGTTGCCTGAGGGCACCAGCACGACCTGGTTGTTCACGTCGCCCTGCAGCACAGCGACGATGCGGACCTGATTGCCGGGCGCGCCAGCGATGAAGATCGGCGGGATCTCGCTCATGCCGCCGATGTCGAGCGCCCCGGCGTTGATTGCCTCGACGATCAGGTTGCCGCTGGCGAACTCGGAGCGGGCGATCTTGTAGGGCGCATCGGCGACGCCTGCCTCCTTGAAGAAGGCCTCCGGATTGCCGCGATAGGTGGCGGCGCGCAGGGTCAGGTCGCTCAGCGACCGGGGGCCGGCCGGCTTGGCGGGCGAGCAGGCGGCGAGCGTGGAGAGGCCGGCGACGGCCAAACCAGCGACGGCCAAACCAGCGACGGGGAGGCCGCCCGCCAACAGGTGACGACGAGACAGGATCATCAGTCGAACAGGTCCGGTTCTTCTTCGGTGATCACGTCCCAATAGGGCTGGAAGGCCCAAAAGCCCCCGGCCTCGCTGCCGACCTGGCCGGCGGTGTGACGGGCGACCTCGGGCGACATGGGCTTGGTCTGGCCGGCGGCCTCGGCCAGCAGCTGGGTCTGGCAGGCGTTTTCCAGAGCCAGATAGCGCCAGACGGCCGCCTCGACCGACTGGCCGACGGTCAAAATGCCGTGGTTCTGCAGGATCACCGCCTTGCGAGGACCCAAGGCGCGGGCGATCTTCTGGCCTTCGCTGGCGTCGAGCACCACGCCGGAAAATTCCTCGAACAGGGCGTGGTCGTCATAGAAGGCCGCCGAGTCCTGGGTCAGGGGATCGAGCAGTCGCCCGAGCGCCGACCAGGCCTTGCCGTATAGCGAGTGCGAATGGGCGGCGGCGACCACGTCGGGCCGGGCCTCGTGCAACTGGGAATGGATGGCGAAGGCGGCGCGGTTCAGGCGGGGCGGGACCTTGGCGGGCGGCTGCACGACCTCGCCGGCATGGCTGACCAGCATCAGGTCCGAGACCTTGATCCGCGAGAAGTGCACGCCGAACGGATTGACCCAGAAATGGTCGGTCAGTTCGGGGTCGCGGGCGGTGATGTGGCCGGCCCCGCCCATGTCGAAGCCCTGGCGGCCGAACAGCCGGTAAGAGGCGGCCAGGCGCTGCTTGCGATAGAGCCGCTCCTGCTCGTGGGTGGGCTGGACCGGCAGGATCTTGGAGCCGAACTCCGGCAGCACGGTCTCGATCTTGGCGGGGTGGGGACCCTCGGTCCGGAAGGCCCGGGCGGGGCTGACGGCGGTCATGACAATTGTCCTTCAGTAGCCGCGCGACAGGTCGACGACGTCGGCCAGGGGCGCGCCGGACCGGAAGCGGGCCAGGTTCTCGGCGAACCGGGTCGCCAGGTTGATGCGGGTGTCGGGAGTGTGGACCGAGGTGTGCGGCGACAGCCGGACCTTGGGATGGCTGTAGAAGGGATGGCCCTCGCCCAGCGGTTCGGGATGGGTGACATCCAGGCTGGCGCGGGTCACGCGGCCGTCGTCCAGGGCTTCCAGCAGGGCGTCGTCGTCGATCAGGGCGCCGCGGGCGATGTTGATCAGGTGCAGGCCCGGCTTGGCGGCGGCCAGCACGTCGCGACCTATCAGCTTGCGGGTCTCGGGCGTGGCGGGGGCGGCCAGCACCACGTGGTCGCTGCGGGCGAACAGGGTCTTCAAGTCCGCCACCCGCTCGACGCCGGGGGTCGGGATCGGCTTGTCCGAGCGGCGGGTGGCGATGATGTTCAGGCCCAGGGCCTGGGCGCGCGGCCCCAAGGCCTCGCCGATCGCCCCGAAACCGACGAGGCCCAGGGTGGCGCCCGAGATCAGCTTCAGCGGCTGGGGCGCCCAGCGCTCGGCCTTGTCGATCCAGATTTCCGGCAAGCGCTTGGCCTCGGCCAGGATGGCGGCCAGGGCGAACTCGGCAAGCGCGACGGCGGAAGAGCCGCGCGCCGAGGTGACCACCGGGCCGTCGAACAGCCAGTCGGGATAGAAGTCGATGCCGACCGAGACCAGCTGCACCCACTCGACGTCGAACGGCCAGCCCTTGGGGGGCTCGGCCGGCAAGACCCCTCCGGCCTTTCGGAACGGCGCGGCGACCAGGACCTTGGCGTCGTTTGGCAAGGGCGCGTGCAGGCCGGGCGGCACGGCGATGATCTCGGCGTCGACGACATGCTGGGCGAAGACGCTGTTGAACAGCTCGGGCAGTTGGCTGGCGACGACCAGGCGGCTCATCGCGCGGCCTCGTACGTCGCGAAGGCCGCCTTGCCGGCGCTGGTCAGCACGACGTCGGACTGTGGGGTGTGGACCCGGCCGCACAGCACGTCGCGGTGATGGCGTTCGAGGTCGTTGTGGCGGGTCAGGCCCGGATTGCCGGTCAGCTTGAGGGCCTTCTCGACCACGGCGATGGCGTTCTCGGTGACGAGGTGCTTGACCAGCCCGGCCTCGACCCCGCCGACCTCGCCCCGTGCGGCCGTGTCGAGCAGCACGCGGTTGGACAGCAGCAGGCCGTCGATATCACCGACCGCCTCCTGGAAGCGCGGCAGGGTGGAGAGCGCCGCGCCCAGGTTGGCGGGCTTGCGGTTGGCCAGGAACGCGACCAGCCAGTCGCGGGCGGCGCGGGCCTGGGCGTCATAGATCGCGGCGGTCAGCACCGCCGACCAGGTCGCGAAACTGGCGGGATACTGCGACGGCGATCCGACCGGCCGCGGGTCCAGGGCGTGGTCGAGGGGCACGAGCACGTTCTCGAAGATCACGTCATGGCTGGCGCTGGCCCGCAGGCCCAGGTGATCCCAGGTCGCCTCGATGACCACGCCAGGCGTGTCGGTGCGGACCAGCCAGCCGCCGACCAGGGGATCCGCGTCGTCCGAGCGCGCCCAGACCACGAACCAGGTCAGGGCGGTGGAGCCGGTGGAATAGATCTTGCGGCCGCTGATCCGCCAGCCCTCGGGCGTGCGACGAGCGATCGTACCGGGCAGTCCGCCGCGCGCCGGGGTGCCCAGGTCAGGCTCGACCCGCAAGGCGTTGATCAGGGCGCCCTTGTCGATAGCCTCGCCGATTACCCGCTGCTTGAGGTGCTCGGGCCAGCCGGAGCGGCCCTCGACCGAGGCGTGGAACAGGTACTGCATGACCAGAACCAGCGCCGTGGCCGGCTCGCCCCGGGCGACGGCTGAGACCACTTTCAGGGCGATGGGCAGGTCGGCCTCCAGGCCGCCCAGGCGGGCCGGAGCGGTCAGGGCCAGCAGGCCCGCGTCGCGCAGGGCCGCGAAATTGGCGAACGGGAAGCTGGCCTCGCGGTCGTGCTGGCCGGCGGTGGCGGCGAACGCGGCGGTCAGGCCGGGCAGGATCGCGTCGAGGTCGGGCAGGCGCGGGGCCGGCTCCCGACGCAGGGCGGAAGCGGTCATAGCACCACCTCACCGGTCGGGAAGGCCACTAGGGCCGGAGCCGGCTGCGGAGCCGGCGCATCGACGCCCAGGTGTCCCAGCAGTCGGCGACGAATGGCGTGGAAGCGGGCGTCGGGCTGGCGCGGGCGCTCCAGGCCAATGCGCTCTTCGGCGGCGATCCGGCCCTTGTCCAGCACCAGCACCCGATCGGCCAAGGCGATGGCCTCATCGACATCGTGGGTGACCAGCAGCACCGACGGCCTGTGCTCGCGCCACAGCGTCAGCACCAGGTCATGCATCTTCAGTCGCGTCAGGGCGTCCAGCGAGGCGAAGGGCTCGTCAAGCAACAGCAGGGCCGGCTCGCGGACGAGGGCGCGGGCCAGGGAGGCGCGCTGGGCCTCGCCGCCGGACAGGGTCGAGGGCCAGACGTCGAGGCGATGGCCAAGGCCGACCTCTGTCAGGGCGGCCTCGGCGCGAGCCCGGACACTTTGCTCATTGGGGGCGCCCTTCAGGCCCAGGGCTATGTTGCGCCAGACGCGCTTCCACGGCAGCAGGCGGGCGTCCTGGAACACCACGGCGCGCGCGGCGGGTGTGGTGACGTCCTGACCGCCGACCGGGTCGAGGCCGGCCAGGGTGCGCAGCAGGGTGGTCTTGCCCGAGCCGCTGGCCCCGAGCAGGGCGACGAACTCACCGGGGGCGATGGTCAGGTCCAGGCCGTCGATCACCACATTGTCGCCGAACCGGCGGGTGAAACCTTTCAGGCGGACGGTGGGAGGCGTGGCGACATCGACGGGCGTGAACGTGTGGTTGCGAGCGCGAGGCTGGGCCATGGTCATTGCTCCACGAGGCTGGGACGCCACGCCAGCGCCTTGCGCTCCAGCGTGCGGACGAGGGCGTCGGCGGAGAGGCCGAGCAGGGCGTAGACGACCAGGCAGACGACGATGATGTCGGTGCGCATGAAGTCGCGGGCGTTATTGATCAGGTGGCCCAGGCCCGCCTGGGCGTTGATCTGCTCGGCGATGACCAGCATGATCACGCTGATGCTCAGAGAATAGCGCAGGCCGATGAAGAACGACGGCAGGGCGCCGGGCAGGATGACCTCGAGGATCAGCGCCCGGCCGCGCAGGCCGAAACTGCGGGCCGCCTCGACCAGCCGCACATCGACGCCGCGGATGCCGGCGAACAGGTTCAGATAGAGCGGGAATACCGCCGCCGTGGCGATCAGGGCGATCTTCGGCGTCTCGCCGATCCCGAACCAGACGATGAACAGCGGGGTCAGGGCGACGACCGGCAGGGTGCGCTTGATCTGCATCAGCGGATCGACCAGCGTCTCGCCCCAGCGTGACAGGCCCGACACCAGGCCCAGGGCCACGGCGATGACCAGGGCGATGACCAGGCCAGTGGCGGCCCGCCCCAGTGAGACCGCCAGATTGCCCAGAAGCTCGCCCGAGACGGTCATCGACCAGAAGGTCTTGGCCACAATAGAGGGCGCCGCCAGGATGCGTTGCGGGATCACCCCGCCGCGCGAACCCGCTTCCCACAGCAGCAGCAGCGCCACCGGCGACAGCCAGCGGGCGCTGGACCAGCGCGGCCGAACCCATGGCGACGCTTGAGAAATTCTAGGGGTGACCGCCAAAGACATTGAGGATGCGCTGTCCCGTGAACCGTTGCGGCGCAAGCGCCTTTGCCTCACAGAGAAAGGCGTTTAATCCCTACTGGATCAATAGACTTATCCTCAGGGGCCATATCAGAGTTTCTCATAGACCGCTCAGAAGGGGCGCTGCCGATGCCCACCAACCTGCCCACCGAATTGCTGCGCAGCTTCGTCGCGATCGTCGACTCCGGCTCGATGCTGAAGGCCACCGAGCGGGTGTTCGTCACCCAGTCGGCCCTCAGCCTGCAGATGAAGCGGCTGGAGGAGACGGTGCTGACCCCGCTGTTCCACCGCGACGGCCGCCGCCTGGTCCTCACGCCGGCCGGCCACGCCCTGCTGGTCCACGCTCGCGAGATCCTCGACCTCAATGACAAGGCCGTGGTGGCCCTGACCGGCGACGCTCTGATCGGGCCGGTGCGGGTGGGGTTGGTGCAGGACTTCGCCGAGACCCTGCTATCGGGCGTGCTGGCCCGCTTCACCCAGCTCAATCCCGAGGTTCAGCTCCACGTGCGGGTGGCCGGCTCGCCCGACCTGCTGGACCTGCTGAGCGGCGACCGGCTGGACGTGGTGCTGTGCATGGGCGCGCCGGACGACAACGCCGCTGTCCGGGTGGCGCCCATGGTCTGGCACGGCGATGCGGCGTTGCTTGAGCGACCGATACTGCCTCTGGCGATCCTGGAGCCGCCGTGCCGGTTTCGCGACGCGGCCTTGGCGGCGCTGGAGCGCGACGGCCGGCCCTATCGCGTCGCCCTGGAGACACCCAGCCTGTCGGCCCTGCGCGCGGCGGTCGAGGCGGGTCTGGCCGTCACCTGCCGCACGGCGCTGTTTCGGCCGCGCACGCCGCCCATCGAGGCCGGCCTGCCCGCTGTGCCGCAGGTGGCCTATGTCCGCAGGGTCGGACCCGCGCCGCATCCGTCGATCGCCAGGCTGTCAGACCTGATGCACGCTGCGGCCCTGGAGCTCTGAGTCGTCACCCGCCCGGAACCTGACCGCTCCCGGCGCGACGTCTGCCCTAGCTCTCCCCCGTCAGCTCCCGCCGCGCCTTGTCCAGCTCCTCGGCATAGCGCCGCGTGGCATGGGCCTCGGACAGGATGCCGATCACCGCGTGGTCGGCGTCGACCACGGCCAGTTCGTCGGCCTGGGTGTGGTCGAAGGCGCGCATGACGTCCTTGATCGACTGGCCGGGCAGTAGGGCGGTGTCGGCATAGTCGGCCAGGGAGGCGACGGCCTGGTCGCCATCGTCGGGGTTGGCATAGGCCAGGGCGGTGCGGATGATGCCGGCATAGGCGCCGGCCTCGTCGAGGATCACCACCCGCTTGGTCGAGCCCAGCGGATAGCGGCGGCGAAACTCGGCCAGGGTGGCGCTGGCGGCGATGGTCTTGGCGTCCTTGCGCATCATCCGACCAGCGGTCAGGGGCTGCATCCAGCTGACGTCGTGAGCGCTGCGGATGGTCTCGCCGCGCAGGTGCAGACGCCAGGTCGAGAACGAGTAGCCGAAGGTCTCGCGCACCAGGGCGCTGGCGATCAGCGAGGCCACCAGGGCGGCGGCGGCCACGGTGAAGTCGCCGGTCGCCTCCAGCACCAGGAAAGACATGGTGAAGGGCCCGCCGACCACGGCCACGCCCAGGGCGCCAAGGCCGACCAGCGCCGCCACCGTCGGGTCCAGCGAGGGCAGCCAGGGCACGAACACCGTCAGGGCCGCGAAGACCTGGCCGATCAGCGTGCCCAGGAACAGCGAGGCGAAGAATAGCCCGCCCCGGAAGCCGAAGCTCAGCGACACCACCGAGGCCAGGGCCTTCATGATCAGCAACAGGACCAGCATCTTCAGGCCCAGGGCGGCGGTGAGGTTGACGTGCAGCGCGCCGTGGCCGGCCGACAGGATCTGCGGCGTGACCAGGGCCATGGCGGCCAGGGCCAGGCCGCCGACCGCCGGGCGGAAGGTCTTGGGGATCGGCGAGCGGGCCACCAGCTTGTCGGCCGAGGCCACCAGCCGCATCAGCCCGATGCCGGCGGCGGCGCAGACCACGCCCAGCAGGGCGTAGAGGCCGTAGTCGAACCACGATTGCACGGCCGGGGTGGTGGTCTTCAGCAGATAGGGCAGGCCGCCCATCCGCTCCGCGACCAGGGTCGCGGCCAAGGTGGCGGCGACGACGGGCGCCAGGTTGGCGACGGTATAGGCGCCGATGACGATCTCGAAGGCGTAGAAGGCTCCGGTGAGCGGGGCCCCGAAGGCGGCGGCGATGGCCGCGCCGGCCCCGGCCCCGACCAGGGTGCGCATGTCGGCCCGGCGCAGGTTGAGCCTCTGGCCAACGAACGAGGCAATGGCCGCGCCCGCCTGGGCGTAGGCGGCCTCCAGCCCGACCGAGGCGCCCACGCCGTTCGACAGCATCGTCTGTCCGCAGATGAAGGCGCTATCCTTGATCGATAGCCGCCCGCCGTGCAGGGCGTTGGCCTCCACCGGGTCAACGGCCGGGCGGGGTCGGTATTTCAGCCAGGCCCAGGTGGCGAGGCCCAACACCAGGCCGCCAAACGGCAGGGCCAGGGTCCGCCAAGGGGCGATGACGCTCTGGGCGCTGAGCCGCTCGTCGATATTGATCGCGAACAGCATGACCTGTAGGCCGTGAGCGACCCTGGCCTGCAGCACGGCCAGCGCCCCCGCCCCGGCCCCGATCAGGGTGGCCACCGCGATCAGCCACAACTCGCTGGACCGTATCCGTCGCCGCAGCCAGCTTAGCCCGCGCACGGAGGTGGAGGTCGGCAGCGAAAGCGGCATGGGGGTCCTGGGGGGCGAGCAGCGAGGACATCTTAGGGGGGTTGCGCGGTTGGGGACAGGCCCATGGGCCTGTCCCCATCAGAGCGCGCGGCAAGGTCGTCGCGGGATCGGTCAGCGCATCCTGCGCGCCAGCGGCCGGACCGGCGGCGCGCTTTGATCGGCGAGCGAGGCCCACAGGTGCAGGGCGGCATAGGCCCGCCAAGGCCGCCAGGCCTCGGCCCGGGCCAGCAGCTGTTCCGCCGTCGGACGAACGCCGTCGGCGCCTGTCAGGGCGCGCATCAAGGCCACGTCGGCGGCGGGGAAGGCGTCTGGCTCGCGAAGCTGGCGCATGGCGATGTACTGCGCCGTCCATTCGCCGATGCCGGGCAGGGCGCGCAGCCGCTTGACCGTTTCCTCCAGGCCCGCAGTCGGCGACAGCAGATTGGGGTCCTCGACGATCGCCTGGGCCATGGCCGACAGGCAGCGGATGCGGGCGCCGGGCATCTTCATGCCGGACAGGTCGGCAGTCGCGAGCAGAGCGGCCGACGGGAAGGTGTGGGTCAGGCCGGGCTCGGCCCAGGGCGCGGCCAAGGGGGCGCCGTGGGCCGCCACCAGGTCTCCCGCCAGCTTTCGCGCGGCGACGACGGTGATCTGCTGACCGAGGATGGCGCGGACCGCCAGCTCGAACCCGTCCCAGGCCCCAGGCACCCGCAGGCCGGGCCGGGCGGCGACCATCGGGGCCAGGCCGGGATCCTGCGACAGCGCCTCGCCGATCCCCACCGGGTCGGCCGACAGGTCGAACACCCCGCGGACCCGCGCCAGGATGCGGGGCAGGGCCGAGGGCTTGGGAAACCGCACCGCCACGCTCAGCCGGTCGTCGCCGATCGGCCGCACGGCGATGGTCCCGGCGGCCCCGTCCAGGGCGATGGCCCGGCGATAGACGCCGTCGCGCACGATCTCGACCCCTGGGATGGCCCGCATCGCCAGGAAGGCCAGCATGGCGTCCCAGTCATAGGGCGGCCGATAGCGCAGGCTCAGGACGATGGCGTCATTGGCCGGTCCATGTCCTGGGGAAGAGGGCAGGGCCTTGCGACGGCGCAGGGCGGCGGGCGGACAGTCATAGAGCTGCTGGAAGGTCTCGTTGAAGCGGCGCACGCTGCCAAAGCCGGCGGCCAGGGCCACTTCGCCCATCGGCAGGTCGGTCTCGTGGATCAGCTGCTTGGCCAGCAGCACCCTCCGGGTCTGGGCCACGCCGACCGGCGTCGCGCCCAGGTGCTGCAGAAACAGCCGCCGCAGTTGCCGGCCGCCGACGCCGACCCGTCCGGCCAAGGTCTCGACGCCGGCCCCATCCTCACGGGGGGCGTCGAGCGCTCCAGCCTCGATCAGCGCCAGCGCGCGCGACACGGTGTTGGACGCCCCGTTCCACGCCCCCAACTGCGGCGAGGTCTCGGGCCGGCAGCGCAGGCAGGCGCGATAGCCGGCCTCCTGTGCCGAGGCGGCGGTGGCGTGGAAGCTGACGTTCTCGCGCTTGGGGCAACGGGCCGGGCACACCGGCCGGCAATAGACGCCCGTCGTCCGCACCGCCACGAACAGTCGGCCGTCGAAACCGGCGTCGCGGGTCTGGATGGCGCGGTAACAGGCGTCGGGGTCGAGATCCATGGCGACGATCATAGACCGTGGCGCCGCGCGGTCTCGCGGTTTTCGGACGAGGTCGTCAGGCGCTCGACCTGCCGCCCCGGTTGTGGGAGGACTGGCCGGCGGGCAAGACCCCCTCAGTCGCTTCGCGACAGCTCCCCCTGAGGAGCAGCACCTGCTCGGCCTAGACCCTCGCCCTCTGGGGGAGGTGGTCCGGAGGGCTTTAGGGGGTCTTGCACCGCGGAAAGAAAAAGGCCTCCCGGTTTGCGCCGGGAGGCCTTCGTCGTTCAGCGCTCGGCGCTCAGATCAGCGAATCCCCGGCACCTGCCGCGCGGCTTCCCGCTCGACCTTCTGCTGGTAGGCGAGATCCCCGTACTTGCCGTATTCCATCCGGGCGATGGTGCGTTCGTGGACCTCGTCCGGGCCGTCGGCCAGGCGCAGGGTGCGGATGCCGGCATAGGCCTTGGCCAGGCCGAAGTCGGTGGTGACCCCGCCGCCGCCGTGGGCCTGGATGGCGTCGTCGATGATCTTCAGGGCCAGGCGCGGCGCCGCGACCTTGATCATCGCGATCTCCAGACGCGCCGACTTGTTGCCGGCCTTGTCCATCATGTCGGCGGCCTTCAGGCACAGCAGGCGGCACATCTCGATATTGATGCGGGCCTCGGCGATGCGCTCTTCCCAGACCGACTGATCGGAGATGTACTTGCCGAACGCCTTGCGGCTCATCAGGCGCTTGCACATCTTCTCCAGCGCCACCTCGGCCGTGCCGATGGTGCGCATGCAGTGGTGGATGCGGCCGGGGCCAAGGCGGCCTTGCGCGATCTCGAAGCCGCGGCCCTCGCCCAGCAACAGGCCGTCGATGACCGGCACCCGCACGTTCTTGAGGATCACCTCGGCGTGGCCGTGCGGGGCGTCGTCATAGCCGAACACCGGCAGCATACGGACGATCTCGATGCCGGGGCTGTCCATCGGCACCAGGATCTGGCTCTGCTGCTGGTGGCGGCTGGCGTTGTCGGGGTCGGTCTTGCCCATGACGATCGCGACCTTGCAGCGCGGATCGCCGACGCCCGAGCTCCACCACTTGCGGCCGTTGATCACATAGTCGTCGCCGTCGCGCTCGATGCGGGTCTCGATATTGGTGGCGTCGGAGCTGGCGACTTCCGGCTCGGTCATCAGGAAGGCGCTTCGGATCTCGCCGTTCATCAGCGGGCGCAGCCAGCGCTCCTTCTGCTCCAGCGTGCCATAGCGCATCAGCACTTCCATATTGCCGGTGTCGGGCGCCGAGCAGTTGAACACCTCGGAGGCGAAACCGATCTTGCCCAGCTGTTCGGCGATCAGGCTGTATTCGAGGTTGGTCAGCTGGACGCCCTCGAACTGGAACGTGTCGTCCACATGCACCTGGCCGCTGTGGGGCGGCATGAAGAAGTTCCACAGGCCGGCGGCCTTGGCCTTGGCCTTCAGTTCCTCGACGACCTGCACCACCTTCCAGCGCTCGGCCCCGAGCACGTTCATCTCCGACTCGTAGACCGGGACGGCCGGCTTGATGTGCTCGTCCATGAACGCGGTGACGCGGTCGAGGAAACCGCGCTGGGTGGCGGAGATTTCGAAATCCATGGCGTTCCCGATCCCGTTCTTATGGCCGTCAAACAGTTGTTTGAACGATTTCTAGCTTGAACGGAGGCCGACGGCAAGCGGAGTGGCGGCCAGGGTTGCTGATCGTCGCGCGGCCCCGCAAAGTCACGACCATGAACATCCAGATTCGTCCCCTCGAAGGCCGCTACGTTCGGCTGGAACCGATCACCCCCCAACTGCCTGGCGAACTGCGGTCCGAGCTGAAGGGGGCGATCGACTGCGATCCCGACAGCTGGGAGATCATGTCGACCAACGGCTGCGGCGACGGCTTCGCCGACTGGTGGGGCGCGTTGAAGGGCGAGACCGAGCGCGGCGAGCGGATCGGCTTCGCCATCCGCCGGCTGAGCGACAACAAGGTGGTCGGCACATCGAGCTATCTGAACATCCGCAAGCTGCACAAGGGCCTGGAGGTCGGCTCGACCTTCCTGCATCCCGACGCCCGCTCGGGGCCGATCAATCCGGAGTCCAAGCGGCTGCTGCTGGGCCACGCCTTTGACGCCGGGGCGATCCGGGTGGAGTTCATGATCGACGTTCGCAATTCGCGCAGCCGGGCGGCGGTCGAGAAGCTGGGCGCCGACAAGGACGGCGTGCTGCGCAACCACAAGATCACCTGGACCGGCCACGTGCGCGACACCGCCGTGTTCTCGATCACCGACGCCGACTGGCCGGGGGTCAAGCAGCGGCTGGATTACCGGCTGCAGGAGAGTTTTGTTTAGGGGGTTAAAGCGGCAGCACCAGCTCCGTTCGCGCTCCGGTCGCGGCGCCTTCGAACACCAGCGTCCCGCCGATCCGCTCCAGCCGGAAACGGATGTTCTTCAACCCGTGCCCTCCGCCGGTGGCGTGCGCCGCATCGGCGACAGCGCAGCCGTCGTCGGACAACACGACCCGCAGCGCGCTCACCTCCTCGCGGACCTCGACCGACAACCGCGTGGCGCGGGCGTGCTTGATGGTGTTGGTGACGATCTCGCGGATCGCCGAGATCAGGGTCTTGTAGAGGGCGTAGTCCAGCACCCGGCGCTCGACGCCCGTCAAGGTGATGGGCCACACTAAGGCGATGCCCGCCGCCTTCAGCCGCTCGGCGGTTTCGTGGCGCAGATCGGCGAGGATCTGGTTCAGCTCGACTTGGTCGCCAGACAGGCCACTGAGGATGACGCGGATGTCGGCCATGGCGTCGCGGACGTCGCGTCGCACTTCGCGAACGTCCTCGCGGTGCAGGCTGGTCAGCAGCCGGGCGCTGACGTCGTCGTGCAGGTCGCGGGCGATCCGCTCGCGCTCCTCCAGCACGCCGCGCGCATAGGAGTCGCGGGCGGCCTCGGCCTTGCCCATCAACAGGACCAGCTGGGCGACCAGCCGGGTGTCGGTGGCGGTGAACAGCCGCCGCCCCTGGAACGGATAGCGCAGGGTGGTCGCCGCCTCGCCCGCCGCGGCCGGCACCACCAGGGCCAAGCCGTCCTCCAGCAAAGCCGGGGCGCTCGGCGAGAGGTCGCTGAAGCTGACCTCCAGGGGATCGAACATCCGTCGCAGCAGGGCGGTCCAGTCGGCGCGACGCTCGGCGGCGTCGGGCTTGAAGGCCACCGACGCGGCCAGTTCGAACAGGGCGTCATCGCTGATCGCCGCCCGTCCGGCCAACCGCTTCCACACCCAAGCCCGTAGCGGCAAATAGACCAGGGCCACCACCACGATCGACACGCCCAGCGCCGCGCCGCCCTCGACATGCAGGGCCATGACCAGCAGGGCGTCCAGGGCCAGCAGGGCCAGGGCGGTCAGGGCGCCGATGACGATGCGATAGGCCCAGAGGTCGAGGTCGAACAGGCGGTAGCGCCCCACCGCCAGGGCCATGCCGCCATAGACGAAGATCAACGGCACAAAGGCGAAGCCGTCGCTGGCCGCCGAGGGGCCGCCCAGCAGCTTGGGCGCGGCCATCATCACCACCAGCAGGCCAGAGCCGCACAGGGTGATAAGTCCGATCCAGCGCAGGACCCCGCGATCCAGCGGCCGGTGCTCCACCCGCCGCCATTGCAGGACCAGCAGGGCGGCCAGCACCGGCAGGTGCGCCAGCAGGCCGGCGTAATAGACGCTGGCCGGAAGCCACCCCAGTCCCCCGGCCAGGCCCCAGGCGATGGCGGCCAGGCCAGCCGGAACCAGCCAGAACGGTCGGGCCAACCGGGTCGGAAAGAACAGAAACTGCGCCACCGTCGCCGCCGAGCACAGGCTGCTGCCGATCAGGTTCAGGGCGTTCAGCGTCAACAGCAGGCGGCCGTCGGCGGTCAGTTCCTTGGCGTCGAACAGCGCGCCGCTGAAGGCCGTGACCAGGATGCCGAACGCGGCCAAGGCCAGCATCCGGGGCGCCCAGTCGCGCGGCCGCAGGGCCCAGATCCACACTCCGACCACGAACACCGCCAGCCCGCCGCTTAGCAGCATCCAGACGTCGAGAGACAGGTCCGACAGCGCCCGGGGACGGGCCGACAGGCTCAGGGTCTGGACGCGGCCTTCGGCGGCATAGCGGGCCCGAACCGGTCCCTCGGCGATCATCGCGGTCAGCCGCGTGCGGTCGGCGTACCAGCGGGCGATCGCGGCCGGATCGCCGACCGGCGCATAGTCCTGCAGGAAGCCCTCGGCCCGATCGGTGACGACGCCCCTCGACCCGGTCAGGGTGATCGTCGCGCCGGGCGACAGCACGGCCAGCACCTGGCGGTCCGGTCCGATCAGGGCGACCTGGTCGCGGGCGGGGACCACCCTCAGGCCGGCGGCGGGCATCTGCAAAGCGGACCAGACGACGAGCAGCGCCAGCAGCGCCGCCACATGACCCAGCAGCAGGATCCGGCTGGCCGGCGCCCGCACGCCGCGCACGGCGTTCGGCCGCGCGAGCCCCTGGGACGGAGACTTGGCCTGGGGGGCTGAGGTGTCGATCATGGCGTTAGGGTGAGCACGGGGACTGAACTCGAAGCCGACGGGGACTCCCGCCAGTTTCCACGTCACGGCGGCTTTGTCGAAGGAAAGCATGGCCTTGGCGTTCATCTGCGTCGATCCGGGCGTTCGGCGAGCGTCGCGGCGCCCCCGCGCGGCGCGGCCTGGAGCGGTCATCCCCCTGAAGAGGGGGTCGCGGCCCACGCCCCGATCTTCAACAACCACGGGCAGGAACGGCGTCGGGACGCCGTGGGGAGAATGTTTCAATGACCAAGTCCATCACCACGCCCTTGACGGCGATACTCGCGGGCCTCGCCCTGGCCGCCGCCGCGCAGGGCTCGGCCCAAGCCCAGGCGCTGCAGGTCAGCCAGGCCGGCGACGCCCAGCTAAGCTGCGAGCAACTGCAGGCCGAGGTCGCCCGCATGGACCAGATGATGGGCGCCTCCAACACCGCCATCTCCGGCGCCGAGGGTCAGTCCCGCATGGCGCAGAGCGGCGCCGCCCTGGGCCTCAACGCCGCGATGCGCAGCGGAGCCCTGGCCCGCATGCCGGGCCTCGGAATGTTCGCCAATGCCGCGGTCAGCGCCGCCCGGGCCAGCGCCGAGGCCAAGGTCGCCCGCGAAGGCGAACAGATCGCCATCGCCCAGCAGCGCCGCGCGATCATGAACGGCGTCTATCAGGGCAAGGCTTGTGGGACCCAGGCCACGGTCACGACGGTCTCGACGCGGACCGTCCCGGCCGCCGCGCCGTCCAGCCTGAGCTTGAAGGGCGATGTCGGCTTGAAGGCTACCGCCTCGCCCAGCGCGGCCGTTGTGCGGGCCATGACCGCCGGAACCGCCGTCTATCCGACCGGCCAGCGCAACGGCGTGTGGATCGAGGTCGATGACGAGCAGGGCAATCGCGGTTGGATTTCCTCGGCGATGGCCGTCCAGCGCTAGCGGGACGTCTTTCGACGCAGGGAAATGCGCGGCGAACTTCGGTTCGCCGCGCTTTTTTGTGTTTGATGGGAGGTCCCCGTTCTTGGATCTTCCCCCCTTTAATTCTCTTCATCCCGACGAAAGTCGGGACCCAAGCGCTCTATCCGGATTGAGGCTTGCGAACGGGACAGCCGTGAACCCTTGAGCCGACTCGGCTTGGGTCCCGACTTGCGTCGGGATGAATGGAAGTGTGGGGGGAAGGTGCTAGGTGACGCCCAGTCGCCCGGCGGCCTGACGCGGCCGCCGTCAGTCCTTCAACAGAGCGTGGATCACCATCACGAAACACGCCACCAGCACCAGCAGGCCGGACAGATAGGCTAGTTCGTTCATGACCGGATTCCCCTGAGCGACGCCCCTCCGACATCGTCCCGGCAGGATGGGCGCGGTGGGGGCCGGCCTCTACCCCCCAAACAGGGGGCCGTCCGCCGTCTGGCGTCGCGGCGGCGATGGGTTAGGTTGGGGACGTGGAAGCTCAAGCTACCCTTGGCGGCGTCGCGTCGCTCTACGATCAGGTGCTCATCGTCGAGGACCTGCCCGACACCTGCGCCTGGCTGCGCGAGGTGGTGCTCCAGGCGTTCGGCGAAGTCGAGATCGTCACCGCCGCCACGCTCGCCGCCGCGCGCGGCCATGTCGCCGCCCTGGCGCGGCCGGGACTGCGCTCGCTGGCCCTGGTCGATCTGGGCCTGCCGGACGGCTCCGGCGCCGACTTCATCCGCGAACTGTTGCGGGCGGCGCCGGGCGTCACCGTGGTGGTCGCTACCATCTATGACGACGACGACAACCTGATGCGGGCCATGGCGGCGGGCGCCCAGGGCTATCTGCTGAAGGACAGGGACGCCCACAGCCTGGTTGAGCGGCTGCGCGGCCTGGCGGTGGACGAGCCGCCGATCTCGCCGGCCATGGCCCGCAAGATCCTTGAGCACTTCCGGCTGCGCGCCGCCTTCATGACCGCCGACCAGGGCGAGGCCGTCGTCCTGACCCCGCGCGAGACCGACGTGCTGCGCCTGGTCGGCCGGGGCCTGACCGTCAACGAGGCCGCGGAGGTTCTGGGTCTCAGCCCCTCGACCCTGTCGGGCTATGTGAAGACCATCTATCGCCGGCTGGGCATCAATTCGCGGGCCGAGGCGGCGCTGGAGGCCGCGCGGCGTCAACTGACCTGACCCACGGCGGGCCGCGTCCAATGGTCACGGTTGACGGATAACGTCGATTTTTGAGGTTGAGATGGCGTTATCCAAGTTCTTGTAAAGAATTCGCCAAGCCTTCGTATGTATGTTGCGGTGCCATGACGGCTATTGCTTGCTTGAGAATTCTGGTCGCGATTGGGGACCCCGAGACGGGTCGCCCGACGCCGGCCCCCCAGGTGCAGGCCGCCGCGGACCTGTATCTGAAGCACTGCTGGAAGGCCCCACGCCGCTATGGCGCCGTGGCGCCCCTGGCCTTCGTGCTGGCCGACAGCCGGGCCGAGCGCCTGGATCCGGTCGAAATGCAGGCCCTCGCCGTCGAACTGGAAGCGGGCCTTTTCCCCCGCCGACCCCATTCCGAAAAGGGGGCGGGCCAGGTGTGCCTGCTGACCTTCGAGGGTGACGAGAGCGCCGTCCTGCAGTTCGCCAGCCTGTCCCAGGCCGCGCTAGCGGGGTTGATCGCCGGCCGCGGCTATGCCGGCCCGCCCGGCCACGTGCAGGTGATTACCGCCGAAGAGATCCGCGCCGTGCCCAGCGCCCCGGCCGCGACCGAGGCTGAGGTCGCCGCGACCGCCGGGCCGATCCCGCCCGCCTTTGGGGCGACCAGCCCCGCGCCCGCCGTCGAGAACGCCGCCAAGCCCCCGGCGCCCCCCATCGCTCCGGCCGTAAAGCCGCCGCCGCCCGCCGCCACCGGCTGGTGGGGGGTCTATCATCCGCCGTCGGAGTCGTTCGTCGGGGCCGCGATCGGCCTGCGTGTCGATCTGAACCGAGCGCGTCCCGCCGACGACGCCGCCCTGCTGGCCCGCGACCTGACCTGCCTGAACGACGCCCACGCCGCCTTCGCCCGCCTGTCCACCGGTCAGGGCGGTGACGAGGCGGCGGTGCTGTTCCTGCCCTTCAGCTTCTGGAACCTGACCAATCCCTCGTCGCTGGAAGCCTACAAGCGCCGGCTGTCGCGTTTCCCGTTGGCCATGCAGGGCCGTCTGGGGGCGACGATCTATGACACCCCGCGCGAGCCGTCGCTGGGCACGCTGGGCCAGATCAAGACCTTCCTGCAGTCGACCTTCAGCTTCATCGACCTAAACATCACCGAGCCCAACTTCCCCGTCGCCACCCTGCCGGGCGAGCTGGCCACCAGCATCACCCTGTCTCTGCTGGACGAAGAGCTGCGCGTGCGCATCGAGGCCATCGCCAAGTTCGCCGCGATCCAGGGCTCGTGCCGCGCCAAGGGCGTGCGCCAGGCGATCACCGGCCTGCGCGACGCAAAGGAGCTGGACGCCTGTCGCGCGGCGGGCCTGCGCTTCGTCTCCGGCCCCGCGATCACCGACCTGATGGCCAGCCCCGTTGGCGCCAGTCAAGCGCGTGACCTGCCACTGAAAGTCGCCTAGCCAAGCTTTTCGCGTCGCTCGCCGAGCGTTGATTTGTCAAACGCCGCAAATCACCCTGCAAGAGGGGGTGAAAAGCGGCGGGGCGACGACATGGCGATCGGCGGACATCGGTTTCGGGCATGGGCGATCTATGCCGGCGCGCTGCTCGCCTTGCTCGGCGGACCGGCCGGCGCGGCGACCTCGTCCGTCACGCCCGAGGCTCGCACGGCCGCCCGGTTCGACGCGATCGTCCACGACCGCGCCAAGCTGCGACTGTTCCTGCGGGCCATGCCCAAGGGCGGCGACCTGCACAATCACCTGGCGGGCGCGATCTATGCCGAGGACTTCCTGGCCTGGGCGGCCGCCGACGGCCTGTGCGTCACCACCGGCTCCCTGCCGGCCATCGTCGCCGGCCCCTGCGACGCGCCGGGCAAGGCGGCGGCCCAGGGCCTGACCACCCGCGATCCGGCGCTGTACGGCCGGGCGATCAACGCCCTGTCGATGCGCAACTACCAACCCGGCGCGGACGGGGCCCTGCCCTCGGGCCACGACCAGTTCTTTTCGACCTTCGCCCGGTTCAGCGCCGTGACCGACGGCCACCTGCCGGCCATGCTGGCGGCGGTGCGCGAACAGGCCGCCGACGACCATGTCTCCTATGTCGAGACCTCGGTGAACCCGGTGGCCATGTACGCCTTCGTCAAGGGTTCGCGCGACCGGCCCTGGGACGGCGACTTTGCCAAGGCCCTGGCCGGCCTCGAGCCCGGCATCCCCGCCTTCACCGCCCGGACGCGCCGCGAAATGGACACCGCCGAAGCCGAGGCCGATCGCCACCAGGGCTGCGCCGCCAAGCCCGTCCGGACGGGCCCCTGCGCCGTGGTGCTGGGCTATCAGGCGTTCGGCGTGCGGGTGCTGCCGCCGCCCGTCGTCTTCGCCCAGCTGGTGGCGGCCTTCGCCTTGGCCGACGTTGATCCGCGCTTCGTAGGGGTCAATATCGTCGCCCCCGAGGACGATCCGACGGCGCTGAGTGATTATGCCCTGCACATGCGGATGCTGGCCTTCCTGCACGCCCGCTATCCGAAGGTGAAGCTGTCGCTGCACGCCGGCGAGCTGGCCCTGGGCCTAGTCCCGCCGCGCGACCTGCGTTTCCACATCCGCGAGGCGGTCGAGGTGGCCGGCGCCAGCCGCATCGGCCACGGCGTCGACATCGTCCACGAGGACGGCGCCCAGGCCCTGCTGGACCGGATGGCCAACGACGGGATCGCCGTCGAGATCAACCTGACCAGCAACGACGTCATCCTGGGCGTCAAGGGCGCCGACCACCCGCTGACCCTCTATCGCCAGGCCGGGGTGCCGGTGGTGCTGTCGACCGACGACGAGGGCGTCTCGCGCATCGACATGACCAATGAATATCTGCGCGCCGCCGTCGAGCACGGCCTGCGCTATGCCGACCTCAAGGCCATGGCCCGCACCAGCCTGGATGTCGCCTTCCTGCCCGGAGAGCCCTTGCGGGGCTGGGCGGGCGGGCGGGCGCCCGCCTGCATCAAGGCGGGCAAGGCCTGCGACGCCTTCCTGGCCAAGAGCCCCAAGGCCGCCCTGCAGTGGAAGCTCGACCGCGATTTCGAGGCGTTCGAAAAAGCCCAATCATAAACCAATGCGTCAGTCAGTCGCGCATCCGGAGCACGACTTCGCTAACCGTTCCGGCGCACCGTCCCGCGCATGACAGCGATCGCATGCCTCAAGGTCTTCGTGGGCGACGAACTGCGGTTCGCCGACAATGACACCATGGCCGCCCTGGTCGGCAAGGTGGCCGGGGCCTATCTGGAGACCACCTGGCTGTGGCCGCGCCGCTATGGCCTGGTCGCGCCGTTTTCCTTCGTTCTGGCCGACCCCCGCGCCACCCAGCTGGACGCGCGTGAGCTGCAGGCCCTGGCGCGTGATCTGCAGTTCAAGCTGTTTGGGGAGAAGGGCGAGGGCGACATCGCCCTGCTGATGTTCGAGGGCGACCAGACCGACGTCATGAAGTTCGCCGGCATTGGCGGGGCGCAGCTCAAGGCCTTGCTGAACGGCGAGGACGACGGCTCGCTGGTTGGCCGGATCTGTCGCATCACCCCCACCGAGGTCAGTTCGGTCGTGCCCCAGGGCGGACCGGTGTGCGGAACGCCTCCGATGGAGGAACTGGCCGCCTTGGACCCGGTCGCCCAGGACGCGGGTCCCCCCGCCCGAACGGTGTATCGCGGCGTCTACCACACCGGCCGCGAGGTGTTCATTGGCAGCGGCGCCACCTGGCGCGCGGCCAATGTGCCGTCGGCCTTCGGCTTCACCGCCTCGCATGCCGACATCGACCATCCGGAGAATGACATCGCCACCCTGGGCGGCGTCGCGGCGGCGCTGGCGAGCGTGCCGGTCGGGGTGATGTTCTTCCCGATCAGCTTCTCCACCCTGGTCAAGCCCGGCGCCCGCGCCGCGTTGCTGCCGCACCTGGAGGCCCTGCCCCGCGCCTCGCGTGGGCGGCTGGCCGCCTCGATCTATGACACGCCCCGGGCGCCGTCCTTTTCGGCCCTGTCGCAGGCGCGGCGCTTCCTGGAGCCGTTCTTCTGCCGCCTGGACCTGAGGGTCACCGACCCCGCCTTCCAGGTCGACGAACTGCCCGTCGACCTCGCCAGCAGCGTCACCCTGGTGCTGCCGGCGGGCGAGGAAAAGGCCCGGCTGGCGGCGGTCACGCGCTTCATCCGCGAGGCCGACGCCTATCGCCGCAAGAAGGTCTGGCAAGGCCTCAACGACGTGCGCACCCGGCGCGAGCTGAACCACTGCCTCGACCTCGGCGCGCCGTTTCTGACCGGAGCGGCGGTCACCGACCTGCTGGAGGCCCCGGTCGGTGCCACCAGCCTGTCGTCGCTGAGCCTGCCGATGCACGAATGGTCGTCGGGTCCGGAGCAGAAGGCGGTGGTGACGGCGGCTTAGCGGCTTTACCCACCATCCGTCTTCCCGGCGAAGGCCGAGACCCAGATCCCCAGACGCCCAGGCTGAATCTGGGCCCCGGGCTTCGCCGGGGAGACGGAATTTGGGACCCTCCGAGCCCACTCCCGACCGCCGCCCGCAGCGGCGAGGCCGCGCCTTGAACCCTGGCGGGCGAGCTTGCTCTAACGTCCGACCGCGTCAAGGACGACCCAAAGGGCCGCCGCGCCGCCGGGCCGCCGCGCCGCAGCTGGCCGGCGGCCGGTCCTTGCCTCGGCCAGCCGCCAGAGCTCCCATCCTGCAAGGGTTTAACGCGTAGCCGCATCCGGCTTGGCGGGTGGTTCAGAATGGCAGTCTCGCAGTGGTGAACTACTGCTCTGCTGGCTAAAAAGTGGTCCACCCAAAGCATTCGCAGGGGTGAGCACGTTAATGGCCTTTCCGTCTCGGCGAAAAAAGACGCCGTGACGCGTTAGGATATCTGGATCCCTTGTGATGAGGTGATCCACGTTGTGTTCAAGGGCGCAAGCCAAGTGGATTGCGTCCGGCGTCTTCAGTCCCGTCTGGCGACGGATGCTGCGAGCGCGCTCGCCAACAAGGCGATCCACTTGTACGGCGATGAGCTGTTCGCTGTCGAAAATGAGGTCGAAGTCGTTGGGATCAGGCCACGGTTTTGGCGGTTCTACACCCTCGGGCTTGATGAGCACTTCAGCCAAGGTCACCGCGGAAAAGAGTAGCTCCACCGCTCCGCGTTCGACCGCGAGCCAAAGAGTACGCATTGGCCCCACAGGCCCGATCTGGGGTTCTTTGTGGAGGTCGATCCAGCACGTGGTGTCCCAGTAGTGGCGCTCCGTCAATGCGCTTCACCCCAGTCCTCGGCAGTCGCCTCGCCTTTCCATTCAGATTCCGCGAACGACCTTTGCACTCCACCGATCGTTCGAAGCGATTGAGCCTGGACTGTCGCGGGTCTTCCAGAAGCGTCGTAAGAGATTTTACCACCAACAACTACTCGGCGGCCATTCCACACTTCAGCAAGAGTGTGCTCAGCACCGATGAGCCCGATAGCTTCTTTGCTAAACACGCACACAACCTCGTCCTTGGTCAAGAAGGTGCGCACCCTTAGAGCAGGGCTGCCGTAGTGTGTGGTAGCTGCAAGGATCTGCCCCTCGATGGAGCCGAGCTCGGGGCGTCGGCGCTTAGCGACAGCTGAAATCGCATTATAGGTCTTTTGGGCGCGATCTCCGGTGATAACGCGTTCTGGCTGGTCTCCAACTTGGATCCTAACCAGCCCTCCACGTTCTTTGATCGGCGTAATGAACGCTCGCAAGCGCTTTCGATTTTCGTCGCTTAAGCCCTGGACAACGGCTTCGCGCTCATTGTCATTAGTGGCATCAAGGACGCGAAAAGCTGCAGACGCCGCCTGCGCTGCCTCATTGTTTGATACTGGGGCGCCTTGTCTATCAAAGGCTTCTACCTGGGCTCGCAGCGGTGAATTGGTAGAAATCGAAACTAAGCGCCAGTCGAGCTTGGCGTCTTGATCCTGTAGTCCATCGAGAAGCGCAAGTAGCTGTCGCACGCTGTCAACCGCTGGTGGAGCACCGGCAGCGTCCAGGTCAACAACAAATGTCACCGTACCGGCCATGGAGCGAGTTCCCTACACAACTCCTACCATATGGATAGCCCGTCGAGCGAGACCCGTTTCCCAACGGCAATTTCACTTCCCCTACCTTCGCCCAAACAACCGCTCAATATCCGCCAGCTTCAGTTCCACATAGGTCGGCCGGCCGTGGTTGCACTGGCCGGAGTGCGGCGTGGCCTCCATCTCGCGCAGCAGGGCGTTCATCTCCGCGCCATTGAGCCGCCGCCCGGCGCGGACGCTGCCGTGGCAGGCCATGGTGGAGCAGACCTCTTCCAGGCGCTCCTTGAGGGCCAGGGCCTGGCCGTTCTCGGCCAGGTCGTCGGCGATGTCGCGGACCAGGCCGGCGGCGTCGGTCTTGCCCAGTAGGGCGGGGGTCTCGCGGACCAGGACGGCGCCGGGGCCGAAGCTCTCGATCACCAGGCCCAGGGCCGCCAGTTCGTCTGAGCGAGCGACGACGCGCTCGGCCTCGGCGGGGTCCAGCTCCACCACCTCGGGCAGTAGCAGGGCCTGGCGGGCGACGCCGCCTGCGCTGAGTTCGCCCTTCATGCGCTCATAGACCAGGCGCTCGTGGGCGGCGTGCTGGTCGACGATGACCACGCCGTCGCGGGTCTGGGCGACGATATAGGTCTCGTGCACCTGCGCCCGGGCCGCGCCGAGCGGGAAATCGACGGGGTCGAAGGGCGCGGCGGGGCCGTCTCCGAAGCTGGGATAGGCCACATTGGGCGCGGCGTCATAGCCGCCATAGGCCGCGTCGCGCACCGCCTCGGCGACGCCGTAGCCGCCGCCATAGTCAGGGCTTGCCTCGACCCGCGCCGAGACGTCCGACAGTCCCGGCAGGTCCTGCGGCGAAGGCCGCGTCCAGCCGCCGGCCCGCCAGGCCGAGAAGCCGGCCGTCGACGGGCCGGGCTGGTAGTGTGGGTAGCCGCCCCCCGACAAGGACTGCGCCCGGAAGCCCTCCAGCGCGCTCGCCGCCGTGGTGGTCGAGGCCCGGTGTCCCGCCCCCGCCAGCGCATGGCGCAGCGCCCCGACGATCAGACCGCGCACCAGGGCGGGGTCGCGGAACCGCACCTCGGCCTTGGCCGGGTGGACATTGACGTCCACCTCCGAGGTGTCGAGGGAGATGTAGAGCGCCGCCGTCGGGTGGCGGTCCCTCGCGAGAAAGTCCGCATAGGCGGCGCGCAGGGCGCCCTGCAGCAGCCGGTCGCGCACCGGCCGGCCGTTGACGAACAGGTACTGGTGGGCGGCGTTGCCGCGGTTGTAGGTCGGCAGGCCGGCGAAACCGGTCAGCCGAACGCCGTCGCGGGTCTGGTCGATCTCGATGGCGTTGTCCTGGAAGTCGCGGCCCAGCACGGCCGACAACCGAGCCAGGCGGCCCTGCGGTCCGGGATGCTCGGGCGCCAGGCGGATGACCCGGCGGCCGTCGATGTCCAGGCTGAAGCCGACGGACTCGTTGGCCATGGCCTGGCGCTTGATCTCCTCGGTGATCGCCAGGGCCTCGGCGCGCTCGGACTTCATGAACTTCAGCCGGGCGGGGGTGGCGTAGAACAGGTCGCGCACCTCGATCCGCGCCCCGTGGTCGCCGGCGAAGGGGGCGGGGGCCACGTCGCCGACGCTGCCGCCCTCGACCAGGATGGCGAAGGCGTCGCGCGCGCCCTTTGCTCGCGAAGCGATCGACAGCCGCGCCACCGAGCCGATCGACGGCAGGGCCTCGCCCCGAAAGCCCAGGGTGTGGATGGCCAGCAGGTCCCAAAGGCCCTGGGCGTCTGGCGCGAGCTTGCTGGTGGCGTGGCGCTCGATGGCCACCGGCAGCTCCTCGGCAGAGAGGCCGCAGCCGTCGTCGGCGACGAGAATGCGGGTCAGGCCGCCGCCATGGGCCTCGACCTCGATCCGCGTGGCGCCGGCGTCGATGGCGTTGTCGACCAGCTCCTTGATGGCGCTCGCGGGCCGTTCGACCACCTCGCCGGCGGCGATGCGGTTGACGGTCTCGGGCGGCAGTCGGCGGATCGGCATCGGGAGTGGGCTTTCGGGCGCGGAAGGACCGCATTGCATCTTCGTAATTTGACCGGCCAAGCTCGGGGCCGTCCAAGTGCGGGAAGACCGATCATCCTAGATCGATTCCGCCGCCCTTCGAGGATCACAGATAGTGATGATTGGACGTCTCGCCGCCAGCCTGGCCGGGTTGCTGTTGATCTCCACCCCCGCCTTGGCCCAGCAGGCGGTCGACGCCTCGGGCCCGATCGAACTCCACCGCGTCGATCCCGAGGCCAATCTGGTCGAGGCCCTGGTGGTCAATGCCCGCCTGCCGGGTCCGGCCTGGTGGAAGGTCAGCGACGCCGACACCGTGGTCTATGTGCTGGGCGTGCCGGCCTTGACGCCCTCGAAGCTGGACGTCGACAGCTCGGTGCTGAAGCGGCGGCTGGACGGGGCCAATGTGCTGATCATGGGCCAGGAGGCCGATGTCAGCCTGGTGCGGATCGTCGCCCTGGCCCTGGGCGGCAAACGCTATTTCATCAGCTCGACGCCGATGCGCCAGACCCTGCCGCCCGAGCTTCGAGCCCGGCTGGAGGCGCGGCTGCTGGCCAGCAAACAGAAGCTGGACAGCCTGGATGAGGTCAAGCCCGCGTTTGCCGGCTTCGTGGTCGCCAATTCGCAGGACGGCAATCTGTCGATCAGCGTGGGCGGGGTGACCGACACGATCCGCGAGATCGCCAGGAGCAAGGACATCGCCGACCGGCCGCGCATCCAGACCTTGCCGGGCTACAGCCTGGTCGAGGCGGTCAAGACCCTGGGGACCGCGCCCCAGCCGCTGCAGGAACTGTGTCTCGACGCGGGCCTGCGCCAGGCCGAGAGCGGCGAGGGCGGGATCAAGCTGCTGTCAGAGCGCTGGGCGCGAGGCGAGGTGCGAGCCATGGTCTTGGCCGATCGCGGCTTCTCGCGCTGCCTGGCCTCGACCCCCTCGATCGCCCGCGAGCTGCGGTCGGGGCGCGACGACGCGGTGGCGGCCATCGCCGCGGCGCTGGGCAAGCCCGGCAAGGCGGTGGCGGTGATCGAACTGCGGTCGCTGCTGGCGCAGGATGGGGTGCTGGACCAACTGCGCGGGCGGGGGTTCGTGGTGACGACGCCGGGGGAGTGATGGATGGCTTTTCCCTCCCCGCTCTGGGGAGGGTGGTCCCGAAGGGGTCGGGTGGGGCTTGATGAGGGTGGCGGCGTAGCCCCACCCGTCGGCTTCGCCGCCACCCTCCCATAAAGGGCCATAAAGGGAAGGGAAGGGATGACCGGATGACGGTTGAACAAAAGGGGCAGGTGGGGCGCTCATGCAGCAACAACTTCCTCCGGAGACCCGACATGCGGCGATCATGGCCCTGGATGCTGGCGAGCCTCGCCCTGGTCGCTGGAACGGCCCACGCCCAGGTGATCGACGATCCCGAGGCCAATCTCGTCGAGGCCCTGGTGGTCAACGCGAAACTGCCGGGGCCGGCCTGGTGGCGGATCTCCGACGGCGACACCACGCTCTATCTGCTCGGCACCCTGCACTCGCTGCCCAACAACCAGCCGTGGGACAAGTCGGTGCTGGAGCGGCGGATGGACGGCGCCTTCGCCCTGATCCTGCCGCCCGAGGGCAAGGCGGGCGTCACCGACATCCCCGCCATGCTGGCCTTGCGCGGCAAGTTGAAGTCTCGCCAGCCCCTGGACGCCGCCGTGCCCGACCTGGCGCCCAAGCTGGCCCAGGTCCGCGCCCAGCTGCGCAAGAGGCCCGCCGCCTACAGCGTCTGGAGCCCGCTGGGGGCCGGGATCGAGATCGCCGGCGACTATCGCAAGAGCGCCAAGCTCGACCCGTTCGAGCCCGAACGCACGGTGGGGCGGCTGGCGCGCAAGCATGGCGTCAAGGCGCGGCCGGTGGCGTCCTACAAGTTGATGCCCCTGGCAAAGGCGGCGGTGCGCGGCCATTCCGAGGCCGCCGGCCGGGTGTGCCTGGAGGGCGTGCTCGACGAGGTCGCCGCCGGGGCCGGCGCGTCGCGGACCGCCGCGGCGGCCTGGGCCCGGGGCGACGTGCGCGGCGCGATCAACGGCCCCCGCAACTTCCAGCGCTGCATGCTCAGCCTGCCGGGCATGGCCGAGCTGGAGCGACGCGGCAACCAGGCCGAGATCGACGCCCTGGTCGCTGCCATGCGCACGCCGGGCCACGCGGTGGCCCTGTTCCCCATCCGGGGACTGGTGGCCCAAGGCGGCGTGCTGGACCAGATCCGGGCGCGGGGGTTTGCGGTGTCGACGCCGGGGGAATAGGAGGCTTGAGAAACCCTCTCCCTCTGGTAGAGGGCCAAAAAAAGCCCGGAAGCTTTCGCCGCCGGGCTATTCCTGGAACTCACAAACGACCGAAGCCTACAGCCCCGGAAGCTTGATCCTGCTCTGCTTTTCGCGGGTGATGACGATCGTGCCGGCGCCGGTCAGGGCTTTCAGGCGGGCCTCTTCGGTGGCGGCGTCGACCGTCACGGATTCGGTGGCGCCGGTTTCCGAGGCGGTGGGGGCGGCGGTCTTGTCGCCCTTCTTCCAGAACATCACCTTGCTGGCGAAGCTCTCGTCCTTGTGGGCCAGGTCGCCGTTCTCGTCATCAACGACGAAGCGGATCAGCGGGTCGGCCTTGTCGACGCCGGCCTTGGCGACCAGCAGCTTCTCGCCGTCGGAGCGGCCGGCGGCGTTGCTCTGGCCAATCAGGGCCTGGCGTGCGGCGCTTTCCGGCTGCAGTTCCTGCGGGCGCGGCTCGCCGGGGGCCGGCGGGCGCAGGCTGTAATCCGGCGGCACGACCAGCGGCGCCTTGGTGACGACGCGGAACTCATCCGGCACCACCTTGGCCATGCCGAGGGCCTTGGAGGTCGATTGGCAGCCGGCCAGGCCTGCAGCGGCCACTGCGGCCAGGACGCCAAGGGTCGCGACCCGATTGAAACTCATGAAAACCGTGCTCCAGCGGCCCGCCCCCGGGTAGGCCAAATTTCGGACGCCCTCGATACGACATCCGGGGCCGGGCGCCAATCTTCCTTGGAAACGTGGCGCCGTTAAGGCTTCAGAGGCCGTGCCCGTCGGGATGAGCCAGCTTTTTTTCTTCCGACAGGAAGCTGTCCAGCAGCAGCAGGGCCACGCCGAGGTTGATCGCCGCGTCGGCGACATTGAACACCCAGGGGAAATGCAGGCGCGAGACGTCGATGAAGTCGATCACATGGCCATAGCGGATGCGGTCGATCAGGTTGTTGCCGATCGCCCCGCCCATGATGAAGCCCAGGCCCGAGGCCATCAGCGGCCGGATCGCCTTGCGCGCCCAGATCCCCAGGCCGATGACCACGGCGGCCGAGAACAGGGTCAGCAGCCAGCGATATTCCGGCCCGCGAAACAGGCCAAAGCTCATGCCCTGGTTATGGACCAGGGTCAGGTACAGCGGGCCAACCACCGGCAGGCTGGCGCCTTGCTCGGTCCCCAATGTGGCCAGGATCCAACCCTTGCTGAGCTGGTCCAGCACGACGGTGATCGCGGCGATGGCGTAGGCGGTCAAGCCGAGGCGGGTGATCGATTTCATGGTTCGTCGCTCTTCCTTTGATCCTCTCCCAGAGGGAGAGGAAGGGGCCTGCCGCGTAGCGGCGGGAAGGTGAGGGGTTACGCTGTTTGCCGGCGTGCCGGCACGCCGTCTAGCATCTTAACCCCTCACCCTCCCACGCCTGGCGGCGCGGGCCCCTCCCTCTCCCTCTGGGAGAGGGAGATCTTAAACCGCGTGTTCGCGATCCCACCACGCCACCGCTTCGGCGTCGCGGAGGCTAAGCTCGGGATAGCGCGGATCGGTTCCCACCTCCGGCAGGATGCGCCAGGAGCGCGCGCACTTCTTGCCGTCGGCGAGTTTTGGCTCCACGGCCACGCCCTTGACCTCGTCCAGCGCGAACGCGCCGGTGGCCTCGCCGGCCACCAGCGTCGCGGCGCTGGTGCGGAACACCTCGGCGGCGTCCAAATCGTCGAAGGCTGCCAGTAGGGCGGCGTCGTTGATGTGCACCACCGGCGCGCCTTCCAGGGCCGAGCCGAGTCGCTTTTCACGACGTTCGACTTCCAAGGCCGAGGTCACCACCGAGGTCACGGTCTCGACCTTGGCCCACCGCGCGGCCTCGGCGTCATTGCGCCAGGCGGCCGGCGTCTCCGGCATCACCCGCAGCACGTTGGAGCCCGCCTCCGGGAAGCGCGTCGTCCAGGCTTCTTCCATGGTGAAGCTGGTCAGGGGCGACAGCCACACCGTCAGGCGCTCGAACACATGGTCCAGCACCGTGCGATAGGCCCGGCGGCGCAGGGCCGTGGGGATGTCGCAATAGAGGCAGTCCTTGCGGATGTCGAAGAACAGGCTGGACAAATCCCCTTGGCAGAAGTCAATCAGCGGCCGGATGACGTCGCTGAACCGGTAGGCCTCGTAGGCGGCCTTGACCTGGCCGTCGAGCTCCCACAGCCGGTGCAGGATGTACTTCTCGAGCGGCGGGAAGTCGGCATAGTCCTTCACCCGCTCGGCCTCGTCGAAGCCGGCCAGGGCGCCCAGTAGGTAGCGGGTGGTATTGCGCAGCTTCCGATAGGCGTCGGTGGTGGTGGCCAGGATGGTCTTGCCGATCCGCTGGTCCTCGGAATAGTCAACCATCGCCGCCCACAGCCGCAGGATCTCGGCGCCGCTTTCCTTGGTGATTGTCTGGGGCTCGACGGTGTTGCCCTTGGACTTGCTCATCTTCTCGCCGTTCTCGTCCTGGGTGAACCCATGGGTGAGAACCGCCTTGTAGGGCGCGCGGCCGCGCGTGCCGCAGCTTTCGAGCAAGCTGGACTGGAACCAGCCGCGATGCTGGTCAGAGCCTTCCAGATAGAGGTCGGCCGGCGACGCGCTGTCGTTGCGGCCTTCCAGGGTGAAGGCGTGAGTGCTGCCGCTGTCGAACCAGACGTCGAGGATGTCGACGACCTTTTCGTACTGGGCGGGATCGAGCGGACCCAGGAAATCTTCGTCGGGACGCTCGAACCAGGCGTCGCTGCCGCCCTCGCGGATGATCGCCAGGATGCGCTGGTTGACGGCCGGGTCGATCAGCGGCCGGCCGGTTTCCTTGTCGACGAACATGGCCAGCGGCGTGCCCCAGGCGCGCTGTCGGCTGATCAGCCAGTCGGGACGGCTCTCGACCATCGAACCGATGCGGTTGCGCCCGGCCTCGGGGTGGAAGGCGGTGTCGGCGATGGCCTTGACGGCCACCTCGCGCAGGGTCTGGCCGCCCAGGGTCGGCACGGCCTGATCCATGCGGATGAACCACTGCGGGGTGTTGCGGAAGATCACCGGGGCCTTCGAGCGCCAGCTGTGCGGATAGCTGTGCTCGACGCGGCCGCGCGCCAGCAGGTTTCCGGCCTCGATCAGCCTGTCCATCACCGCGCCATTGGCGGCCCCGAACTTGCCGGTCTTCTTGCCCTCGGTCTCGATGACCTTCAGGCCCGCGAACAGCGGCACATGCGGGAAATAGGCGCCGTCGGGATCGACGGTGTCGGGGATCTCGTCGAGATGAAGGCCGGTCTTCAGCCAGACCAAGTAGTCGTCGGCCCCGTGGCCGGGCGCCGTGTGGACGAAACCTGTGCCGGCGTCGTCGGTCACATGGTCGCCTCGCAGCATCGGGACATCGAAGCCATAGTAGTCGTCGAACTGGGCCAACGGGTGGGCACAGACAAGCATATGAAGATGGTCGTTGCGGCTATGATCCGACGTCGTCGCTTTATCGGGATTGATCCGGCGAACTTGAGACCAGCTTGTAGCGTTTGCGGCCTTGAATACCTCTTCTGCCAACTTCTCGGCAACGATCAAGCGATCACCAACGGCGACCCAGGGCGCGAACCCAAGCTCTTCCGCCGATCTGACGCTGGTGATTTCGTAGAGCGCGTAGTCAATGTTCGGCCCATACGAGATCGCTTTGTTGGCAGGGATGGTCCACGGCGTTGTGGTCCAGATAACGACCGAAGCCCCCGCAAAGATTGAGGGCTGGTCGAGAGCCTCTGCGATTTTGTCCCGTTTGACCGGGAACTTCACCCACACCGTCGGCGAGACGTGGTTGTGATACTCGATCTCGGCGTCGGCCAGGGCCGTGCGCTCGACGGGGCTCCACATCACCGGCTTGGAGCCGCGATAGAGCTGGCCGCTGGTGGCGAACTTATGGAACTCGGCGACGATGGTGGCTTCGCTGCTGTAGTCCATGGTGGCGTAGCGGTTCCACCAATCGCCCAGCACGCCCAGGCGCTGGAACTCGACCTTCTGGGCCTCGATCCAGCCGGCGGCGTATTCGCGGCAGCGCTTGCGGAACTCGGCGGCCGGCACCTCGTCCTTGCGGCGGCCCTTGGCGCGGAATTCTTCCTCGATCTTCCACTCGATCGGCAGGCCGTGGCAGTCCCAGCCGGGCACGTAGTCGACGTCGTAGCCCAGGGCGAAGCGCGAGCGGACCACGAAGTCCTTCAGCGTCTTGTTCAGGGCATGGCCGATGTGGATCGCGCCATTGGCGTAGGGCGGGCCGTCGTGCAGCACGAACAGCGGGGCGCCTGCCGCTTGGCGCGCCGCACGCACCGCGCCGTACAGGCCCTTGTCGGACAGCGCCGCCCAGCCCTCCAGGATCTCGGGCTCCTTCTTGGGCAGGCCGCCACGCATCGGGAACGGGGTGTCGGGGAGGAAGACGGTTTCGCGGTAGTCGCGAGCGGGCGTGGCGTCGTCGGCCATGGCAAAGCTATCCAGCGTAGGGGTTCGGAAGAGGGGTGCGGGTCTGATCCCGGCACGCGCACCGGCAAGCGTCCAGCGGCGTCACGCCGGGCGGCTAATTCGCGAGGTTTTCCGAACGAAAGACATGGGCGGGGGATAGCAGAGGTGGGGGAGGGGGGCAAACCTCCACTCACCAACCAAACCTGTCATCCCGGACAAGGCCCGCAAGGCCGCAGATCCGGGACCGCCGGAAACGCTGGCCCTCACGCGTCGTCCCGGATCTTCGCGCTGCGCGCTCGTCCGGGATGACGATCATTTTCGCCCCTACCGCCGCGCCGCGCCGTTCATTGCCCACAGCGCCGCGTAGGTGCCAAACAGCACTGCGGCCATCGAGAGCAGAAACATCAGCAGGCTCTGGCTCAGGGCGACGCCCAGGGTGATCAGGGCGGCCAGGGTCCAGAGCGCGGCCAACAGGCGGCCTTCGCGGGAAGGAGGCGTCAGGCGGGGCGGTATCAGGCGCTTGGCGGCGCTAAGCGTTCGTCTCCAAAACCCACGCCCCGCGAAATCATAGGTCAAGATCACGCCCCTTCTACACTGCCGTGAAAAGTGTAGGCGCGTCAAAGGGTCGCGTCCACGGAGAAAACCGGCGTTCTGTCGATTTCGGCGATCTGGCCGCCTCAGCCGCGTTTTCGGGCTTTCGGGGTGATGGTCACGGTCATCAGTCGGCCTTCGCGGATCAGGACGAAGGCGGTGGCCTTTTCGATGCTGTGGTGGTCCAGGGCGCGCAGCAGGTCATCCAGGCCGGTCAGGGGCCGGCCGGCGGCGCTGACCAGCAGGTCGCCCTCGCGCACCCCGGCCTTGGCGGCCAGACCGCCGGCGTCGATCTGGGCGACGAACACCGCATAGCCCTGGTTGACGCCGGTGGCGCGGGCCAAGCCGGGGGGGATCGGGGCCTGCTGGGCGACGAGACCGATTGAGCCGCGCCGCACATGGCCATGGGCGATCAACTCGGCGATCACGAAGGTCGCGGTATTGGAGGCCACGGCAAAGCACAGGCCCTGGTAGCCGGCGATCACGGCGGTGGCGATGCCGACAACCTCGCCGTTGGAACTGACCAGCGGCCCGCCGCTATTGCCGGGATTGAGGGCGGCGTCGGTCTGGATCAGGTCCTCGATCAGCCGGCCGCGCTCGCCGCGCAGGCTGCGGCCCAGGGCGGAAACCACGCCGGTGGTCACCGTCGCCTCGAAGCCCAGCGGCGCGCCGATGGCGATCACCAGCTGGCCGCGCCGCAGGGCCTTGGAATTGCCCAGGCGGGCCACCGGCAGATCGGCGCGCTGGTCAAGCTGCAGCAAGGCCAGGTCGGTGTCGGGATCGTCGCCGACGCAGCGGGCGGTCAGGCTGCGGCCCTCGGCGGTGATGACGATGAACCGCGCCGCGCCCTGCACCACGTGACTGTTGGTCAGGATCAGGCCATTGGCGGCGATGGCGAAGCCCGAGCCCACGCCCTGGATGCGCGGGTCCTCCAGCATCGGATGGATGCGCACGACGCTGGGCCCCACCGCCTCGACGGCCCGGACCACGGCGTTGGAATAGGCGTCCAGGATCGTGTCGTCGGCGGCCGCCCCGCCGGTCTGGGGCAGTTCGCCGGGATCGAAGACGAAGAGGGCCTCGTCGGGATAGGCTAGAATTTCGTGACGGCGCGGGCTTGCGGGCTTTCGCGCCTGGGCGAACCGTTCGTACTTGCGCGCTTTCATCCCGGCCCCCGCCTCGTGTGCAGCAAAGGTTAACGGCAAGAACCGCGGTTGGCGAGTCGGCTGTCTAGAGCATTTTCGAGCGAAGTGGATCCCGGTTCGCGTGAAGAAAACGCGTAAAACAAAAACCTAGAGCCCCGGCCTGATGCAATCAGGTCGGCAAACGCTCTAGGCGTCGTCGCGGGCGTCCAGCACACCCTGCATGTGGTCGCGGAAGGCCGGCTCCTCGCGGGTCATCTGGGTGAAGGCCTCGGCCAACTCGGCACGAGCGGTTTCGAGGTTGTAGACGCCTTCGGCGTGCCGCAGCAGCACGCAGTCGAGATAGCGGTCCAGGAGCAGATGATCGGCTTCGGTCAGGTGGATTTTCATGCGCCACGATAGACCCGGCCGGACTGTGACGCCATGCGCTTGATGACTCGATTGTCTTGAAGTCGTCGTCCCTACCTTCTCCCACAAGGGGAGAAGGATTCTAAAACCCCGGCGCGACGATCGCCCTGGCCGCCTGCTCGTCGCGCAGGATCTGTTCCACCATCAGCGCGATGCTGGCGAACTTCAGCTCGGGCCGCAGGAAGGCGATCAGGTCGGTCTCGATGACCTGGCCGTAGAGATCCTCGTCGAAGTCGAACAGCCAGGTCTCAAGCCGGGTCTCGACCTCGCCGGTGGTCGGGTTGTTGCCCAGATTGGCCACGCCGGGCACTTCGCGGCCGTCAGGCAGGCGGGTACGGGTGGCGTAGACGCCGAGTTTCGGCACCACATAGTCCTCGACCTCGACATTGGCCGTCGGGAAGCCCAGCGTCCGGCCCAGCTGCTGACCGCGACGCACCACGCCCTCGATGGCGAAGGGTCTTCCCAGGATCCGCGCGGCCCGTTCGGGATGACCATCGCGCAGGGCGTCGCGCACGGCGGTGGACGAGAACTTGTCGCCGTCGCGGCTGGCCACCGGCTCGGCCACCGAGACGGAGAAGCCGTCCTGCGCGCCATAGGTCTCCATCAGCGCGGCGCTGCCACTGCGGCCGCGTCCGAACGAGATGTCGAAGCCGACGGCCACGTGCCGGACCCCCAGACCCTTCACCAGCACTTGATCGACGAAATCCCGGTCGCCGAAACTGGCCATCTCGAAGTCGAACGGCAGCAGGTAGAGGATGTCCACGCCAAGGGCCTGCAGCGCGCGGGCCTGCTGGTCGTGGGTCATCAGCTTGAAGGCCGGCTCGCTAGGCCGGAACAGTCGGCGCGGGTGGGGGTCGAAGGTGACCACCCCCAGCGGCGCCTTGGCCGCCAGCGCGGCCTTGGCGGCCTGGGCGATCACCTGCTGGTGGCCACGATGCACGCCGTCGAAATTGCCCAGGGCAACGGCCGCGCCCCGCGCCTCGACCGGCAGGTCCTTCCAGCCATGAACGATCTTCAAGCGCATGCGAACCTTCCTACGCGGCCCTTCGCGGGACCATGACCACGGCCTCGCCATCGACCACCGGCTTGCCATTGACCAGGCAGACGGTGGCGAAGGTCACCCGGGCCTTGGCTTCATCGATCTCGGTGACGGTGGCGCGGGCGGTGACCGCGTCGCCGATCTTCACCGGCCGCTTGAACTTCAGGCTCTGCGACAGATAGATCGCGCCGGGGCCCGGCAAGGTCGTGCCCAGCACGGCCGAGATGTAGCCGGCCGACAACATGCCGTGGGCGATGCGCTCGCCAAAGCTGGTGGTGGCGGCGTAGGCGGCGTCCAGATGAACCGGGTTGTTGTCGCCGGTGACGGCGGCGAAGGCGACGATGTCGGCCTCGGCCACGGTGCGGACCAGTTCGGCCGACTGGCCGACGCTCAGATCCTCCAGAAACAGTCCCTGCATCCCGCGCCCCTCGTTTTTAGTGTGCGTGGCGCCCAATCTAGCGGTCAGGACAGGCTTCACCAGACCAGATCGCCCATGGCGTGCGTGGCGCCGAGGTTTTCAGCCGCCAGCAGGCCCGCCACCTTGGCCGGATCCAGCTTGCCGTCGGCGCCGATCGCCGCCTCGCCATGGATGCCCTTGGCGATGAACAGGCAGGCCAGGCCCTGGTCGTGGGCGCCCTTGACGTCGGTGATCACCCCGTCGCCGATGCACAGCACGCGCGTGCGATCGACCGGTCCGCCCTTCAGGGCTGCGGCTTGCGCCAGGGCCAGGTCGTAGATCGGTGCGAAGGGCTTGCCGGCCATCAGCACTTGCCCGCCCAGGCTCTCATAGAGGTCGGCCAGAGACCCGCCGCAATAGATCAGGCGGTCGCCGCGCTGCACCACCCGGTCGGGATTGGCGCAAATCAGGGTCAGGCCGCGCTCGGCGGCGATCGCCAGGCGGTCCGTATAGTCGCTGGGCGCTTCGTTCTCGTCATCGACCATGCCCGTGACGGCGACGAAGGCGGCGGCCTCGGGGCCGGCGGTCTCCAGGCCCAGGCCTTCATAGAGCGTGGAGTCGCGCTCGGGGCCCACGATCCAGGCCGGGCCAGGGGCGCGTTCGGCCAGCAAGGTCCGCGTCGCATCTCCCGAGGTGACGAAGGCGCTCCAGGCCTCGCGCGGCACGCCCAGGGCGTCCAACTGCTCGACCACGGCGGCCGAGGGCCGAGGCGAGTTGGAGATAAGGATCACCGGCCCGTGGTGGGCGCGCCACTCGACCAAGGCCTTACAGGCCTCGGGATAGCTTTCGACGCCGTTGTGGATCACCCCCCAGACGTCGCACAGCAGCACGTCATAACGGTCGGCGAGTGTGGAGAGGCCAGTGGGCAGATCGGTCATGGACAGGGGCGGTACCGGGCGGGGACAGGTGCGTCAACGGTTGCGGATGTAGGGACGCGGCGGCCCCAAGGCCAGCAGGCCTTCGCCGAAAGGCCAGCCAAGCTTTCCGCGCCGGGTCGAACGGGTCGGCGCGCGCGACAGGATCGTGCATCAGATGGACGGGATCGGCCTAACGCGCAACGGCGAAAGCGTGCAAGACCTTGGTCTGCGATCGCTCCCCAGATCGTGCTCCCGAAAATCGAGGAACTTCCGATGGCCACCGCTAAGGGCTATGCGGCCCAAGCCGCGTCCGACAAGCTTTCCCCCTTCACCTTCGAACGTCGCGAGCCCAACGCCGACGACGTCGTCATCGCCATCAAGCATTGCGGCGTGTGCCACTCCGACATCCACATGGTCGACAACGGCTGGGGCATGAGCGTCTATCCGCTGGTGCCGGGCCACGAGATCACCGGCGTGGTCACCGCCGTCGGCTCCAGCGTCAGCCGGTTCAAGGAAGGCGACCGGGTGGGCGTCGGCTGTTTCGTCGACAGCTGCACCACCTGCGCCCAGCGCGACCTGGACCTGGAGCAGTATATGCCGGGCCTGGTCCAGACCTACAGCAGCCCGCAGCCCGGCAGCGACCTGCCCACCTATGGCGGCTATTCCGATCACATGGTGGTCAAGGAAGGCTATGTCCTGTCGATCCCCGACAACCTGGCGCTCGACGCGGCCGCGCCCCTGCTGTGCGCTGGCATCACGCTCTATTCGCCGCTGCGCCACTGGAACGCCGGCCCCGGCAAGAAGGTCGCCATCCTCGGTCTCGGCGGCTTGGGCCACATGGGCGTCAAGATCGCCCACGCCATGGGGGCCGAGGTGACGGTGCTGAGCCAGACCCTCTCCAAGCAGGACGACGGCCTGAAGATGGGCGCCGATCATTACTACGCGACCAGCGACGCGGCGACCTTCGAAACCCTGGCCGGAACCTTTGACCTGATCATCTGCACGGTCTCGGCGGCGCTGGACTGGGGCGCGTACCTCAACCTGCTGAAGATCGACGGCGCCATGGTGCTGGTCGGCGCGCCGGAAGAACCGGCCCAGCTCAACGCCTTCGCCCTGATCCCCGGACGCCGCACCTTGGCCGGTTCGATGATCGGCTCGATCAAGGAGACCCAGGAGATGCTCGACTTCTGCGGCCAGCACGACATCGTCGCCGACATCGAGACCATCTCGATCGACCAGATCAACGACGCCTATGTCCGCATGCAGAAGAGCGACGTGCGGTATCGGTTCGTGATCGACATGGCGACGCTTTAGGGGCGCGGGTTAGGCATGAGGCTGGGGACAGGCGCATGCGCCTGTCCCCACTCGCAGTCACGTCGCGTCGTGGAAGATCACCCCCAACACCCGCCGGCGGCCGGACCGCACCGTGCTGACGCCGTGGCGCAACACCCGGCGGTGGACGCCGCGTGACCCCTCGGCCGGGCGCTCGCGAACGGCGAAGATCACGCCCTCGCCTTGGCCCAGCGGCACGACCTGGGGCCGGGACTGCTGCCGCGGACGCTGCTCGACCAGCACGAACTCGCCGCCCTCGAAGTCGCGGCCGGGCTCGTCCAGCAGGAAGGCGGCCTGCAGCGGGAAGACGTGTTCTCCATAGAGGTCCTGGTGCAGGCAGTTGTAGTCGCCGGGGCCGTAGGTCAGCAGCAGGGGCGTCGGCCTAGCCTGGCCCGCCGCGTGGCAGCGGGCCAGCATGTCGTCGAGGCTGTCTGGGAAGGTTCGGTCCTCGCCCAGCCGCTGGGCCCAACGGTTGGCGACGGCGGCGAGGGGGCCGTACAGCGCCTGGCGGATCCGCTGCACGGGCGCGGGCAAGGGATAGGAAAAGTACCGATACTCGCCCTGGCCATAGCCGTGGCGCGCCATGACCACCCGGTTGCGAAAGCCGGCCTCCTGATCATAGAGGCCGGCGATCCCGTAGCAGGTTTCCGGTGGCAGCAGCGGGCCGGTCAGGGCCCAGCCCTGGGCGTCCAGATCGGTCGCGATCCGCGTCCAGTCCAGGCTCATGCGGCCTCGCGGGCCAACAGCGCCGCCTTGCGCTCCACCCCCCAGCGATAGCCCGACAGCCCGCCGTCGGCCCGCACCACCCGGTGGCACGGGGTGATCACCGCCAGCGGATTGGCGCCGCAGGCCTGGGCCACGGCCCGGGCGGCGGCCGGCCGGCCGATGCTCCGCGCCACCTGCCCGTAGGACGCCGTGATTCCGGCGGGAATCACCCTCAACGCCGCCCAGACGGCCTGTTGAAGCGGCGTGCCCCGGGCGTCCAGGGTCAGGTCGAGCGCCGGCGCCTTGCCGTCGATCTCGGCGGCGATGGCCGCCAGCTCTGGGCGCAGGCCGTCGGGATCGTGGGTCAGCCTTGCATGGCGGAAGCGGCGATCCAGGTCCGTTGCCAGCAGGTCCGCGTCGTCGCCCAGCGTCACCAGCCGCAGGCCGGCTTCGGAGCAAGCCACCAGGGCCAGGCCCAGGTCGGTGGAAACCGTGGCCCAACGCAAAGTCTCGCGCGGCAGGTCGGGCTTGCAGCGCAGGCAGGCGCGGAAGCCAGCGGCGCGGGCGCTCTCGCGGGTGTCGTGGAATTCGACGTTCTTGCGCAGCGGCCGTCCGGCGCAACTGGCGAGGCAATAGACGCCCGTTGTGCGCACGGCGATGAAGAAGGCGCCTTCCAGGCTGCGGTCGCGGCGGCGCAGGGCCTCCCAGCGCCGATCGTCAGCGGTGGGGTCGGTCGTGGGGATGGAAGCGATCATGTCGAGGTCTCCTTTCGTTGAACAGGAGCATGCGCCTCGACTATCCCGCCGTCATTCCGATGCTTGCGGTCCGCAGATCAGGTCCAGGGTGGCCTTGATCGTGGCGTCCAACTGGGCTCGCGTCTCGCCGGCCCGGGCGCGGACCGACAGGGCGTTGAGCATGCCGCTGGCCACCCGCGCCAGGGCGGCGGCGTCGGCGCCGGGCGGAAGCTCGCCCTTGGCCTCGGCGCGGGCCAGCAACTGTTCGAAGCCGCGATCCAGCTCGTGCAGGCCGTCGGCGACGATCGTCCGCACCGCAGGATCGACCACCGCCTGGCCCAGGCCGGCGCTGATCATGAAGCAGCCGCGCCCACCGACATCGCCCGACAGGTAGCGGCCCAGGGCGGCGTGATAGATTCGCTCCAGGGTCTGGCGCAGCGTGCCGCCGGCTCGGAAGGCCTGCGTCATCGCCGCCCGCGACTGGGCGATATAGGCGTCCATGGCGGCGTGGAACAGCGCCTGCTTGTCGCCGAACGCCCCGTACAGGCTGGGCCGGTTCATGCCGGTGGCGGCGCTCAGATCGTCCAGCGAGGCGCCGGCGAAGCCCTGGTTCCAGAAGGTCGCGGTCGCCTGGCCCAAGGCGACCTCGGGGTCGTAGCCGCGCGGCCGGCCCCGGCCCCGGCGCTTGGCGGGCTCAGCAGGTCCTGATTTTTGTACCATTTCGAATAAAAACCTTGCGTCAATTATTTTTATGCGAAATGGTATGGAAATGCAAATGGAGGATCCGATGGATCTCTACTTCTCTCCGATGTCCTGTTCGATGGCCACCCGGATCGCCGCCTATGAGGCGGGCGCGGAGATTCGATTCCTCAGGGTCGACAACAAGGCGACGCCCAAGCGGGTCGAGGATGGGACGGCGTTTCTGGACATCAACCCGGTGGGCCAGGTGCCGGTGTTGCGCACCGACGACGGCGAACTGATCGTCGAGAACGCGGTCATCCTGCAATATGTCGCCGATCAATTTCCGGCCGCCGGCCTGATCCCCGCCGAAGGCGCCGATCGCCGCAAGGTGCAGAGCTGGCTGAGCTTCATCAGCTCTCAGCTTCACGCCGGGGCGTTTACCGTCCTGCTCCGGCCGACGTCGCCGGACGGCGCCAAGGCCTTCGCCCACGATCGGCTGGCCGACCGCCTGGCGTATCTCGACGCCCACCTGGGCGGCCGAGAGTTCCTGCACGGCAAGTTCAGCGTCGCCGACGCCTATCTGTTCGTGATCCTGAACTGGGCCCAGGCCATTGCGCTGGACCTGGCGCCCTGGCCAGCCCTGGCCGCCTATCGCGGCCGCCTGCAGGCCCGCCCCTCGGTGGCCAAGGCCCTGAGCGACGAGTTGGCCCTCTACAAGGCCGCCGCCTAGGCAAGAGTGGGGACAGGCGCATGCGCCTGTCCCCAGCCGCGTCCCCAACCCCTTCTTTCCACCACCGGAGCTGACGGGGACACACACTCATTCCAGGGACTGAGCCGGGCTGGCCAGGCCTTGGAGTGAGTGTGTGTCCCCAACCGAACCCACCCCCAACCCCATCACCGGAGCTAACCCCATGCGCAGCCTCATCATCGCCGTCGCGGCCCTGGCCGCGACGGGCGGCCCCGCCATGTCTGAAATAAAGCCCCAGAACGCCTGGCTGACCCTCCAGACCCCCACCACCCAGGACCACATCGTGTTCGACGGCGCGGTCTGGCGCTGCAAGGCCGACATCTGCCGCTCGCCCCAGGTCAAGGCCATGCCGCCCATGCGCAGCTGCCGCCGCCTGGTCCGTGAACTGGGACCGATCAGCAGCTTCGGCTTCCGGGGCGTGACGTTCTCGGAGGCGGACTTGGCGGCGTGCAATGGGGTGCTGGTCGCCGGCCGGTGAGCTCAAAAATATCCGCTCATCCCGGCGAATGCCGGGACCCAGATCCCATGCCGATGGGATGATTGGAAGGTCGCGGCGCTCCTGGCGTCAGCCTCAAAACTATTCCATCTGGGTCCCGGCATTCGCCGGGATGAGCGGAATTATTGGTGGCCCTAAACGCTTGCCCGCCAGCAGAACAGCGGACCGTCATCCTCATCCTCCCGTTCGCCTGACCGCGCGAAGCCGTTGGCCTCCAGCACCCGCTGCGACGGCGCGTTGTGGATCGAGGTCTCGGCCGTGACCTCGCTGACGCGGTAGTCGCCCCGCGACCAGTCCAGCAGATCGGCCACCGCACGCCCGGCGATCCCGCGCCGCCGCCGCGAGGCCGCCACGCCATAGCCGATCATCACCGCGCCGCCGACATAGGGCAGGCGCACCATCGAGCACAGGCCGACCACCTCGCCGCCCTCGACGATCAGCCAGGCATTGGGCTCGAAGTTCTCGCCGACCTCGGCCGACAGGCCGCGCAGCATGGCCAATACCTCCGGCGCCTCGACCCCGCCCTCGGCGAGCGTCAGGCCGTCCGGCGCACGGCCAGCGATCAGGGCGGCGAAATGGGCGTCGGTGGCTTCGATGAGCATGGGGGTCCGTAGCTTTGAGCGGCTCGACTTGGGCGAGCTCTAACCTCTAGGTAAGCGCTGCGCATAGCGGGGCGATGATTATGAAGAAATGCCTGGGCATTTTGGCAACGGCCGTCCTGGCCAGCTTGGCTAGTGGGGCGGCCGCTCAGGAAGGTACGGGCGCGCCCAAGCTGAGAGTGCGGATCGACGAGATCCAGTTGTTCTATCCCCCATCCGCCAAGGCTAAGGGCTTGCAAGGCAAAGCGGTTATCGCGTGCACAACGAGTGAACAGGTCATCTGGGCATGTAAGTTAGATTCGGAAGAGCCGACGGGAGAAGGATTCGGAGCTGCCGCACTGGCCTTGGCCAAGCACTATGAGGGCTCGCCTACCGCCAGGGACCAAAGCTCCTCCTATGCCGCCGAGCAAGAGTTTGTCTTCGCCTTGCCCAAGCCAAAGACCGCGCACGTCCGCGGGACGGCGTATCAGCTGCCCCTGCAAGCCGCGGGACCGTCTTTGGACGCTCTCTATGACGCCTGGCCGCGCGCCGCACGATTTGGTGGGACCGAGGGCTCGGCGAAACTATGGTGCACAGTGACACGCGAGGGCCTTCTGCAGGCCTGCACAATTGCCGAGGAGAGCGCGCCGGGTTTAGGTTTCGGCGAGGCGGCTTTGAAGTTGGCCCCGTTGTTTAGGTTTGCGCCGGCCCTTAAGGGCGGGACGCCTGTGGCTATGTCGTTTCCGACCAACATTGTCTTCGAGTGCGACATCCGCTGCCGGCGTTTCGACGAGACGGTGGGGCCGCCACCCCAATGGCTCTCCGCGCCGACGACGGCGGATGTGCGGGCAGCATATCCGCCCGCCGCTCTGGCTCAAGGCCATCAAGGCTATGCTCGACTCGATTGCGCGGTGAGCCGAGCGGGCGGATTGACCGACTGTCGAGCGGTCGCCGAGACCTCGCCGAGCGAAGGATTCGGACGAGCCGCGCTCGGCTTAACCAGCCTTTTTCGCGTGGCGCCGCAAAATTGGGACATTCGCCAAGCTTTCACTGTCGCCTTCGATGGCCTGGTGGGGCGGCCGCGCCGGGTTGGTCAGGTGGCATCGGCTTCGCCCGGAGCCTCAATCAAACCCGCCGGCGTTGCTCAAGGGCAAGCACATTTGCGATGTCGCGTGGCCGTGGCCGGCAAACTTGAGGCCTGTGACCTGATAAAGTCTGTGCCGGCCGATCCTGAAGTCGCGCGCCTAGCCTTGGCGAACCTCCGCCTCATCGCGGTGCAGCCTTGGACGGATGAAGGGCGTTCGACGGTTGGCTCCACCGTTGAACTCCTTCTTTCGACGGGTCCGTTTCCCGCGCCTTCTATCGCCCCGGCCCCGATTGTCTCGCCCACAGTCCCCGCGAAAGTGATTGATTATCGGCCGCTTACCCCGCTGCCGACGAAGGTCGATATCAGCCAATACTATCCCGCTCGCGCTCAGCGCATGGAGGTGGATGGCCGGGTCGTTCTGACGTGTTTAGGTGTGAAGGAGGAGCATCTGGACGGTTGCCAAGTGACCGAGGAGACCCCTGCCGACTATGGCTTCGGCGATGCCGCTATGAAGATGAGCGTAGCTCTTCTCTATAGCCCCGAAGTCATTGACGGCATCCAGGTCGATGCTCCGTTGGTGATGCCGATCAACTTCGACATCCCAGATTAGCCGCTTAACCTAGCGCCCGGCCCGGCGCCTCAGGGCGCCGCGCATGAAGTCTTGCGGCGGGTCGGCCTCGGCCAGGACGGCGTCGCGGATGGCGCGGGGTTCGCCGAACAGGTGGCCTTGGCCATAGCCGATGTCGAGTTCCAGTACGTCAACGACCTGGCGCTCGTGCTCGACCTTCTCGGCGATGATCTCGATGCCATAGCGGCGGGTCAGGCCGGCGAAGTCCTGGGCGTTGAGGTCGGGCAGGGAGGCGATCACCAGCTTGCCGTCCTGCTCTTCCAATTGATCTAGAAGTAGCTGGGCGCCGATCTTCAGGAACTTGACGTCGGCGCGGGCCAGGTCCTGGAAGTCCAGGTCCAGGTCGGTGACCTTGTCGAGGCTGAAGCGGAACCCAAGACTGGCCAGGCGGGCCATGTGGCGGGCCTCGACCGAGCCGCGCTCGTTGAAGGCGGCCTGGCCCAGTTCGAAGATCAGGGCGCCGTGCAGGTCCTTGTTGACCTGGAGGAACTCCAGGAACTGGGCAAAGAAGGCCTCGTCGGCCAGGCTGGGCAGCGAGATGTTGCAGAAAATCCCGACCTTGCGATCCTGCTTGGCCAGGCGGCGGACGATCTGCACGCAGCGGAACAGCAGCAGGTTGTCGATGGCGGCGGTCAGGCCCTCGGGCTCGGCCACGGCCAGATATTCGGCCGGCATCATGATGCGGCCGGTCTCGTCGCGCAGGCGCGAAAAGCTTTCGTAGAAGACCGTGCGGCGCTGGGGCAGGCTGACGACCGGCTGCAGATAGAGGTCGACGCGGTTCTCGGCCAGGGCGTCCTGGACCACTTCGAGCAGGGCGTTGGACTGGGGCGAGCGGCGCTGCGGCTCGGCGCGGGCGACCTCGACCTGATAGGTCAGCTGGTGCTCCAGCCGGTCGCTCATCTGGGCGACGAGGTCTTCCAGCTGGTGGACCTCGCTGGTCAGTTCGGCCGAGCGGCGCTGGGCGTCGTCGACGACGGTTTCCAGCAGGCCGGTGATGCGGGCGTCGATCTTCTCGACCTGTTCCAGCACGATGCCGTGGGCCTCGCGGATGGTCTCGATGTCGACACGCAGCGACGCGCCTTGCAGGGCGCTGGCGATCACGGCGTGAACGGCGAAGCACAGGCCCATGGCGCCGATGAAGGCGGCCAGGCCGACAGACGGCGCCGCGCCCATGCGCCAAAGGGCCAGGGACGTCACCAGAGCCAGACAGAGATAGGCGCCGGTCAGCAGCGCCAGCATCAGCCTTCGCATTCGAAATCCCTACGAATCGTCGCGCTCAGTATGCGAGTCGCGCTGGCCGTGAGTCGAACAGATTAACGCCTTTGGGCCATTACGCCGCGCCTTAACCACAGGGCGCTGTCGTGGATGCGTCGCACATGGTCGTCATCCTTGGAAATGCGCCTGGATCGTCGGGGAAGGCCCTCGCGAGGCGAATTCAGGCGTTAGGGAACGGGGGTGGAGCCAGGTTGCGGGTCCGCCATGGGTGGTTAGCAGGCCTTCGGTCGTGATAAGACCCCCGCCCCCATGACAGGCGGCTATGCTGCCAGAGGTTATTCGGCGTTAGGAGAGGCCCAGATGAGCAGGGTTCTGGTAATCGGTGCAGGCGGCGTGGGTTCTGTCGCCGTCCACAAGATGGCGATGAACGCCGAGATTTTCTCGCACATCACGCTGGCGAGCCGCACCAGGTCCAAGTGCGACGCGATCGCTGAGTCCGTGAAACAGCGCACCGGCGTGGCCATCGACACCGCAGCGCTGGACGCCGACGACGTCGCCGCGACCACGGCGATGATCCAGGCGGTCAGGCCCGCCCTGGTGGTCAATCTGGCCCTGCCCTATCAGGACCTGAACATCATGGACGCCTGCCTGGCGGCCGGGGTGAACTATCTCGACACCGCCAATTACGAGACGCGCGAAGAGGCCAAGTTCGAATATAGCTGGCAGTGGGCCTATCAGGACCGTTTCAAGGACGCCGGCCTGATGGCCCTGCTGGGCAGCGGCTTCGACCCCGGCGTGACCTCGGTGTTCACCACCTACACCAAGAAGCACCTGCTGGACCGGATCGACACGCTCGACATTCTCGATTGCAACGGCGGCGACACCGGCCTGCCGTTCGCCACCAACTTCAATCCGGAAATCAACATCCGTGAAGTGACCGCGCCCTCGCGCCACTGGGAAAACGGCCAGTGGGTCGAGGGGCCCGCCCTGTCGCACAAGCAGGTCTTCGACTTCGACCAGGTCGGCCCGAAGAACATGTACCTGATGTACCACGAGGAGCTGGAGTCGCTGGCCAAGTTCTATCCGGAGATCAGCCGCATCCGCTTCTGGATGACCTTCGGCGACTCCTACCTCAAGCACTTGGACGTGCTGCAGAACGTGGGCATGACGCGGATCGACCCGGTGATGTTCCAGGGCCGCGAGATCATCCCGATCGAGTTCCTGAAAGCCCTGCTGCCCGAGCCCGCCTCGCTGGGCCCGATCACCAAGGGCAAGACCAATATCGGCACCATCGCCACGGGCCAGAAGGACGGCCAGGCCCGCACGGTCTATGTCAACAATGTCTGCGATCACGAGGCAGCCTATGCCGAGACCGGCAACCAGGCGGTCAGCTACACGACCGGCGTGCCGGCGATGATCGGCGCGGCCCTGATGCTGACCGGCCAGTGGCAGGGCGCGGGGGTGTTCAACATGGAGCAGCTGGATCCCGACCCGTTCATGGACATGCTGAACCGGCATGGCCTGCCCTGGAAGGTCCAGGACCTGGACGCGCCTCTGGCCTTCTGATCGATCATGGCCATGCAAACCCAAGCCGCCGGTCCTGGAACCTTCGCGCGCTTTGATCTGAGCCGCGTTCCGTCGCCCTGTTTCGTGGTCGACGAGGTGGCGGTGGCGCGCAATCTCGCCACGCTCAAGGATGTCGGGGACAGGTCCGGCGCCAAGGTGCTGCTGGCGCTCAAGGCGTTCTCGATGTGGTCGCTGGCCGATCTGGTGGGCCAGTATCTGGACGGCGTCTGCGCCTCGGGCCTGTGGGAGGCGCGGCTGGCGCGGGAGTTCTATTCCGGCCACCTGACCACCTATTCGCCGGCCTACAAGCGCGAGGACCTGCCCAAGATCCTGCGACTGTCGGACTCGGTGATCTTCAACTCGCCCGACCAGATCGTCCGGTTCGCAGACCTGATCGCGGCGGCGCGCGAGCAGGGCCAGGTGTTCGACATCGGCCTGCGGCTCAACCCCGAGCACAGCGAGGCGGAGGTCGCCAAGTACGACCCCTGCCAACGGGGCTCGCGGCTGGGCTTTCCGGTGTCGAAGTTGCGCCCGGAACATCTGCAGGGCGTCGACGGCCTGCACATCCACGCTCTGTGCGAGCAGGGTTTCGAGCCGCTGCAGCGGATCTGGGCGTCGCTGGAGCCGGAGCTGGCGGGAGTGCTGGGCGGTCTGAAATGGTTGAACCTGGGCGGCGGCCACCACGTCACGCGCGCCGACTACCGAATCGACGATCTGGTCGGCCTGCTTCGCCAGATCGCCGAACGCCACGGGCTGCAGGTCTATATCGAGCCCGGCGAGGCCATCGCCCTCGACACCGGTATCTTGGTGGGCGAGATCCTCGACGTCTTCGACAACGCCATGCCCGTCGCCATCACCGACATCTCGGCCACCTGCCACATGCCAGACGTCATCGAGGCGCCCTACCGGCCAGCAATGTTGGACGAGCAAGACGACGGGGTCACCGTTCGGCTGGGTGGCCCCTCCTGCCTGGCCGGCGACATCATCGGCGACTATGGCTTCGCCGCGCGGCCCACGCCGGGAACGCGCATCGCCTTCCTCGACCAGGCCCACTATTCGATGGTCAAGACCAACACCTTCAACGGCGTCCCCCTGCCGGCTATCGCGCTGTGGAACAGCGAGACCGACGGCCTGAAACTGGTCCGCCAGTTCGACTATAGCGACTTCCGCGACCGCCTCTCCTGATTGGCGACAATCCGCCGCTCTAATCGGGACATGACAGCGTGACCTAGGACTGATAATCGTTCGCAAGTTTTTCCGGTGCGACCATGTCCGACGTCCTTCACCTCTCTCCCGAAACCTTGGACCGTCCCGCCGCGAGCGGCGCGTCGGCGCTGGGCATGGAGAGGCCGCTCAGCACGGCGTCCAAGGGCCAGGCGGGCGTCATCACCAAGGTCAGCGGCCAGACCGGCGCCCACGAGGCCGTCGACTCAGCCGAGCTGGAACGCCGGCTGCTGGAGATGGGCTTCGTCGAGGGCGCCCTGATCGAGGTGCTGCACGAGGGCCTGTTCGGTCGTGACCCCATCGCCGTCCGCATCGACGACATGCGCGTGGCCCTGCGCCGCCGCGAGGCCGCCGCCGTCACCGTCCAGTTCCACGAGGCCTGAGACCTTGCCCGACACCCTCGTCGCTCCTTCGGCGACCCCATCGCCCCCTTCGTCCGCCGCTTCACGGCCCGTTCGCCTGGCGCTGGTCGGCAATCCCAATTCCGGCAAGACCGCCTTGTTCAACGCCCTGACCGGCAGCCGCCAGAAGGTCGCCAACTATGCCGGCGTCACCGTCGAGCGGAAGGAAGGCGTGCTGACCCTGGCCAGCGGCCGCGGCGCCCACGTGCTCGACCTGCCCGGCACCTATTCCTTGCGGGCCCGCAGCCCCGACGAGGTGGTGACCCGCGACGCCGTGCTGGGCAAGCTGGCTGGTGAAACCGCCCCCGACGTGGTGATCTGCGTGGCCGACGCCACCAACCTGCGGCTGGTGCTGCGCCTCGTGCTGGAGCTCAAGCAGGTGGGCCGGCCGTTCGTGCTGGCGCTCAACATGTACGACATCGCCCAGCGCCAGGGCCTGCGCATCGACCTGGAGCGGCTATCGGCCGAGATCGGCGCGCCGATCATCCCCACCGTCGCCACCCGCAAACGGGGACTGCAAGAGTTGGTCGCTGCGGCCGACGCCCTGGTGCTGAGCCATGCCGGCGAGCAGGACAATGTCTGGCGCGAGCCCGACGCCGCCGAGATCCGCGCCGCCCACCGCGAGGCCCAGCGCATCGTCAAGGCCTGCGTCCGCCCGGCCGAGCGCCCCGACACCGTCACCGGCAAGGTCGATGCGGTGCTGCTCAACCCGGTCGGCGGCCTGCTGATCCTGTTTGCTTTGCTGTTCGTGATGTTCCAGGCGGTGTTCACCTGGGCCCAGCCGGTCATGGACCTAATCGGGCTGGGCTTCGAGCAGGTCGGAGTGCTGATCGGCGCCGTCCTGCCGGAGGGCCTGCTGCGCAGCTTCCTGACCGACGGCCTGATCGCCGGGGTGGGCAGCGTGCTGGTCTTCCTGCCGCAGATCCTGATCCTTTTCCTCTTCATCCTGATCCTGGAAGACAGCGGCTACATGACCCGCGCGGCCTTCCTGATGGACAAGATCATGGGCGGGGCGGGCCTGCACGGCCGGGCGTTCATCCCGCTGCTGTCCAGCTTCGCCTGCGCCATCCCCGGGATCATGGCCACCCGGGTGATCGACAACAAGCATGATCGGCTGACCACCATATTGGTCGCCCCGCTGATGACCTGCTCGGCGCGGATCCCGGTCTACACCCTGATCATCGCAGCCTTCATCCCCCACACCCAGGTCTGGGGTGTCTTCAGCCTGCAGGGGTTGGTGATGTTTGGCCTCTACGCCGCCGGCATCGTCAGCGCCCTGGTCGTGTCGTTCGTGATCCGCAAGATCTTTTGGCGCGGCACGGTCGAGCCGTTCATGATGGAATTGCCGACCTATCGCTGGCCCGAGCCGCGCAACGTGCTGATGAACCTGTGGACCCGGGCCCAGATCTTCCTCAACCGCGCCGGACGCATCATCCTGCCGTTGATGATCGTGGTCTGGGTGCTGTCGACCTTCCCCTATCCCCCTGCGGGCGCGACGGGCCCGGCCATCGACTACAGCCTGGCTGGCCGACTGGGGCATCTGATCGCGCCCGTGATGCAGCCCATCGGTTTCAACTGGCAGATGACCGTCGCCTTGATCCCCGGCTTCGCGGCGCGAGAAGTGGCCGTGGCGGCCCTGGGAACGGTCTATGCCGTGGGCGGCGACGCCGACTCCCACGTGGCCCTGAGCACTCTGCTTTCGCACCAGTGGTCCTTGGCGACAGCCCTGTCGTTCCTCGCCTGGTACATCTTCGCCCCGCAGTGCATGGCGACCCTGGGCGTGGTCAAGCGCGAGACCAATGGCTGGACCTGGCCGGCGGTGATGGTCCTCTACATGACCACCCTGGCCTATCTGGCCTCGTTCGCCACCTACCATATCGCCGTGGCGATGGGCGGCGGCTAGGGCTCTAACCCGGCGGCAGGCCGATCAGGCGCGTGAACGCCGCGGAGGCAGACCAGGAACATCGTGCGGCGATAGGCCATGGCCAATCAGTCAGCTCTGGACCACCAGCAGGATCATCCAGGCGACGGCCAGGGAGCCACGCACCTCCCGCATCGGATCCTGCGGCCTTGCCGCCCCCATGAAGCTGGGTCCAAAACCCGCGAGCATGACGACAAAGGCCAGCACGGTGGCGAGATACAGATTGCGCAAGACTGGCTCCCCCGAGGCAGGAGCCTTGCGCAACACGGGTTTGTAGGTTGGGCGAGAGGGTGAGGTGATATTGGCCGCCAAGCACGTCTTGTGCTAATTTTGGCGCATGACTATCCGCGTCAACGTCAACGTCAGCGACCTGGCCGACTTGGCCGAATTCCTCGCGCACATCGATGCGGGCGAGGACTTCGAACTGCTGCGTGACGGCGAGACTGTCGCAACGATCAACAGTGCGAAGAAGGCGGCGAGCACGCCACGAAAACGGGTTCCTGGGGTCTGGGCTCATTACGGGAAGCTGCAGGATCCGAACCTTTTCCTGCGTCCCGATCCCGATTTGGAAGAGGCGGCCGACGGGCCGATCTTTCCGGAAAAATGAAACTGCTGATCGACACGCACGTGTTGATCTGGTGGCTCACCGATCCGTCTCGACTCTCGTCTCGCGGTTTCGACGTGGTCAACGCCGATGACGTTGAGGTGCTGGTGAGCGCCGTAAGCGCTTATGAAATCGAGCTCAAGCGCCCTGTTGATCCCTTACTTCAGCGGCTTCCAATCGATCTTGTCGATGCGGTTTTCGCCGAAGGGTTTGACTGGTTAGCCGTTACCCCTGAAGACGCGGTGACGGTCGCAAGGTTGCCCCGTCACCATCGCGACCCCTGGGACAGGCTGCTCATCGCTCAGGCTGCGCGGAGCCAGATCCCGATCATGACCAAGGACGATGCCTTCTCGGCCTACGGCGTCCCGACCCTCTGGTGACCGCCGCCTACCGCGTCGGGACCGGAACATCCCCGCGGTAGTCGTAGAAGCCGCGCCCGGCTTTCTTGCCCAGCCAGCCGGCCTCGACATACTTCACCAGCAGCGGGCAGGGGCGATACTTGCTGTCGGCCAGGCCCTCGTGCAGCACGTTCATGATGCTCAGCACGGTGTCCAGGCCGATGAAGTCGCCCAGCTCCAGTGGGCCCATCGGATGGTTGGCGCCTAGCTTCATGGCGGTGTCGATAGCGTCGACCGTGCCCACGCCCTCGTACAGGGTGTAGATCGCCTCGTTGATCATCGGCACCAGCACGCGGTTGACGATGAAGGCCGGGAAGTCCTCGGCGTTGGACGTGATCTTGCCCAGCGACTTGGCGAAGGCCACGGCGCGCTCGTAGGTTGGCACGTCGGTGGCGATGCCGCGGATGATCTCGACCAGCTTCATCAGCGGGACGGGGTTCATGAAGTGCAGGCCGATGAACCGCTCGGGGCGGTCGGTGGCGCTGGCCAGGCGGGTGATCGAGATCGACGAGGTGTTGGAGGCCAGCAGGGTGTCGGCGCCCAGGTGGGGCTGCAGGCTGCGGAAGATCGCCTTCTTGAGCTCTTCGTTCTCGGTGGCGGCCTCGATGGCCAGGTCGGTCGCGCCGATGTCGGCGATGGCCTCGGCGGCGGTGATGCGGGCCAGGCCGGCGGCCATGGCGGCCTCGTCGATGATCCCGCGGCTCACCTGGCGGGCCATGTTCTTCTCGATCAGGGCCAGGCCGGCGTCGATGCGCTCGCGCGAGATGTCGTGCAGCCTGACCTCGTAGCCGGCTAGGGCGACGACATGGGCTATGCCCGACCCCATCTGGCCCGCGCCGATCACGCCGACCGTCTTGATATCCGTCATTCAGACTAGCCTTGTCAGAGGGCCGTTTTCGAGGCGGAGCGGGGCCTTGCGCGTCCCGTCCAATTTCATGCCTGCTTTTCTAGCACGAGCACCCCCACCGTCGCCAAGACTTTGCTGCGCTGCGGCGGCAAGGGCGGGGACCCACGCATTCGAGCCTGTTCCAAGGTCAAGCGGCTCCATGGTCGCGTCTCTCCTTTCCAAGCTCGCCCCTTGCCCCGGATCACCGCCGCCGCTGCGGGAACGACCCTCTCCCACGCCTGATTGGGCTCAGGACTGGGGAACGCTGTTGTCAATGTCCACGATGGGTTCCCGTGAACCTGGCGCGGCGGCCGCGATTGTCGAGGGTGGGGCAAAGCGCTACCTTAGGTCGAACGAAGCGGGGCGGCCAGGATGTCGAACTCTCCAAGCGCGCTGACCCGGCGGGGCCTGACGGCGGTGGCGGCCGGTCTGCTGACCCTTGGCGCGGCGCGCGGCTCCGGCGCCGGCGCGCCACTTCCCGGACCCCGGCTCAACCAACTGGGCTTCCTGCCCAAGGCCGCCAAGCGCTTCGTCCTACCGGTCCCGCCCGGCGATAAGGGGGCTCGGCCGTTCACGGTCGAGACCCTGGCGGGCCAACGGGTCTTCAGCGGTCGGCTGGACCCGGAGGTTCACGACGCGACCGCCACGGCAGGCGAACATGTGCGGACCGGCGACTTCTCGGCCTTGAGCCGGGCGGGCCGCTACCGGGTGCGGATCGACAGGCTCGCCTCGGCGCCGTTCGAGGTCGGGCCGGCGATCTACGCCCCGCTGGTCCGCGACGCCGCCCGCGCCTTCTTTCTGATCCGGGCCAATGTCGCGCTCGATGACCTCGTGACCGGGATCCAGCACGCGGCGGGCCATCTCAGCGAGGCCGCCCTGCTCGTCGATGGCGCATCGCGTGACCTGACGGGTGGCTGGTACAATGCTGGTGACTACGGCAAGTGGTCCCACATGGCGGCGATCAGCGTCAGTCAGATGCTGTGGCTGCACACCCTGCGACCGGATGCCGCCCAGGCCCTGACCCTTGGCGTTCCCCAAACCTGGCCGGGCTTGGACGACCTGCTGCAACAGGCGCGCTGGGGCCTGGAGTGGCTGCTGAAGATGCAGAACCCTGACGGCTCGGTGCTGCACAAGGTCGATTCCAGCGGCCAATACGCCTGGGGCCAGCCGCCCGAGCGCGATCCGCATCCGCGCGCCGCCCAGGGCGCGTCCAGCCTCGACGCGGGGGTGTTCGTTGGGGTTATGCTGCAGGCCGCGCGCGTGTTCGCGCCGCTCGACCCTGAGTTCGCGGCCCGCTGCAAGGCCGCTGCCCTGCGCGCCTGGGACTGGCTTGAGGCCCACCCCAAGGTCGTGCACGACGACTATGCCTATACCGACCCCGATCCGCGCCAGGAGATCCTCTGGGCGACGTGCGAGATGGCCGTCCTGACCGGCGCGCCTCAGCTCGCCGCGCGCGCGACCGCCGGAGTAAAGGACCTGGGCGTCTTCCCGTTCTTCTGGGTGGGACCTCAGTTGCTGGGCGTTATGAGCTTGGCGCGAACGACGGGCGAGGCCGGGGCCGCGGCGCGGGCGGCGATCCTGGAAGCCGCCAAGGTCGTCGCGGGCTCTGTCGCCGAAGATCCCTACGGATTCACGGTTCGGCCCGAGGCCTACATCTGGGGCTCGGTCGAGCTGGCGCTGAACACCGCCGTGCTGTGCCTGTTCGCCAGCGAGCTGGGCGGCGAGGGCGCGCGCGAGACAGCCCAGCGCCTGCTCGACTATGTCCTGGGCTGCAACGCCCTGGACCATGGCTTCGTCACCGGCCACGGCGCGCGCGCCACGCGGCGTCCGTATCACTGGACCTGCCGGGTCTGGGGGATCGTCATGCCGGGCTGGGCCAGTGGCGGCCCCAATGGCGGGCTGACCGGGGCCGACCCGCGGCTGAAGGCGGTCATCGAGGCCGGAACCCCGCCCGCCAAGTGCTTCGTGGACGCCTGCGAGGCCGACGGCTCCTGGGCCTCCAACGAAGGCCAGACCAGCGAGAACGCGGCCCTGCTGCTGGCGGCGGGCCTGTTCGGTTTAGCCCGGGGAAGCTAGCCGGCCGTCGTTTCCGCTCGGGCCGTCGCGGTTTCGGCCAGGAACCAGTCGCGCAGCTTGAGGATGCGGGCCAGCTTGGGGCTGTCGGCGCGCCAGACGAAGTGGTTGCCGGTCTCGACGCTGACCTCGCCGGAGAACGGCCGCACCAGCCGGCCCTCGCTGAGGTCGCGTTCCGCCAGCCCGCTGCGGGCCAGGGCCACGCCTACCCCATGGGCGGCCGTGTCGAGCATCAGGGCGGTGTCCTCGAAGGCCAGTCCCTGCTGGCGCGGCGCCTCTTCCACCCCCATGGCGGTCAGCCAGATCGACCAGGGCAGGCCGACATGGCGCAGCAGCGGCACGTCCAGCAGATCCCGCGTCTCGCGGATCGGGTGCTTTGCCAGGAAGTCGGCGCTGCAGACCGGAAACACCCGCTCGATCATCAGGGTGGCGACCTCGACGCCGGGCCACACGCCGCAGCCGAACCGCAGGGCGATGTCGACGCCGTCGGTGGTCAGGTCGGCGACGCGGTCCTCGGCGCGGACGATCAGGTCTGGCTCGCCGGTGTCGGCCGCCAGCCGGGCCAGGCGAGTGACCAGCCAGCGGCTGGCGAAGGCGGCGCTGCTGCTGATCACCAGAGGACCGCGCGTCGCCTCGCGGGCGTCATCGACCCCGGCGCGCAGAGTGGCCAGCGCCGCTGTGACCTGATCGGCCAGGCGCTGGCCGGTGGCGGTGGGGATCATGGCGTTGCCCCGGCGGACGAACAACTTTGTTCCCAGCTCGTCCTCCAGCTTACGGATCTGCTGGCTGACCGCGCCGTGGGTGACGAACAACTCCCGCGCCGCGCGGCTGTAGCTGCGATGCCGGGCGGCGGCCTCCAGGGCGGTCAAGGTCAGGAAGGGCGGCAGGCGCATCGCGGCTCAGGCTTGTTAGTCAGGCTGACAAGGTCGCCCAGATACCGTCGTTCGTAAACCCCGCTTTGTCGGACCATTTTAGCGGCACAGGCCGACGAGGCTGACATTCTTGCTCACAGGTGCTCCGATGAAACTCCTCCTGATCGCCGCCGTCGCCGTTCTGTCGCTGCTGGTTGCCGCCGGCGACAAGGTCGGCCCGCCGCTGCGGTACGGCGACGCGGTGTGGTCGGCCACCATGCCGATCCACAGCCCGAAGTGAGGGGCCCCGCCTTCATCGCAGCGCCCAAAGAAAAAGGCCCGGGATCGCTCCCGGGCCTTCTCCATTCCGCTATCCGCGAAAGCCTTACTTACCAGCCGCCGTCAGGGCGTCCATCAGTTCGGGTACGACGGTCTTGTAGTCGCCCACCAGGCCGTAGTCGGCGACCTGGAAGATCGGGGCGTCGCTGTCCTTGTTGATGGCGACGATGATCTTGCTGTCCTTCATGCCAGCCAGGTGCTGGATGGCGCCCGAGATGCCGATGGCGATGTACAGCGCCGGGGCGACGACCTTGCCGGTCTGGCCGACCTGGTAGTCGTTCGGCGCATAGCCCGCATCGACTGCCGCACGCGAGGCGCCGACGGCGGCGCCCAGCTTGTCGGCCAGCGGCTCGATGACCTTGGAGAACTCCTCGGCCGAGCCCATGGCGCGACCGCCGGAGACCACGATCTTGGCGGCCGCCAGTTCCGGACGGTCGGACTTGACCATCTTTTCGCTGACGAACCGGGCCTGGCCGGCTTCCGCGCCGCCGACGGTTTCCACGGGGGCCGAGCCGCCTTCTTCCGCCGCCGCGAAGGCGGTGGGGCGCACGGTGATCACCTTCTTGGCGTCCGAGGTCTGGACGGTCTCGAGGGCGTTGCCGGCATAGATCGGGCGGGTGAAGGTGTCGGCCGAGACGACCTCGACGATCTCGCTGATCGGGGCCACATCGAGCTTTGCGGCGACGCGCGGCGCGAAGTTCTTGCCGCCCGAGGTGGCGGGCACGAGGATCGCGTCGTAGTTACCCGCCAGGGCCAGCACGGCGTCGGCCTGCGCCTCGGCCAGACCGTGGCCGAGAGCGTCGCTCTGGGCCAGCAGCACCTTGCGCACCCCGGTGATCTTGGCCGCTTGGGCGGCCACGGCGTCGGCGCCCGACCCCAGAACCAGCACGTCCACCTCGGACGACAGTTTCAGGGCGGCGGTGACCGTCTTGTGGGTGCCATCGCGCAGGTGCGCGTTGTCGTTATCGGCGACGACGAGAACGGCCATCAGAGCACCCCCGCGGTTTTCAGCTTGGAAACGAGATCGGCGGCGGTCTCGAGCTTGACGCCCGCCGAACGCTTGGCGGGCTCGGCGACCTTGACCACCTTGAGACGCGGCGCGACATCGACGCCGTAGTCGGCGACGGTCTTGCTGGCGATCTCTTTCTTCTTGGCCTTCATGATGTTGGGCAAGGAGGCGTAGCGCGGCTCGTTGAGGCGCAGGTCGGCGGTGATGACGGCCGGCAGATCGACGTCCAGCACCTGCAGGCCGCCATCGACCTCGCGGGTGACCTTGGCGGTCGAACCGGAAACCTCGACGGCCGAGGCATAGGTGGCTTGCGGCCAGCCCAGCAGGGCCGACAGCATCTGGCCGACGGCGTTGTTGTCGCCGTCGATGGCCTGCTTGCCCATCAGGATCAGGTTCGGCTGTTCCTCGGCGGCGACGGCGGCCAGCAGCTTGGCGACGGCAAGCGGCTCGGGATCGGCGTCGGTGACGATCAGGATGCCGCGATCGCCGCCCATGGCCAGGGCGGTGCGAATGGTTTCCTGCGCCTGTTGCGGACCAATGCTGACAACCACGATCTCGGTGGCGACGCCCTTTTCCTTGAGACGCACGGCTTCCTCGACCGCGATCTCACAGAAGGGGTTCATCGACATCTTGACGTTCGCAAGGTCGACGCCGGTCTGATCGGGCTTCACCCGGACCTTCACATTGTAATCGATAACCCGTTTGACCGGGACCAGAACCTTCATCGGTCTACGCCGCCTCCTGGCTAGTTTTTCCTGCCTGCGCCGACGGAATTAGCGCGTTGCGGCAGGTTTGCAAGTTTCCCCTGACGTAAGCGTAATGCATTATCGGCCGAGGCGTTCAAACAATCGTAGGCCACTTGCGCGGCCGCGTCTGCTGCGCTGCACACCGAAGCTGAGGATTGGCGTGGCGCCGCGCTGGCGCGGGTGTGCGTAGAACCCTCTGGCCACTGGCTCGGCGGGCGATTATGAGGCGTTCATGAAGAGCAACATCATCCAGCTGCAGAAGATCTTCTTCGGCATCTTCCTGGTCTCGTGCGCCAGCGTCTTCGCCTACCACTATTTTTATGTGTGGCCGAAGGAGCGCTGCGGCGAGCGCGGCGGCGCCTGGGCGGAGAAGTGGATGAAGTGCGGCACGGTCTACCCGATCGAGCGCCTGACCATGCGGCCGTCGAACCTTCCGCCGATCAATACCGACCCGCAGAAGATGGAAGGTCCGTCGGTGTCTCGGCCGGCGAAGTAGATAAGACCCTTTCCCTCTGGGAGAGGGTTTCTCGAACGCCCCCTACCGCGTCGCCCCCGGCTTCCACAGCACGTCTGCCGCGCCGTCGTCATTGGCCCGGCGCGAGGCCACGAACAGCAGGTCCGAAAGGCGGTTCAGGTACTTGAGCGCCGGCTCGCTGACGATTTCGCCCTCCACGCTCATCAGCTCCACGACCGAGCGTTCGGCTCGCCGGCAGACAGTGCGGGCCACGTGCAGGGCGGCCGAGGCGGGCGAGCCGGCCGGCAGCACGAACGAGGTCAGGGGCGAGAGTCTGGCGTTGATCATGTCGATCTCGCGCTCCAGCCGCTCGACCTGGCTGTCGACCACCCTAAGCGGCTCCCATTCCGGCTTTTCGTTCTGCTCGGGGGTGGCCAGGTCCGCGCCCAGGTCGAACAGGTCGTTCTGGATGCGCTCAAGCAGGGCGTCGAGTTCGGCGTCTGCCTTCGTGTGCTGGCGCGCCACGCCGATACAGGCGTTGGTCTCGTCGACTCCGCCATAGGCCTCGACCCGTATCGACGCCTTGCTGACCGGCTGTCCGGTCGAAAGCCGGGTCAGACCCTTGTCGCCGGTGCGGGTGTAGATGCAGTTGAGCGTCACCATGGGTCGAAGGTTCCGTGTTGGCCGCGCCAGTGGCAAGGCGCCCTGGGGCAAGATGTCCTAGCGCGAATGGCGCAACCCTCTGGCTTACTCGACCATTAGGGGAGTCTGGTTTAGCGACCGCGCCACCAGAAGGCGGCCATCAAAACCACCACCGCCAGGAACTGCAGCGCCACGCGCAGGCGCATCAGCTTGTTGGAATGGGAACGTCCGAAGTCGCCGCCCTTGAACAGGGCGAAGATGCCGAAGCAGAGCGTGATCAACACGGCGCCAAGGGTGACGGGGACGAGAAGGTCGAACAGTTTGTCCATGGCGGCAAACTAGGCGCTCGCTCCAGGCTTGGCCAGAGCGTCTCGCAGCGCACCGAGAAGGGGAGGGTCCCCGACCGCCGTTTGATCCGGCGTACCGATCCGACACTGCGTTCGTCGACTCTGTTCGTTGAGTGCATTTGTCGCAGTGACGCAGATCTACCGGTACCATACACAGCTCAAACGCTGCTGTTCGGCGATTTTAGTTCAGTTCCGAGTTGCAACCCCTTGAAGCTGAGGGTACACGCGCCAACTTCGAATTTCCGTACGCGTTCGCTGAACATGATCAATTCCTCACCGCAGGTCATGTCAGCGCCATTTCCCAGCGGCGAGGCAGGAGAGACCCGATGGCTCAGAGCGCCCGCAGCGCCGACGCCGCCGCCGATTTTTCCGCGTCCGAGCGCGATGAAGCCATGGTGGAAGTCCGCCAATTGATCACCGACCTGCGCGACGCCGCTCAGGATGGCCGCGCCCTGGCGCTCCGATACGCCGAGGTTCTTCAGAACGTCGTCGATGAATATTGCATTGAATTCGAGAAGCGCGCGGAAGCCGCGCTTGCTCGCCTGGAGTCCGTCGCATGAGTTTTGTTGCTTTGAATCCCGGGTACAACACCGAAACCCCGATCAAGATGACCCGCCGGGCGCTGGCCAAGCAGCACACCCGCGAGCGCGTCCTGTCGGCCGCCCGCCGCCTGTTCACCGAGCGTGGCTATGAGGGGGCGACCATCCGCGATATCGCCCAGGCCGCCGGCATGTCGACGGGCGCCGTCTTCGCCAGCTTCGCCGACAAGAGCGAGTTGTTCGACGAGATCCTGACCGCCGACTACGAGGTCATCTACGCTCAGATGAAGCAGGCTGGCGCCAATGCCGTCAGCGTCGAGGAAGGCGTGATCGGCATGTTCGCCGTCGCCTACGGCTTCCATGTTGAGCAACTGCCCCTGTTGCAGGCCAGCATCGCCGTGTCCTGGACCCGGTCGGAAACCGCCGAGCGCCGTAACCGCGGCCACCTGAAGCACATCTTCACTTTGCTGAGTGACGTGCTGATCCGCGGCGTCGAACGCGGCGAGCTTAAAGCCGCCGCCGACACTAAGCTGCTCGCCGAGATCATCTGGGACGTGTATGTCGCCAACTATCGCCGGGCGATCTTCGACGCCTGGACGGTTGAGGCACTGCTGTCGCGACTTTCGGATCAACTGAAGGTCATTCTGGCGGGCGCGCGCGCTTAAGAACCGACCGGGGGCGGCCGCCCCTTGCCGGAGAGGCCGCTCCCAGATGCATTTGTGACGCAGGCTATCCGGGGGGACGGTGCTTGGGCGTACGGGAAGAGCAGAAACAGGCGACGCGTGAGAAGGTCCTCGAGGCCGCGCGAGACCTGTTCAACGACACGGGCTACGACGAGACGACGATCCGCGCGATCGCCGAACGGGCGGGCGTTTCGGTCGGCAGCGTCTTCACAACCTTCGCCTCCAAGGCCGAGGTGCTGAGCCACGTCATGGAGACGCGACTGGCCGACCTCTACGCCGAGTTCGACCGGGTGGTGCCGTTCCTGCGCGGTGCGACCGCCGACCGTCTGTCCTCGATCTTCGCCATCCACTACGCGTTCGAGACGCGCCGGGTGAAGCTGTTCCTGGCCCACATCGCCGCGTCCTACAGCCCCTCCAACGACCCTGGCGTCACCCCTTACGGCCGCAATGTAAGGCTCAATTCCATGCTCCGCGAGGTGCTGGACGACGGAAAGACGCGCGGCGACGTACGGCTCGATCTTGACTCCGACCTGACCATCAATGTGCTCAAGGCCGCCTATGCCTGGAACTATCGCCTGGCTGCGGCCAACGGGGCCCAGGCCAACGAGCTAGCGGCCGCCATGGACCAGCAGATCGTGTTCATCGCCGAAGGCTGGCGGCCGCGTTAAGACAGCGCGCGGATCAGGGTGTCAAAGGCTTGCCGCGTGGGCTGGACCAGCTTCACGACCCCGGTCCCCTTGAACGCGTAGACCATCACCGCCGTCAGGCTGAGCAACAGTGCGTTTTCCACGGCCGAAGCGGCCCTGGTGTCTTGGGCGAAAGCGCGCAGACGTCGATATGGGCGGGGCATCAGTGTCCTTTTTCGGGATCGAGAATCCTCCAGCCGGCAAGTGTGAGGCCGCACGTCGTGAACCCTCTCCCGCTGGGAGAGGGTTTCAAATTGCAGGCTAAACCTTTGTCAGCCGCAGATCCTGATAGTCATACGAGAAGTCCGCCAGCGGCGAGACCGCCCGCATCGTGGCCCCCACAACCACCCCGGCCTTGACCTCGAACACCATGAACGCGTCCTCTTGCGAGCGGTCCTCGAACCGCGTGCGGAACGTATCCCCATCGAAGGTTTCCAGCGTGCCGCGCAGAGCGGGGGTCTTGTCGAAGGCGATCTTGAGCCCCTTCTTCACCACGCTGACCGTGATCGTGCCGTACCAGGGATCGCGGTAGGTCCCGACATAGGCGGCCAGCGGTAGGCTTGGCTTGACGCCGCCGCCCTTGGGGGTGACGGCCTCGGCGGCGTCCTTGATGGTCTTGGCGTCGGTGGTGGCCTGGACTCGCTTGGACGAGCCGATCCAGTCGAAGTCGGCGCGGCCCTGCAGCCGATCGGGGCCGCCATAGCGCAACGCCCGGAAGAGCGGGGCCTCCTCCGCGTTGGTCATCACCATGATCCCCGACTTCCGGCCCGGCAGCAGACCCGTATAGGAGATGAAGCCGGCCAGACCGCCGGTGTGCGACAGCAGCCGCTCGCCGCGATGGTCCTGGATGAACCAGCCCAGGCCATAGGCCTGCATCGTCGGGCGCACGGGGTTGTCGGCGGTAGGGCCGTCGGCCCAGGCGGTGATGGTGTGGGGCTTCCACATCTCGCGCGACGAGGCCTCGGTCCACAGCTTTAGCCCGCCGGGCGTCGCGCCCAGCCCCAGCTGGACCTGCAGCCACTTGCCGATGTCGCGCGCGGAGGTGTTGAGACCGCCCGCCGCTCCAGCGGCGCCGAAACTGCCGTCGAACGGCAGCACGGTCTGCGGTCCCAGGCCCCGCACCGGCGGACCCATCCGCGCATGCGGCTCGGCCCGCGATCGATCGCCGATCATTGAGGGCAGGGGCACGCTGTCGCTCATGCCCAGGGGATCCAGGATCCGCGTCTGGATGAAGTCTTCCCAGGGCTTGCCGGTGACGGCGGCGATCACCTCGCCGGCCACCACATAGAGCACGTTGTCATAGGCGTAGCCGGTGCGGAAACCCTCGCCCAGCGGCAGGTGCTTCATGCCGGCCACGATGTCGGCGCGGCTGTGGGTGGGGTTGGGCCAGATCATCAGGTCGCCGGCCCCCAGGGTCAGGCCGCTGCGGTGGCACAGCAGGTCGCGCACCGTCATCAGCTTGGTGACCACCGGGTCGCTCATCTCGAAACTGGGCAGATAACGCGTGACCGGCGCATCCCACTCGACCTTGCCGGCCTCGACCAGCATGGCCAAGGCGGCGGCGGTGAAGGCCTTGGTGTTGGACGCCACGCCAAACAGGGTGGAGTCGGTGACCCTGTCGGTCCCGCCCATTCGCTTGACGCCATAGCCCTTGGCCAGGGTGATCTGGCCGTCCTCGACCACGCAGATCCCCAGGCCCGGCTCGTCTGGGAACGCGGCCATCACCTGCTGGGCGTAGAGGTCGATCGCGGCGGCGGCCTGGCCGGTCTCGGCGGCCCGCGCCGAACGCGGCGTGGCGACCAGGGCGCCGGCCCCGACGGTGGCGAAGGCCGACAACAGGGCGGCGCGGCGGGTGGTGGCGATCATGCGGGGTCCTCGTATAGAGGCCGCAGCTAAGCCTGCGTCGGTGTTTGGGGCAAGGCGCGCGGCGCGCGACGGCCATCGACGCGGCGCGGGATCAATGCATAGTCCGAGGAAGATGCAGGAAACGGAAATGCTTGACCTCACGCGACGCGGCCTTGTCGGGGCCATTGGCCTCGGCGCAGTGACCTTGCCCGGCGTCGGCCTGGCCGCCGCCCAGCCGTTCTTCGCCCGCACCGGCCTGCCGATTGGGTTGCAGCTCTACACCCTTGCCGACCAGGCCAAGGCCGATCTGGAGGGCACGCTGCGCGCCGTCGCCGCGATCGGCTTCAAGACCATCGAACTGGCGGGCTATCAGGGCCGCACCCCGGCTCAGCTGCGCGCTGCGATGGACGCCGTGGGGCTGAGCACGCCCAGCGCCCACGTCCAGGTCCAGGCCCAAGGCGGCGAGTCCAGCCTCGACGGCGACCTGTCGCGGCTGGCCGACGAGGCCCACATCCTGGGGGTCAAGCGGATCGTCATGCCGATCTTCTACACGCCCGCGCGCTTCGACCTGAAGCCCCGCTCGGGCGAGGCGTTCGGCCAGGTCCTGGGCCGGATCGGCGGCGCCATGACCGCCGACGACTGGAGCTTCAACGCCGACTTCCTCAACGCCAAGGGCGCGGTGCTGGCCAAGTCCGGGCTGAGGCTGGCCTATCACAATCACAATCCCGAGTTCCGGCTCCTAGCGGACGGCAAGCCCGGCGCACGCACCGGCTACGAGATCCTGCTGGCCCGCACCGATCCGACCCTGGTCGAGTTCGAGATGGACGCCGGCTGGGTCGCCGCGGCGGGCCAGGACCCCTTCGCTCTGCTGAAGGCCCACCCGGGCCGGTTCACGGCCATGCACGTCAAGGACATCAAGGCGACGACCAAGCCCAACTTCGTGTTCGTCCAGGACCCGACCGAGGTGGGCTCCGGCATGATCGACTGGACGCGGTTGCTGCCGGCCGCCTACGCCGCCGGGGTGCGCGACTTCTTCGTCGAGCAGGAACCGCCGTTCGCGCACTCGCGGCTGGAGTCGGTGGGGGTTAGCTATGGGTATCTGGCGGGGTTGAGGGCGTAGGGTCGAGGCACTGTGAATGGGTGTCGGGTTTTGGCGCCCCAGCCTTGGCCCGCTTTCGACCCCATAGCGGACATTTGATCGCAACGGGGTCCTCGCGCTTGAGCCGACGACTAGCTGGGTCAATCGGCAAAGCAGCTCCGTTCAATGAAGCTCTGTGCGGCGGCCGAGGCTTCAGACGGATTATGCCCACCGTCGAACTCGAGGGCCGTAAACGGCGCCTTGGCTGCGCGAAGAGCCTCCACCAGCGGTACATAGTGGTCGGCGAACGGGGCTGCGGGATCGTGACGACCGCCTGCGACGAAGATCGGACGATCCGCCAGATCAGCGGCGCGCTGGGCCAAGCCTGATGTGCCGGACTCCAGGGTAATCGCGTTCATAAAGCCGTCGACGCCATCCGGTCCGAAGCGGGTCGAGGCGGGATCGGCAGCGACGGCGTCCAGATCAGTCTTCCAGGCCGTCCGATAGCTTGCGTCGGAGCCCCAACGCGCACCGATCACGCCCATGTCGGCGGGAACGAGAACCACAGCGCACCGTACGCTGTGGTCTGCCGCCGCCGTCTGCAACGCGACCCAGCCGCCATAGCTAACGCCGAGCACGCCGATCTCAGTCGGATCCACCCCGCTGGCGGCGTCCTGCTTGAGCCAGTTTACGGCGGCGGCCCCGTCCTCGCGCGAGTGTCGCAGGCTGATGGCCCCGCCCGATGACCCCGTGCCCCGATATTGGGGTAGCAACACGGTATAGCCGGCGGCTTGCAGGTCGGTCGCTATGCGAGGGATATTTGGCCCCGCAGGAAAGCCGTTAAACAGGACGATGGCCGGACGCGGCCCTTCACCGACGCCACCCAGAATGCGGGCTGAGAGCGTGGTGTCGCCGGATGAAATCGTCACCTCCCTTACGGGCTGTTGTGCAAAGGCAAGCCCGGGGAGCGCCAGTAGGGCGATGGCGGCGACGAACGATTTCAAGGGATGCCTCGGGCTCAGGAACGCCAGTGCAGATCGCGCCGACCAAGCGTGACCTTAATAGCGGGACCCGCACCATCGCAACTTAAGCTTTTGTCATGACACAGCGTTCATCGACATGTGGCGAGGGATCCGGTGGCTTGGCGACGTCCGCTAACCACCCTTCCCAGTCCTTCGAAAGGTCCGCTTTCTGGCCCCAGCCAGCATCCGCCCCGGATGCGGCCCGCCGTGGCCGGCGGGTGGGAAGGGGCTGGACATGTCCTGCTTGAGGCAGCCAAAAGCAGCTGCCACCCCGGACGAACGCGTAGCGCGCTGATCCGGGACCGGGGCGTGAACGGAGGCGCTTCCGGCGGTCCCGGATCGGCGGCCCCTCGGGCCTTGTCCGGGATGACAGGATGGGAGCGGGGGGGCTAGTTCCCCTCCTCCAGCAGCCGCCTCGCGATCACCTGCGCCTGGATCTCGCCGGCGCCTTCGAAGATGTTGAGGATCCGCGCGTCGGCCAGCAATCGGCTGGCGACATATTCCACGGCGAAGCCGTTGCCGCCGTGGATCTGCAGGGCGTTGTCGGCGGCGGCCCAGGCGACGCGGGCGGCGATCAGCTTGGCCATGCCGGCCTCCAGGTCGCAGCGCTTGCCCTCGTCCTTCTGGCGGGCGGCGAAATAGGTCAGCTGGCGCACGCCCATGATCTCGGCGGCCATCATCGCCAGCTTGTTGTGGACGCGGGGGAACTCGAAGATCGCCTGGCCGAACTGCTGGCGGTCCAGAGCGTAGGCCAGGCCGGTTTCCAGCGCCGCCTGGGCCACGCCGACGGCGCGGGCGGCGGTCTGGATGCGGGCGCTCTCGAAGGTGGCCATCAGCTGCTTGAAGCCCTGGCCGGGCACGCCGCCCAGCAGGTTCTCGGCCTTCACCGTGAAGCCGTCGAAGGCCAGCTCATATTCCTTCATGCCGCGATAGCCGATCACCCCGATCTCGCCGCCGCTCATGCCGTCGGCGGGGAAGGGCGCTTCATCCGTGCCGCGCGGCTTCTCGGCCAGCAGCATCGACAGGCCGCGATAGTCGCTGGTGTCGGCTTCGGTGCGGACCAGCAGGGTCATGACGTCGGCGCGGGCGGCGTGGGTGATCCAGGTCTTGTTCCCGGTCACTAGATAGGCGTCGCCGGTCAGGGTCGCACGGGTGCGCAGGCTGCCCAGGTCCGACCCGGTGTTGGGCTCGGTAAAGACGGCGGTCGGCAGGATCGAGGCGTCGGCGATCTTCGGCAGCCAGTAGTGCTTCTGCGCCTCGGTGCCGCCGGTCAGGATCAGCTCACCGGCGATCTCCGAGCGGGTAGCCAGCGAGCCGACGCCGATCCAGGCTCGCGACAGCTCCTCGGAGACCACGCACATGGCCATCTTGCCCATGCCGGCCCCGCCATATTCCTCGGGGATGGTCAGGCCAAACACCCCCAGGGCGCCCAGTTCCTCGACCAGTTCGATGGGGATCAGCTCGTCCTTCAGGTGCCATTGGTGGGCGAAGGGCGTGACCTTCTCCTCGGCGAAGGCGTGGAACTGGTCGCGGATCATCTCGAAGGTTTCGTCGAGGCCGGTGTTTTCCAGCGTAGGGCGACCTCGGGCCTCGGCCAGTCGCCGGGCGATGCGGGTCTTCACCGCCTGGGTGCCGCCCTCGACCATCAGCTTCATCAGGCCGTTGGAATAGAGCCGGTTCAACACGGCCCGGTCGGTGACCAGATGAGCGGGGCGGACGATCTCGCCCTGGTTCATCGGCACGCCGCCGACCAGCTGGGCGCAGTATTCGGAGAACAGCAGTTGGGCCAGCAGGGCCTCGATCTCGCCGAACCGGCCCTCGGCCTCCAGCCGCTCGGCCCAGCCGGCGACCTGGTTCAGCAGCTCGGCATAGGCGGCGTACCAGCCATAGCCGTGCACCTGGTGCTGCTTGTCGTCGGCCAGCTTGCGGTCGATCTTGCCGCCTGCGCCCGTGATCGCGGCCTTCACCGCCGGCTTGGCCTCGGCGACGAACAGCTGGGCGGCGCTGGCGGCTTCGCGCAACAGCACGGTCAGACCCGGCAGGATCAAGCTTTCCGAAGTTTCCTGAACGACCGTATCGGTCATGGCTTGCTCCCGTGCGCCAAACAGTTGTTTTCTTTTACTCTGGAGCCTTTCGCACCTGCGAGCAATGCCGCAGTGCAACATAATGGGGGGCCAAAGGCTAAAAAGGCAGGGAACAAGCATGCTCGTCGTCCATCACCTCAACGAATCGCGCTCGCAGCGGATCCTCTGGCTGCTGGAGGAACTCTCCCTGCCCTACGAGATCCGGTTCTACGAACGCGACAAGCAGACCCGCTTGGCGCCGCAAGCCCTGCTGCACGTGCACCCGCTGGGCAAGTCGCCGGTGCTGACCGACGGCGACGCCACGATCATCGAGAGCGGGGCGATCACCGACTATGTCATCCGCCGCCACGCCGGCGGCAAGCTGGCGCCCGATCCGGCCTCGGCCGACTACGACGCCTATCAGCAGTGGCTGCACTATGCCGAGGGCTCGGCCATGCTGCCGATGCTGCTGCGGATGTATGTCGGCCGGCTGGGCGAGGCCGGCGCGCCGCTGCACCCGCGCATCGAGAGCGAGATCGCCAATCATCTGGCCTATGTCGAGGGGGCGCTGGAGGGCCGCGACTTCTTCGTCGGCGACGGCTTGACCGGCGCCGACATCCAGATGAGCTTCATCGCCGAGGTCGCCAAGGCGCACGGCAAGCTCGCCGACTATCCGAACCTGGCCGCCTGGATCGAGCGCATGCATGCGCGTCCGGCCTGGCAGGCGGCGCTGGAAAAGAGCGGGCCGTACAAGCTGGGGGAATAGGACGCTCTGAAACCTTCTCCCGGAGGGAGAGGGTTTCGCAAGTCCTCAACCCACCTGGAAGTAAGCCGTGTCGCTGCCCTCGGAGTGGGCGACCACCATCACATCCATCTCGACCCCGTCGTCGAGGGTCAGGCGGGCGCGGCCGGCGCGGAAGGCTTCGCGCATGGCGTCGGGGTCGCCGGTGACGGCCCCCTTGCCGCCCCGCGAGCCGTTCAGTTCATTGACGAGATGGACGGCGAATTCGACGGGGCGGCTTTCGCGGGCCACGAGGAGCGCGCCGGTACCGATGCGCGCGGGCTTTGAAGGTTTAGGCATGAATGGTGAACGGCCGAGGCGGCGTTTAGCTGCACCACGTACGGCGTGGAAAATTCCCAGATGAACGAAATCTGTCGGCGCGCCGCCCGTCGCCGTTCAGCTTCACCTTGTCATGGTGTGTCTCAAGGGGCCGGGACGCTCCGCACCATTCGCAAGGGACCACGACCATGAGCATCATCATTCTGACCAAGAAGATCGGCCTCAAGCAAATTGGGATGGGCCTGGCCATGACCGCCACCGCCCTGACCCTGGCTGTTGCTCCCACCAGCGCCAGCGCCATGTCGCAGAAGCTGGGCGGCGTCATCGGCTGCAACGCCTCGGGCGGCAAGCAGGAAGTCGGCGCCGTGATCGGCGGCCTGCTGGGCGCCGTCGCTGGCAACAAGCTGGCCAAGCATGACCGCAGCACGGGCACGGCCATCGGCGCCGTGGTCGGCGCGGGCGCGGGCTCCTATGCCGGCTGCCAGATGCAGAAGACCCGCGCCGCAGAAAATGCCGGCGGGGCCTACACCAGCGACGGCATCCGCCTCGCCGACTCGGTCGAGGCCGCGCCGATGACCGCGATCAAGGGCAAGTACGTCGCCCGCTCGACCCTGAACCTGCGCGGCGCGGCCTCGACCCGCGGCGCCAAGATCGGCTCGGTCCAGGCCGGCGAAGTGTTCCAGGCCCTGGGCCGCACTGGCGACGGCAAGTGGATCCTGGTCGGCCAGGACGGCGTCGGCGTCGGCTATGTCAGCAGCGCCTACGTCTATCGGGCCTAGGCCCCAACAGGTTCTGGCGGGCCGCGTAGCCTAGAGGCCCGCCCGTGCGGCAAGCCCGTCTGTCCCCCGGCAGGCGGGCTTGTTGGTGTTTGGGGCGCTCGCGATCTAGACGGGTCGCTGCAGCGTAAAGGCGCCGCCATCTTCAGTGGGGTGTGCGTAGCCCAGGCGGGCCAAGGCCTTCAGCGCGCCATCGACGCGGGGCAGGATATTCTTGCCCTTGTAGCCGGCGGCGATCTGGACGGCCGTCAGCGGGCCGGCCGCGGCGGCCAGGGCCGCCATGACCGCCAGATGCTGGCCGGTGCGGTCGGTGGGGAAGGCGATCTTGCCGGCCGCCACCGCCGGGACGTCGCCGATGAGGTCGCGCACCTGCTCGGGTCCGGCCACCTGGTCGCGGGCGAAGCGGGCCTTCTGATAGTCGGGGCGCAGCCAGCGCACCTCGCCGCGGGCCTCCTCGGCGGCGCGTTCGGCGTTCAAGGCGACTATGCGGGCCAGGCGCTGCTCGGTTGTCTCGCCGGCCGGCCAGCCATAGGCCTCCAAGGTCAGGCGATCGATGGTCTGGTGCAGTTCGTCGAGGATCAGCACCGAGCCAGCCTGGAAGTCGGCGCCCTCCTGGGGGGTCATCGCCTTGCCGGACGCTTGCTGGGCGCGGCGCCCCTCCAGGGCGTTGTACAGCCGGGTCAGGGTCAGGTCGGGATATTCGGCCAGCCGCGCCTTACGAAAGGCGTCCAGCCGTTCACCGGCCTCGGCGAGGGCAGCGCGCTGGGGGTCGGTCATGACGGGGAAGGGGAAGGGGTCGAAGCAGTCTGTTTTCACATAGACGGGATCGTTACCCATACCTAGCCAGCCGCCGGCGCGAAGCGACCAGTTCACGTGTAAATCCGATGACAGCAAAGCTAAGAGGCTCGCTGAGTCCGAGGCGATGGCGACCAACTTATTGTCTGGCAGTATAGATTTGTCGAGAAACAGAAATGTTCTGTGACGCGCAGTTTCGACGGTGGCAATATATCTTCTTATTTCATCAAGCGCCTTTCTTAGCTCTGGAATGTTTTCTCCGAATAACCACCAATTCTCTCTTCTATATGCTCTCTCATTCCATTCCCGGCCTGTCCGCTTTTTCTTGGCGTTCACCTTTGGAATTCCGTTCACATCATAATCATAGCGCACATGCCACGAAACGTGTTGGTAGACTTCGGGAAACCGATGCTGAATTTCAGTGTCCTTCAATCCATAAAGATCAATTACCAGCTTGCCGCGATCATGAGTGGTGAGATCATGGCCGCGAGCATATTTGCGGATGTGCGCTTCGAGCCCTGTTCGTCGGCCTAAGCCGAGATGCTCTGCTTCCGATGGCGAGAGTATAAAGCCTGCTCCGTGTAGAACGACGCCTCTAGCGCTGACCCCATTGTTTGCCATTAGAGCGGCAACACGGGTCACGTCTACACCGACGGTCAAATCCGAATTAATCGGTCCTACTACTTCGCTGGTATCAATTTCTGGTTGATCTGTATCGAGTTCGGCCTCGCGATCTACATACAACAACTTCCCTGCGTGCGAGCCGGCTTGAGCTGCTGTCATAGCGATCCGCACAGCAGCGGCATCTTTGGTCGCCTTAGTCCACGGATGGTCATCCACCGCGAATACGAGTGAAAGCGGCTTCTTGGCCGTCATCCATCGCGCTATGACCCGTCGCTGGAAAACCTGGGTGATCGAGTTGGTCGTGACCAAACCGAACCGCCGCAGCTTTGAGCCCTTGCGCGTCAGGATGTCGGCGCAGCGGTCCCACCAGTACATCACGAAGTCGGCGCTATCGTTCATCGCCGGGTGGATTTTCCACAGGGCCTCGACATAGGCGTCGCCCTGTTCGGCGCGCAGGTCCTTGCCCCCGATAAACGGCGGGTTGCCGACGATGAACGTCGCCTCGGGCCAGGGCGGCAGACGGGGGTTGGGATAGCGCGTTCCTCCGCCGCCCACGATCGGGCCGTCGTGCAGCAACACGGCGTCCACACAGGCGTCGGCGGCCTTGCGGCGGCTGGCGACGGGATTGATCGTCCGGAAATCCTCCAGGACCGGGTCGCGCTCCGAGACGTCACCCTGGCGGTACAGGGTCTGCAGATAGCCGATCCGCAGCACCAGCTCGGTGATGGCGGCGGCGCGCGGATTCAGTTCCAGACCGAAGAACTGGCTGGGGCCGACATCGCGGCGCAGCAGCTCGGCGCGCACGCCGGCCTCGGCCTCCAGGCTGCCCAGGGCGTCCAGCACCTCGGCCTCCAGCGCCTTCATCAGCTCGAGGGTGACATAGAGGAAGTTGCCGGTGCCGCAGGCCGGGTCGAGCACCTTGGTCAGGGTGAGTTGCTCGTGAAAGTCCGCCACGGCCTTGCGGGCGCCGGCCAGATCGCCCTCGGCGCGGGCCTGGTCGACCGCGCCCTGCACGGCCTTCCAGTCCTCGCGCAACGGGTCGATGACCGTGGCGGTGACCAGCCGCTCGACATAAGGCCGTGGCGTATAGTGGGCGCCGAGCCGCGAGCGATCGACCGCCGAGAGGGCCTGTTCCAGCAAGGTGCCAAAGATCGCCGGCTCGACCTGCTTCCAGTCAGCCTTGGCCGCCTCGATCAGCGCGCCAATGGCTTCCGGACCCAGCGGGAAGGCGCGACGGTTCTTGTAGAAAGCGCCGTTGAAGCGGCGGACGGCGATACGCAGGGCCACGCTGTCGCCGCCCTCGTCCATGGCCTTGAACAGGTCGCTGGCCAGCATCATGAAGCTGGCGGGGGCGCTCAGCGCCTCCTGCAGCATCTTGCTGAAGCTCTCCTCGGGCAGCAGCCCGACATCCTCGGCGAACATCGCGAAGAGGCAGCGCATCAGGAATGTGGCGGCCTCTTCGGCCGGCGCGCCGCTCTGCTCCAGATCCTTGGAGACCTCGGCCAGGTGGACGGCGATCTCGCGCGTGGCCCGCGCCCGCTCAAGAGCCGGGTCCAGCGATAGCGGCTCGGTCCAGATGGCCTTCAGTCGCGCCTGGATTTCGGGCTTGGCCAGGTCGGCCAACGCGATGTGGCGGGTCTTCGGGCTGGGGAAGGGCCGGTAGTTGCGGCCCTGACCCGTGAAATCTGCATAGACGTCAATGCCGCGCCCGACGTCGCAGACCAGGATGAACGGCGGCCGATCATGCTGGGCGTCCAGCCGGTTGGCGTAGTCCCAGGCCTGGGAGAAGGCGTTGCGCATCAGGGTGTCCCAGCCGTTGGGACGCTCGCGCGCCTGCTCCTTTTCCAAGGTGAACAGTTCGGCCTGGCCGAGGATCGCGTTCTTACCACCCGCCAGACGCGACTGCTTGGCCTCGAGAATGAAGCTGTTTTGCTTATAGAGATCGATGCGAAGCGGCTGCGCCTTGTCGCCGCGCACGGGGTATTCAAAGCGATAGGCCAGCCCGCTCGAGGCCGCGCCGGCGGGAGCCGGGGCCGGTAGTTCGAGCGCCTGGCAAAATTCGCCCAGAAACATCTGGTAGTCGGCGCGCTCGGCGCCGCCGACCAAGCCTCGCCAACGCTCGATGAAAACTTCTACCTGCACGCCATGCCCCGCTTACGCGCGCAAGCTATGCGGGAAGCAGGGCGCGAGGCAAGACATCGGTCGTCAATGGCGAACTGTCGTCGCGTCGCCGCCCTAGGTCCGCCACCGCAGCGTCGTCTTTTCCACCGGGTTCTGGAACGGCCGGCGCTCGCGGTGGGCCGCCGCCCATTCGCGCTTGAGCTGGTGGTACCAGCGGCCCTGCTGGTCGGCGTCGCCGACCCACATCAGGGCGGGGTTGTCGCGCAGGCCGCGGGTCTGGGCGGCGACGATCTTGCCGTCCTGGCGCAGGAAGGTCCGGGCCGCCAGGCGGATCACCGGATAGAGCAGGGTGAAGGCCGGGTGGTCGGACCAGATGATCTGGTTCATCCGGGTCTTGCCGGCGTTGATCGGGGTCATGGCCGACAGGGCCAGCACCTGCTTGTCGCCGACCTTCACATGCTCCCAGCGCAGGCCGGGCAGGCGGAAGGTGATCTCGGTCAGGGGCTCGCCGCCGAGGATGGCATAGGCCTTGGAGTTCTTGCTCGGCTCGTGGCGCACCATGGTGAAGCCGGCCTCGCTGGGGGCGAACGTCTTGTGCTTCTCGTGTTGGCTGGCGGTGGTGCGCCACCACCACTGCTGGTGCACGAACGGGCCGTGGGCCGGGTCGATCAGACCCAGCACCGCGTGGTCGATATGGATGTCGTAGTCCAGGTGATCGACCAGCTTGGGCTTGCCGCCGACGATCCCGGGGATCACCGGGGGCGAGCAGGGCGGCTGGCCGTCGAAATGGACGTCGCCCGACATCCAGATCCACACCAGGCCCTGGCTCTCGACCAGCGGATATTTCCGCACCCGCACCTTGCTGATGTCGAGCGGGTTGTCGGCGGTCAGCGACGGGATCTTGGCGCAGCCGCCATCGGTGTGGAACCGCCAGCCGTGATAGGGGCATTCGACCGTCTCGCGGCCGTCATCCTCGGTCCGCACCTTGCCGGCCGACAGCTTGGCGGCGCGGTGCGGGCAGACATCGCGCAGGGCATAGACCTCGCCACCCTTGGTGCGGCCGATGACCACCGGCTCGCCGAGATATTCGCGGCTTTCCATCTTGCCGGGCTTCAGCTCGGGCGACAGGGCCGCGACGTACCAGGCGTCCATCACGAAGCCTTCGCCGAATTTCACGGCTTTCGAAGCTGGCCGCGCGGCCTGCATTTGCGCATCGTCAGCCATGTGTAGCGTCGTCCGACTGTGCAGCCTGTTCAAGCAAAATCCGACCCCGCGCGAGGCGGTCCCCGGATCAGATCTCACGGCAAGCTATTCCCAAGGGCGCAATAGGCCCCATCACGATGCTGGCGTCCAGAGCGGCGCGGTATCGCTGCGCGTGAACAATTGGCGACAGTTGCGACCCTCTCCCCTCCGGGAGAGGGCTATTTTTTACTTCGCCGCCGTCTCGACTAGCCGCTGATAGAACCGCACCATCCGCTCCACATTGGCCAGGGTCATGTGCTCGTTGGTGCCGTGGATCATCTCGGTGTCCTTCACCGATAGCAGCAGCGGCTGGAAGCGGTAGATGTCGTCGGCGATGGGGCCCATGTAGCGGCTGTCGCTGGCGGCGGTCATCAGGGCCGGCGCGACGGGAGCCTTGCTCTCGTCGCCGGCCAGGGCCGACAGGGTCTTCCAGCCTTGGGACGACGTGGACGACACCTTGCTCGGCTCGTCCGGCGTCTTGACCCAGGCCAGCTTGACCGGCAGGTCGCCGACCGCGCGCTTGGCCCGCGCCATCACGTCGGCCGAGGTGTCGCCGGGGGCGATGCGGTAATTGATCCAGGCCTCGGCGTCCTGCGGCAGAACGTTTTCCTTGGGCGAGCCCTTAAGCATGGTCGGGGCGATGGTGGTGTGCAGCATGGCCGCGCCGGCGGGTGTACGAGACGTCTCTTTCACCAGAAGAGGCGAGAACAGCCAGGTGTTGGCGGCCGCCATCTTGACGGTCGGCGAGGCGTGCGGGGCCAGGCTTTTGAGCATGTCGGCGCCGGGGCCGGAGAACCTCATCGGGAAAGGCTTGTCGGCGATGGCCAGCACCGCCTTGGCCAGGGTGGCGACCCCGGTCTGGGGCGGCGGGGCCGAGGAGTGGCCGCCGACGGCGGGCGCGGTGACGGTCAGGGTCGCGTAGCCCTTCTCGGCCAGGGCGATCAGGGCCACCGGGGCGTGGGTGACCGGGTGGTCGGCGACCACCACCATGCCCTCGTCGAGCACGAACTGCGCCTTGACGCCGCGCGCCTTGAGCAGGGCCGCCGCCGCGCGGGCGCCGCCGCCGCGCACCTCCTCGTCATGGCCGCTGACCAGGATCACCGTTCTACGCGGCGTGAAGCCGGCCTTGGCCAGGCCGTCCAGGGCCTCGAACAGGGTGACCAGCGAGCCCTTGTCATCGATCGAGCCCCGGCCCCAGACCGCGCCGTCGGCGACCGCGCCGTCGAACGGCGGATGGGTCCAGGCGCCCTCGCTGCCCGGCGTCACCGGCACCACGTCCTGGTGGGCCATCAGCACGATCGGCGGCAGGGCCGGGTCGGTTCCTTTCCAGGTGTAGACCAGGGCGTGGCCGTCCACGACCTCGCGGGTCATCACCCGGTGGGCGTCGGGATAGGTCGCCTGCAGCCAGGCGTGCAGCCTGTCCCATTCGGCCGGTTGGTCTTCCGCCTTGTCCTGGTGGCTGACGGTCTGGAAGCGCACGGCCTCACCCAGATGCTGGGCGGCCATGGCCACGTCGACCGGGCGGGGGGGCGCCAGGCGGACGCTCGACAGATCGACCGCCGCCGGGGCCTTGAAGGTGGCGGTGCGCACGGCCACCACCCCGGCCACGACCAGCACCGCGCCCACGGCGGTCAACGCCGCCTTGCTCTTCCAGCCCATGTTTCACTCCCCCGAACACTTGTTGGGGCTGACTGTGCGACGGGTTCCAGCGGTTGCCAATCACCGAATGGGGTTGGGGACATGCCCATGGGCATGTCCCCAGCCGGATCCGCCCACGCTCATCCGGAACAGGCTTCAAGACGCCGGCGCAAGCGGCGGCCGATTTGCCTTGAACCCGTGGCTCGCGCATAGGCTGGCGGCGCTGGCAGAGGAGTTCGCGATTGGCATGAGCGTCCTGGTTCTGGGGGGAACAGGTTTCATCGGCGGGCCGCTGGTCGCGCGGCTGCTGGCCGACGGCGTCGAGACGGCGGTGGTTCATCATGGGACCCGTCCGGTCGCCAGCGGCGCGCGCTCGCTGGTGCTCGATCGCGGCGACACGGCCGCCGTGCTGGCGGCCGTGCGCGAGATCGGCGCGACCACGGTCATCGACCTGCTGGCCTACACGGCCGCCGACACCTTGCCGCTGCTCGACGCCCTGGTCGGCCAGGTCGAGCGCTACGTGATGGCCAGCTCGATCGACGTCTACGCCAACTACGAAGGCCTGCACCGCAAGGGTCGGCCGAGCCCGATCTGGGACCGTTTGACCGAGGACGGGGCCTTGCGCGCCTCGCGCCACCCCTACCGCCTGGCCAAGCCCCGCCCGGCCAGCGACCCCCAGGCCTGGATGGACGACTACGACAAGATCCCTCTTGAAGAGGCGGCTCGCGCCGCTGCGGGGCTCGAAGCGACCATCCTGCGCCTGCCGATGGTGTTTGGACCCGGCGACCGCCAGCGGCGGTTTTCCTGGGCGATCCGGCCGATGGTCCAGGGCCGGGCGCGGTTCAACATCACCCACCCCTGGGCGGCGTGGCGGGCGACCTTCGGCTATGTCGACGACGTGGCGGCGGGCATCGCCCTGGCCGCCGTCCACCCGAGGGCCGGCGGCCAGACCTACAATCTGGGCCGCGCCAACACCCCGACCAACCTGGCCTGGGCCGCGACCTTCGCCGAACATCTGGGCTGGCCAGGCGAGGTGGAGCTGGTCCATCCCGACGTCGCGCGCGGCGCCCTGGCGGCGGCCGTGGCGGGGCTGGACCTGAGCTACCCGCTGTTCATCGACAACGCCAAGATCCGGCGACGGCTGGGATTTTCGGAGGTCACCGAACTGGACGACGCGCTGGCGCGAACGGTGGCCGACGAGTTGGGGCGGTAGGGGGGTCAGTCCGCCCGGGGACATGCACTTGTGCGTGTCCCCAAACGCCGCTGGGCCTGTGGGGACACGCACAAGTGCATGTCCCCGACCCTTGCCCTCACAGCCCCTCGCTGATCTCCACCACTTCCTCGAACGTCCGCAGGCCCGGCCGCTGGGCGCAGACCAGCACCGCCATGTTGCCGGGCAGGTGCTGGTTGGCCAGCATCTTCTCGTGGGCGGCGGGGATGTCTTCCCAGGGGAAGACTTCCGACAGGCAGGGATCGACCCGGCGGTCGATGACCAGCTGGTTGGCGGCGCTGGCCTGCATCAGATTGGCGAAGTGGCTGCCCTGGACGCGTTTCTGGCGCATCCACAGGAAGCGGGCGTCCATGGTCAGGTTGAAGCCGCTGGTGCCGGCGCAGATGGCGACCATGCCGCCGCGCTTGACCACGAACACCGAGACCGGGAAGGTCGACTCGCCTGGGTGTTCGAACACCAGGTCGACGTCCTTCTTGCCGGTGATCTGCCACAGCGCCTTACCGAACTTGCGGCTCTCGGCCATGTAGTCGTTGAACTCGGGGCCGTTGACGGTGGGCAGCTGGCCCCAGCAGTTGAATTCCTTGCGGTTCAGCACCGCCTTGGCGCCCATCGACAACACGAAGTCGCGCTTTTCGTCGTCGCTGACCACGCCGATGGCGTTGGCGCCGACGACGGCGGCCAACTGCACGGCGAACACCCCCAGCCCGCCAGAAGCGCCCCAGACCAGCACGTTCTGGCCGGGCTTCAGCTCATGCGGCGTGTGACCAAACAGCATGCGATAGGCGGTGGCCAGGGTCAGGGTGTAGCAGGCGGCCTCCTCCCAGGTCAGGTGCTTGGGGCGCGGCATCAACTGGCGCGACTGCACCCGGCAGAACTGGGCGAAGCTGCCGTCCGGGGTCTCGTAGCCCCAGATGCGCTGGCTGGTCGAGAACATCGGGTCACCGCCGTTGCACTCCTCGTCGTCGCCGTCGTCCTGGTTACAATGGACGACCACCTCGTCGCCGAGCTTCCAGCGCTTGACCTTCTTGCCCACCGCCCAGACGATGCCCGAGGCGTCGGAGCCGGCGATGTGGTAGGGCTGCTTGTGGCCGTCCAGCGGGCTGATCGGCTCGCCAAGGGCGGCCCACACGCCGTTGTAATTGACGCCGGCCGCCATCACCAGAACCAGCACCTCGTCCTCGCCGATCTCCCAGGTGGGCACGACCTCGACCTGCATGGCCTGGGTCGGCTTGCCATGGCGCTCCTTGCGGATGCTCCAGGCGTACATGGTTTTCGGCACATGGTAGGCCGGCGGGATCTCGCCGATCTCGTACAGGTCTTTCAGCGCGGTCTTTTCACCGGCCTCGTCTAGCGTCGCGGTCGTCATGTCACTCCCCGTTCTTCGGCGCTGCAACACAACGCTCAACTAGCTCTCTGCGCTCCGTGGATCGTTCCGCGCGGGTCATTCGCTGCGTCGATCCCTCGTTTTGGGCTCCGTAGCGGAGGTTTCCACCCGGCAGGGCCCTAAGCTGTGACAACTGTTTAAATCTGGCAAGCGGAAAGTTGTTGCGATGCAGCATGGTTGCGCGTGAAACGATAGGTTCTTGTCCCGCCTCTCCCAAACGGCTGTCATCCCGGATCTTCGCGCTGCGCGCTCGTCAAAGATGACAAACCGACTTGAAGGGTTGGGAAGGGAGCGAGGCGCTTTCCAAACCCGCCCCCGTCCGCCACGGTCGCGCCCATGAGCGCCACGATCCACGTCAGCCGCCCCACCGGCTCCATCCTGCTGGTCGAGCTGGACGCCCCGCCAGCCAACGCCCTGGGCCTGCGGGTCCGAGCCGAACTGGTTAGAATCCTCGATGAGATCGCCGCCGCCGACGACGTCCGCGCGGTGGTGCTGACCGGCCGGGGCGGGGTGTTCTGCGCCGGTGATGATCTGCGCGAGGCCTCGGCGCGCCAGGGTCCCGAGGCGCTGGAGGCGGTGCAGGACTTCAACCGGCTGATGGACAGGGTCGAGGCCGTGCGCGCGCCGGTGATCGCCGCCATCGACGGTTGGTGTTTCGGCGGCGGGCTGGAACTGGCCCTGGCCTGCGACATCCGCCTGGCCAGCGACCGGGCGGTGTTCGCGGCGTCTGGCGTCAATATCGGGCTGATGGCCTCGGTCGTGCGCCTGCCCCGGCTGATCGGCGTGGCGCGAGCCAAGGTCCACCTGCTCACGGGCGCCCAGTTCGGCCCCGAGCGGGCCCTGACCGACGGCCTGGTCAACGCCGTCCACGCCCCCGACCGCCTGCTGCCCGAAGCCTTCCGCCTGGCCGAATGGATCGCCTCGCGCGCGCCCCTGGCGGTGGAGGCGACCAAGCGGGTGGTCGACGGCCGGTCCTATGTCGAGGAGGAGCTGCCGGCTCTGGTGGCCAGCGCCGACCACCGAGAAGCGGTGGCGGCGTTCATGGCCAAGCGCGCGGCGGAGTTTCGGCGGGGGTAGGGGCGAACGCGCGCTACAATTATACTCGCCGCAGACTTGCATGGAGCCCGAACGCCACGCACATTGGGCTCATGGCCGCCAAGATCGCATCGTCATCCGCGACGTTCTCCAAGCAGAGCGATACCGTGTTGGGTCGCAGCGCGGCGACGGGTCGTTTTGTGCTCAAGCCAGCTTCGAAGTCGGGGACTATTTCGCTGAAACAGGCCAAGGCGGCGGTGGCCAACGTTCGAAACAGTAAAAAGACATAGAGCTTGGCTGGGCGCGACCGCACATCAGCCGACGATGTTTTTATCAACTGTCCCTTTGACGACGACTATGCGCCAACGTTTCGCGGACTGATTTTCACGATCTATGCCTGTGGCTTCAGACCCCGTTCGGCGCGCGAACTAGATGACGCTGGGCAGACACGTATCGATAAACTCTACGCCTTGATCGAGGAATGCCGATACGGGGTTCACGACCTGTCACGAACTGAGCTTGACCCGATTAATCAGCTTCCCAGATTCAACATGCCTCTTGAACTTGGCATTTTCATGGGAGCGAAGCGTTACGGTAGGACCGGGCAAAAGGCCAAGCGCGTGCTTGTCCTTGATACCGAGCAATACCGGTATCAGCGGTTCATCTCCGATTTGGCCGGCATGGATATCCATGAGCATCACGCTGATCCCGTGCGGGCGCTGCGCGTGACACGTGACTGGCTAGCAAACGTCTCTCGTAGGGTACTTCCGAGTGCGGATCGGCTCGCTCGCCTTCACGAAGGCTTTCTCGCTGAGCTACCGGCGGTGGCCACTGCGCTGGAATTTGATCCTGATCAGATCCCGTATGTCGACTACGAGCGGATAGTCGTCGAGTGGCTGCTGCAGGCCGCGCCGCCTTAAGGATCGGCTCGCCAGCAGCCTCATGCGGGTCCAGGACGTCATGCTGAACTCGGCCTAAGCCGCCGCCTCGGCCGTCGCTCCCTCGTCCTCGCCGCCGAGCAGCTTGCTGAGCACCACGGCCAGCCGCTCCGGCTTGATCGGCTTTTCCACCACGTCCTGCATGCCGGCGGCGATGTAGGTGGCGACGTCGGAGGGGTCGGCGTTGGCGGTCAGGGCGACGATCGGGGCGCTGCCGGCCCGGCCCGGCAGGTCGCGGATGGCGCGGGTGGCGGCGACGCCGTCCATGCGCGGCATCTTGATGTCCATCAGGATCAGGTCGAACCGACCGCTGCGCGCGGCCTCGACGGCCTCGACCCCATCGACCACCTGTTCTGAAGTGCAGTCGAACATCTCGCACAGGGCCTCGGCGACCATGCGGTTGGTGGCGTTGTCGTCAACGATCAGGATGTGGGCCGAGCGTGCGTCCATCGTCGGCTCGTCGTGGGTGTCGAGCGCCAGCCAGGCTTCGGGAACGACGATCGCGAAGTGCAGGGTCAGGCCACAGCCGGTGTTGGCCTCGGTCTTCAGCGAGCCGCCCATGGTGCGGGTCAGGCCATGGGCCAGGGCCATCCCCACGCCCAAGGCCAGTTCGCTGCGGTCCTCGATGCGGTCTGCGCCCAATGGGTCGAACACCCGGGCCAGGCGCTCCTGGGGCGAGCCGCTGGTGTTGTCGCGCACACGGCCTTCCAGCCGCAGGCCACCCTCGACGGGGCGGGCCTTGAGGCTGGCCTCGATGACGCCGCGGCCGCTGGCCAGGGCGCTGTCGATCAGGGCGTCAAAGATCTGCAGCACCCGGTCGGCGTCGATCAGGGCGGTGGTTTCGGGGGCGCCGTCATAGGAGAACAGCAGGGTGCTACCGCACTGCGACGCGCGGGCGCTCCAGCGGGCCCCGACGGCGTCCGACAGGTCGCGCAGCAGGGTCGGGGCGGGATTGAGCACCAGGCCGCCGACATTGGCGCGGCGCAGATCCATGGCCCGGCTCAGCACGCCGCTCATATCGCGGCTGGTTTCGCCGATGGCGCGGACATAGGCGCTGGCGTCGGGCGTCAGGCGCGTTTGCTCAAGCCGCTCGGTGAAGGCCATCACGCCTTCCAGATGATGGCTGATATCGGCGGCCATGCGCTCGACCAGGGCCATGGCCTCGCCGGCTTCGCGGTCCTTGCGGCGGTGCGAGGCGACCAACGAGGTCAGGCCGCCGACGCCGATATAGCCCCCGGCCTGATCGACGCCGATATAGGCGCTGCGGAACACGGGGATGGCGCTCTGGGCGATGCGCTCGACGAAGGCGCTGGCCTCGATGGACGCCTCGACCAGGCGCGGTTCGCGGTCCATCACCTCACGCACCGGACGGGCGTTGAGGGCGTCGGCGGCGACGGACATCTGACCCAGCAGCACGTCGCGATAGACCAGGCCCACGGGCCTGCCTCCTTCGACGACGGCCAGGGCGGCGGCGTGCGACTCGGCGAGGAAGATCGCCAGGACGTCCGCGCACGGGGTCTGGGGAGCGATCGGAGCTCGGCGGTCAATAAAGCGAGCGAGCGTGTCCATGCAGCCGTTCGGGCAGGCGTCTATCGGGGATCGCATCATCACCCGCTGGGCGTTGCGGAGTCGTGAATGGACCAAGATTTGATATGGCGGGCCATGCCAAAAGGGCGGCGGATCACTCCGCCGCCCTCCTGGTCGATGTTGCAGCCCCGCGAGGGGCCGCTTTTTTGACGCGCTTGACTAGAACGACTTCTGGATGCTGACGCCGTAGGTGCGCGGCTCCAGGGTGATCAGGTTGGTGAACAGGCCCGAGCTGTCGTCGGTGGTGTAGGCGTCGGTGATCGGGGTGTCGTCCATCAGGTTCTTGACGTAGGCGTCAAACTGCAGACCCCATTCAGGCTTCTCGACCTTGAGGGTGATGTTGGCGTTCTCCCACGACTTCAGACCGTCATAGGCGGTGTTGTAGACGCGGGTGAACTGCTTGCTCTGGCGGTAATAGTCGCCGCGCAGGGTGGCCGACCAGCCGCCCGAGAAGTCCCAGGTATATTGAGCGCCGACCGAGGTGGTCCAGTGCGGCGAGTTGGGCAGATCGTTGCCGCTCAGGTTGGCCGTCGTGCCTTCGATCGAATAGCCCGCGCCGTAGTTGTAGAGGCCGGTGGCGTTGGCCAGGAAGGCCGCCGTGCCCGCCGGCAGGCCCGCGCCGCCCGCAGCGGCGGGGGTCGCCAGGAAGCCCTGGAAGACCGCCGCGCCGCCGCAAGCGAACGGAACGGTCGCCCCGGCCCCGGCGGCGATCAGGGTCGCCACGCCAGCGGTGGTGAGCACGCAGTTGGATCCGACGGCGGCGTTCGGCAGGCCGGGGCCCGCCTTGACCAGGGTGTAGGCCGGGTTGCTCTGGGTGCGGTTCATGGTGTCGATCGACGACACGCCGTCGGCGATCTTGGTGTGCAGATAGCCGATATTGGCGTTGAGCTTCAGATTGTGGATCGGCGACCAGACCGATTCCAGTTCCAGTCCGTAGACCGTGGCGTCGATGTTCTCGTTGACCGAGGTGCGGTTGACGATCTTGGAGATCTGGTAGCCCTTGTAGTCGTAGTAGAAGCCCGTGGCGTTCAGCATCACGCTGCCGCCGGCCAGGGTGTTCTTCGACCCGATTTCGTAGGCGTTGACGAATTCAGGATCGAACTGCGCCTTGACGCTGGCCGAGCCGGTGGCCGCCGGCGGGTTGGAGCCGCCGCCCTTGTAGCCCTTGGAATAGAAGGCGTAGAGCAGGTTATCGTCGGTGAGCTTGTAGTCGAAACCGAAGCGGCCGGTCAGCTCGTCGAAGACCGACTTTGCCGTCGGGGTCGTCGTGCTCTGCTTGAGGCCGATGCCCGGCGACAGCAGCACGGTGTCGAACACGTCCAGGCGCTTGTCGTCGTGGGTGCGGCGCAGGCCCAGGGTGAACTTCAGCTTCTCGTTGGCCTGCCAATACAGTTCGCCGAACAGGGCGTTCGACTTCAGGTGATAGGGCGAGCGGTTGTCATAATAGTTGTGGCCGCTGCCGTCCGGCGTGGCGTTCGGGTCGATGCCGATACAGTTGGTCGGCAGGGTCACGGGGTTGCAGTTGGGATTACCGGTCCTCTGGAAGTTCAGCGCCAGGGCCGACAGGGTCAGCGAGTTGCCGATCACATAGTAGTCGGTGGTGGTCTTATAGTCGAAATAGATGCCGCCGATGTTGAAGTTCAGCGGACCGTCAAATGCCGACTGCAGCCGGAATTCCTGGCTGAACTGCTTGGAGTCGCCCGAGGACACGTCCAAGGTGGTGAACTTGTTGGTCGTGCCGACCTGCGGGTCGGCGAAGACGCCGCCCGGCGTCAACGGCGTGTTGTTGAACGGCACCGTCGACACGTTCCGGTTGTAGTCCAGCTTCGTATAGACATTGCCCTTGCTGTACGAGGTCATGGCCGTGAAGGTCAGCTTGTCGCTCAGGTCATAGGCTAAATTGAATTGGTAGATGTCCGACTTTGATTGGTAGATCGGGTCGAACAGCGTCTCGATTTCGCGAAGGCTTCGGCTGGCGGTGTCGCCGGCGTTGGTGTCGCCGCTGGTGAAGCCGAAGATATTGCCCAGCTCACCGGTCAGGGTGCCCGAGGTGTTGACCGTGCCATAGGCGCTGTTGCCGTACAGCGAGGCGGGCAGGCAGCCCTGGGTCAGGAAGGCGCGGGCCGCGCCGGTGGGCACGCCGCCGACCGTGGCCGGGCCGTTGTCCTTGGTGCAGAGCTGCTTGCCGACGCGGGCGCGGCTGTCGTCCTCGTTGAAGTGCTCCCACATGAAGTTGGTGCGCAGGCTGTCGACCGGGTTGAACATCACCGAGACCCGGGTCGAATACAGATCCCGGTCATCGACCTTGTGGTTGTTGAAGGTGTTGGTGACGAAACCGTCGCGCTTGAGGTAGGCGCCGGCCGCCCGGATCGCCAGCTTGTCGCCGAAGATCGGCAGGTTGATCATGCCGCGCACCTTCTGGGTGCCGAAATTGCCGACCTCGGCCCGGATATTGGCCTCGAATTCGTCGGTGGGCTTGGCTGTGATGATGTTGACCACGCCGCCGGTGGCGTTGCGGCCATACAGCGTGCCCTGCGGGCCGCGCAGCACTTCGACGCGCTCCACGTCGAAGAACTCGGCGTCGAACAGGTTGCCCGACTGCAGGGGGGCGTTGTTCTCGTGAACGCCGACGCCGCCGTCGGTCGAGACGCCGACCGCCTTGTTGCCGATGCCGCGGATGGCGAAGTTGAAGGTGTTGGTGAAGTTGCCCTTGGCGAAGGTGACGTTGGGGATCGCCTGCTGAAGGTTGGGCCCGCCGTCGATCTTCTGCGCTTCGAGGCTGTCCTGGCTGAAGGCGGACACCGCGATCGGCACGTCCTGCAGGGCCTCCTCCTTCTTCTGGGCGGTGACGACCAGCTCTTCCAGCACGTTGCCGCCGGCTTGCGGCGCGGTCTGAGCGAAGGCTGGGGCGGCGGTGGCGACGGCGGCCAGCACGGTCATGGATGCGCCCATGGCCAACAGGCTCCGTATACGCAGAGATTGCGACATTCTAATTCCCTCCCTGGACGTCGCGGATCCTTATGGCGGACCCTGCTGACATCTCGTTGTTTCCTCGGCGCCGCACTTTCATCGACTACGCGGGCGTACGGCCGACCCCTCGCAGCATAAGGGGATTGCATACTTGGGAACTTGGGCTGTCAACCGGTCTTGGCGTAAGTAATCAGCGATAGGTTACACCTTTTCACTTTACCTAGGGTCACATTCACCTGACAGGGGTAAGTTTTCACCGGATTTAGAAAAACCGGTCCGGCGCGTGACGTAGCGTCAAGCGTGGTTTCAGGTCGGGAAACCTTGATCGCCTCTGGGGGCGTGCTTTGAGCATAGTGTCCTATTCGCGCCGAAGGTACAGCTAGAATGTCGTTGTTCCTGAAGATGCCAGCCGGTTGTGGCGTGCGGGACCGGTCTGGACCGTTTCGGGCTGCTCCCGCCTCGTGCTACAGACGGCCGATGTCCACCATCTCCTACTCCACCATCGCGGGCGATCCCGCGCGCGCCAAGACCGCCCTGGTGCTGTTCTCGGGCGGCCAGGACAGCAGCGTCTGCCTGGCCTGGGCGCTGGGACGCTACGACCGCGTCGAGACCGTCGGCTTCGACTATGGCCAGCGCCATGTCATCGAGATGGAGGCGCGCGTCGACGTGCGTCACCAGATCGCCACGCGCTTCCCCCAGTGGGCCGATCGCCTGGGCGAGGACCATGTGCTGGACCTCAAGGGCTTTGGCGCGGTGGCCCAAAGCGCCTTGACCGCTGATGTCGCCATCGAGATGACCGAGCGCGGCCTGCCGTCGACCTTCGTGCCCGGCCGCAATCTGGTGTTCCTGATCTACGCCGCCGCCCTGGCCGACCGCCGGGGCCTGGGCGCCTTGGTGGGCGGCATGTGCGAGACCGACTTCTCCGGCTATCCCGACTGTCGCCGCGACACGCTGGACGCCATGCAACTGGCGCTGAATCTGGGCATGGACCGCGACTTCAGCGTCGAGACACCGCTGATGAAGCTGACCAAGGCGCAGACCTGGGCCCTGGCCAAGACCCTGGGTGGCGAGGCGCTTGTCGACCTGATCGTGGTCGAGAGCCATACCTGCTACCAGGGCGAACGCGGCGAACTGCATGCCTGGGGTCATGGGTGCGGCGAATGCCCGGCCTGCGACCTTCGCCAGAAGGGCTATGAAGAATGGGACGCGGGCGGGCGGATCCCTCTTCCTTCTCCCCTTGCGGGAGAAGATGGCGGCGAAGCCGTCGGATGAGGGGTCTCTCAAACCTCTCCGCCCCGTCGTTCAGCATTTCGCGACTGAACCGACCTTCAACCCCTCACCCGACCCGCTTCGCGGACCACCCTCTCCCGCAAGGCCCGACCCGCTTCGCGGGCCACCCTCTCCCGCAAGGCCCGACCCGCTTCGCGGACCACCCTCTCCCGCAAGGCCCAACCCGCTTCGCGGGCCACCCTCTCCCGCAAGGCCCAACCCGCTTCGCGGGCCACCCTCTCCCGCAAGGGGAGAGGGAAGGGCGTTCGTCATGACCTACAGCGTCAAGGAAATCTTCCTCACCTTGCAGGGCGAGGGCGGCCAAGCGGGCAAGGCGGCGGTGTTTTGCCGGTTCGCCGGCTGCAACCTGTGGACCGGCCGTGAACAGGACCGCCACAAGGCCATCTGCACCTTTTGTGACACCGACTTCGTCGGCACGGATGGCGAGGGAGGCGGCAAGTTCGCCACGCCCGAAGCTCTGGTCGCGGCGGTGGAAGCCGCCTGGACCGGCGGCCCCGACGACCGCCTGGTGGTCTGCACGGGCGGCGAGCCTCTGCTGCAGCTGGACAGCCGGCTGATCGACGCCTTCCATGCCCGCAGCTTCATGATCGCCGTCGAGACCAATGGCACTGTCGAGGCGCCCACGGGGATCGATTGGGTGTGTGTCAGCCCCAAGGCCGACGCGCCGGTCGTCCAGACCTCGGGCCAGGAACTGAAGCTGGTCTACCCCCAGGACAAAGCGCTTCCCGAGCGCTTCGCGGCCCTGAATTTCGAGCGCTTCTACCTGCAGCCGATGGACGGCCCCGACCGCGAGCGGAACACGCACTTGGCCGTCGCCTATTGCCTTTCCCACCCTCAATGGCGTTTAAGCGTCCAGACACACAAATATCTCGGCCTGCCCTGACGGATAAGGCGCTCGACCTGGTGACAGGGTCGGGTCGCTAGAGCCTCCCAGGCCTTGTCAAAAGAAGTACCTGTATGAGCCCCGTCTTCGAGATCACGAAGGCCGCGCATTTTGATGCGGCCCACTATATCGAGCAAGGTCCCGCCGACCATCGCTACCGCAAGCTGCACGGCCATTCGTTCAAGGTCGAGGCCAGCGTGCGTGGCGCGATGCAGGAGGCAGGCTGGGTGGCTGACTTGGACGGCCTGGACGGCGCCCTGAAGGCGGTGGCCGCCGAGTTGGACCACGGCCTGCTCAACGATCGCCCGGGGCTGGAAAGTCCGACGCTTGAGCGCCTGTGCCTCTATTTCGCCGAGCGCCTGACGCCGCGGTTTCCCGGCCTGTCGCGCGTGGTGATCTCGCGCCCGACGATCGGCGAGAGCTGCGCGCTGGTGCTGTAAAAGTGTTGGTTTGAAGCTGTTTGAGAACGCCGGTCTTCCAACGCGCGGCGCCTTGCCCTATCCCTGGCGTCCCATGACGCTAGGGAATGGTCGCGAATGCTCTACATGCTGCTGTGCTACAACAACGAAGCAGAGGTCATGGGCTGGACGCCGCAGGAGGACGCCGCCGTGATGGGCCGCCTCACCGTCGTCCACGACAGGCTGGTGGCCGAGGGCAAGCTGGGTCCTTCCGGCCGCCTGCAGGCCACGGGCACGGCCAAGACCCTGATGAAGGGCGACGCGCCCTTCGTGGTCGACGGCCCGTTCGCCGAGACCAAGGAGCAGTTCCTGGGCTTCTACGTCATCGACGTCGCCGACATGGACGCCGCCCTGGACGTGGCCGGTCAGCTGGGCGAGGCCAATCCCAACGGCGCCTACGAGGTGCGGCCGATGCGGCTGTTCCTGCCAGGCGGAGCGGTGGGGGTGTGAGCTCGGCCGTGACGACGGCCTCCCACTGCGGCGCTCAAGCCTCGACGGGATCGCTTAAAGACGATCCCGCTGGGGTCCATATTGCGTCTCACGTGAGATCGGCTGCGGAGAGTCATCGTGACGACCAATCTTGACCCGGTTTCGAAGGTGCTCGGCATCACCGCGCCGGGTCCCTTCAGGCTCAGGCTGATGTCGGCGGTGGAAAAAGGGCTGCCGCTCACCTCGCTGGATCGTGTCGCTCATTTCCTGGCGCCGTCCGACAACAAGTTCGCCTTCCGGATCATTGCCCGGGCGACCCTGGCGCGCCGCCGAAGGGCCTTCGCCACAGCCAAGGATCGCGCCGAGAGCCGGCTGTCGGTCGAAGAGGGCGCGCGCCTGGCCCGGCTGGCCGGCGTCTGGGCGATGGCGGTCGAGGTCTGGGGTGGGGAGGAGGAGGCGCGCCGGTTCATGTTCGAGGCGCACCCGCTCATGCACGGGCGGCGGCCGATTGATGTCGTGCTCGAAAGCGAACTGGGCCGGCCGATCGTGGAAGGCGTCCTGGGCCGTCTGCAGTACGTATCGGCTGTGTGAGCGGGCAGGTCCTGGACCGCGTCCTCACGGCCTATCGGATTGGCGACCCGGCGGGCGATTATCCGATCTTCGACTCGACGGGTTCCAAGCTTTGGCCGGGGCGCTGGAACACCAGTCTCAGCCCGATGATCTATACAAGCGAACACTACAGCGCCGCGATGCTGGAAAAACTCGTCCATGGCGCCGGGCGCATGCCCCCCAACCAGCACTGGATCAGCATCACGATCCCGTCGGGGGTGTCCTACGAGATGTTTTCAACCGCTCACCACCCTGGCTGGGAGGCCGAGGACTGCATCGTTTCCAAGACCTATGGCGAAGCATGGTGGCGGTCGAAACGGTCTCTGTTGCTGATCGTGCCGAGCGTCGTCGCCCGGATGGAGCGGAATATCCTGATCAACGACAACCATCCCGAGGCGCATCGAATCGTCCATGACCTGCACCAGCCGATCTGGTGGGGCGGCCGCCTTTTTTCGCCGCTCGCCGGCGTTTCGCCACCACCAACCGCGTCCCCGAAACGGCGCGCCAAGCCATAGCTGAAACGTCCATCCTGGGCTTTGGCCAGCTTAGCGCCGCGCCTTCTTCCATTCCTTGTATTCCCGCTTCTCCCGATCCTTCTTGCTCTCACCGGGGATGACGGCCTTGCCGGTCCCGACCACGACCTTGCCGGCTGTTCCGACCACGGCCCCGGTTGCCCCCACCACCGCGCCGCCGGCCGCGGCGACCAGGCAGCCCTGGGCGCTCAGGGCGATGGCGGTCAGGGACAGGGCGAGGAGAAAGGGACGCGGGGTCATGAGAGCGCTCACAGGGAAATTGAGGGCCGCCTTCTAGCGCGGCGCGCTCGCACCGTCGCCGTGTCGGATGGCCGCTATGTGTCCATCATCGTCGGAGGCGCTAATATTGACCGTCCACGGCCCCCGGTTCGCCAGAACGCCGATGCGGCCCCTTGAACCCGGCTCGGGGCGACGCCGGCGGTCCGGACCGAAATAGTTCTCGCAGCGGATCAACGGGCGGGGATGCTCGATGATCAGGTTGATGGGGTCGATCACCCCGCGCGCCGTCACCGGCTTGGCTAGCAACTCGTTGACCCCCGCGTCGCGCGCCTCGGCCACCCGGCGCATCGTGGAGTGGCCGGTGATCATGATCACCGGGGCAGAGGCCGGCCTGGTGTCTGACGGCAGACGTGAAATGGCTGATCTAGCGCTCACAAGAGTCCGGCGCGCCGGCTTCGCGAGGTTATACTTAACGACAATTTGCCTTGATTACTTTTTGTCAACGAAAAAATAGGAACGAGTCGCGCCACCGAATAGTTGTGTGGGAGAAGGAATTTGTATCGACATGACTTCTCGGGACGATCTCATCAAGCGCGAAGCTCTGGAGCTGTGGAGCCAGATTCACGATGCGCCGGCTCCCGACCTCAGTGGCGCTGAACTGCTTGAGCTGCTCTGCCGAGATCTTGACTTGCAGGCTTATGACCGCGTCCAGTCGCCCTTCCTGCGGCGGACCATGATGATCCGGCCCGAGGAATGGCCGGAAGCGCGCAAGGGAGAGCGCTAGAGCATTTCGCGACCCGACTGCGTCAGGCCGAGAGCTCCAATCTTTTGTTTTGACGTATTTTTCTTCACACGAACCGGAACCACTTCGCTCAAAAAATGCTCTAGACCCGTCCTTCGCCACCGGGAACAAACGCCCCGCCGCCCGTCTGGGCCCGATGGCGCAGGAAGGCGTCGGCCAGCACGCAAGCCGTCATCGCCTCGACCACCGGCACGCCTCGGATGCCCACACAGGGGTCGTGGCGGCCCTTGGTGCGCAGATCCACCTCGTTGCCGTTTTCGTCAAGGCTCTGGCGAAGGGTCAGGATCGACGAGGTTGGCTTGAAGGCCACGCGCGCCACCACGGGCTGACCCGTCGACAGGCCGCCCAACACGCCGCCGGCGTGGTTGGACAGGAACACTGGGCCGTCGTTGCCCATCCGCATCTCGTCGGCGTTCTGCTCGCCCGACAAGGCGGCCGAGGCGAAGCCCTCGCCGATCTCCACGCCCTTGGCGGCGTTGATCGACATCAGGGCTGCGGCCATCTCGGCGTCCAGCTTGCCGTACAGCGGCGCGCCCCAGCCGGCCGGCACGCCCGTGGCCTCGACCTCGACGACGGCGCCGGTGGAGGACCCAGCCTTGCGGATGGCCTCCAGATGCTCTTCCCAGACGGGGATGATGGCGGCGTCGGGCGCCCAATAGGGGTTCTCGTCGGTCTGGTTCCAGTCCCAGTTGGCGCGGTCGACCTTGTGAGGCCCGATCTGCACCAGGGCGGCGCGCACCGTGACGCCGGGGATCACCAGCCGGGCGATCGCGCCGGCCGCCACCCGCGCGGCGGTCTCTCGGGCCGAGCTGCGCCCGCCGCCGCGATAGTCGCGCACGCCGTACTTGGCGAAATAGGGATAGTCGGCATGACCCGGCCGGAAGGCCTGGGCGATCTCGCCATAGTCCTTGGAGCGCTGGTCGGTGTTGTCGATCATCAGGCTGATCGGCGTGCCGGTGGTGCGCTGGCCGTCGGTGCGGGCGTCCTCGAACACCCCCGACAGGATGCGCACGGCGTCCGGCTCCTGGCGCTGGGTGACGAACTTGCCATTGCCGGGCCGGCGCTTGTCGAGGAAGGCCTGGATCTGCTCGGCGCTGATCGCGATGCCGGGCGGCACGCCATCGACCACGCAGCCCAGAGCCGGGCCGTGGCTTTCGCCCCAGGTGGTGACGCGGAACAGGTGGCCGAAGGTGTTGTGCGACATGGGCGGGGGTTTAGCGGAAAGCGGGCAGGGGGGCAAAGCCAAGCGGAATCCGCTCGTGTCACCTTGGAGTAGAGTGAATGAAAAAAACCCTTTGGAATTGCACGAAGCTTGACCCGAAGATACTGTCGCTGGGCGTCGATCAAGGTGACCGGGCGGGGGCCCGGCCCCAATAGGGATGGAACCAAGATGAGCAGCGGCATAGCAAACTTCAGCGGCGAATGCGGCGAGTGCACCAGCGGCTACTTCACCGCAACCTGCACCGGCGGCATGCAGGTGGGCCAGTCGGCCACCGTGAACGGCAATTCGCCCCAGGCCTGCGTCGTGGCCAATGATGGGGGAACGGTCTTCGCCATCGACCTTCAGACCATCGCCGGCATCTACGACTATCAGGTGCGGGTGGACGCCCAGGGTCCGAGCGGCGCTTTCAGCGGCTCGATGTATCTGGCGTTCGAGGACCAGACGGGCGACATCTACTATCTGAGCGTCTTCTCCTCGACCCGCGAATGGCACGAGGTGTCGTACAACAGCAGCTCGCCGGCCCTCGTGAAGATCTATTGGAGCGACTATTCCTTCACCGTGGGCAGCGGCGACGCCGCCAAGGCCAAGCCGGCCTACAAGGTCGAGAGCGCCATCGCCTAGTTCAACGTCGCGTACAACCGGTGGGGGCGCGCCCCCACCGGTTTTCGCCGCGCGAGGATCAGGGCAGCGAGAGGGCGCCCCGGCGGGCCGCCGCGTCGGCCAGGTAGAGCTCGAGGTTGGTCCAGCCCGACCCGGTCTTGGCCAGAGCCGCCCCGTCGGCCTTGGTCGGCTTCAGCCCGTGGGCCTTTTCCCAGGCGTCCGGCATGCCATCGCCATCGGTGTCGACCGCCGCCACGCCCGCCGCCAGCGCCGGCCAGCCGCCGACCTGGGCCTGGCTGTCGATCTGCTTGCCGGTCTTGTCGCGCACGCCCGCCACGACCCGGGCGTCGACGCTGTCGCGATAGACCGAGGCGCCCGCGTCCTTCAGCACCCGCGCGTAGGCGCTCGCCGCCGGATCGGCCGCCACCGGCGCGACCTCGATCGGTCCCGCCTGGCGATAGCCCGGGGCCTGCACTCCATCGACCAGGCTCCACGGATCGGCGGGGACCACGCCGTTCATGCTGTTGCCGGCGAACCAGGCCTTGGCCAGGGTGTTGCTCTCGTTGAAGGCGATGGGTTTCACACTGTCGGGCCCCATCACATAGCTGTTGTCGATGAAGCTGTAGGCCGCCAGGGCCGCCTTGTCGGCGTCGTAGCCGGCATGGCCCTTGCCCCAGTTGTAAAAGACGTTGGAACGGAACTCGAAGAACGCGCCGAGCGGATCCTTCTCCGGCCCCTCGTAGTTGCCGGGACGCGGCATGCGGGCCAGGTGGTTGGCCCACAGATTATGGTGGAAGCTGATCTTGGCGCCGGCGCCGCCCCGGATCAGGCTGCCATAGCCGTGGTCGCCCTTGGCGTGGATCGAGTGGCGGAGGCTTTCAGCGATGATCGACCACTGGACGGTCAGGTCATAAAAGCCCTGGCCCTCTTCGTCGTAACGGGCGCTGGCCGAGAGGGTCTCATCGACCGACCAACTGGCGGAAACGTGGTCGAGGATGATCCTGCGGCCCTTGTTGATCCAGATGGCGTCACCTTCCGTCTTGCTCTCGTCGCCCAGGCGCGAGCGGAGGAAACGGATCACCACGTCGTCGGCGGCGACGATCAGGGTCTGGTCGCGCAGGGTGATCCCGCCGCCCGGCGCGGTCTGGCCGGCGATCGTGATGTTGGGCTGGCTGATCTTCAGCGGAGTCCTGAGCGCGATCGTGCCGGCCACTTCGAACACCACGGTGCGCGGGCCCTTGGCCTCGATCGCGGCGCGCAGGGATCCAGGTCCGGTGTCGTCCAGATTGGTGACCTTGATCACCGCCCCGCCCCGTCCGCCGACCGACAGCCGTCCGGCCCCCTCGGCGCCAGGGAAGGCAAGGATTTCGCGGGGCGCGGCCTGCGCGGCGGTGACGGCGGCGGCTAGGGCCATGGCGGCTAGGGCGGCGGCCAGTGCGGTGCGGATCATCGTGGTTTCCCCTCCTTCAATTCCGCTCATCCTGACGAAAGTCGGGACCCAAGCCGAGCTTGAAGGGTCTCTTGAGCCAACCCCGATGGCGCCGCTTGGGTCCCGACCTTCGTCAGGATGAGCGGAGAGAGAGGGGGCTTGAATGCCTCCATTATCGCGTGTCCCCGAAATCCTGTCCACCGGTGTCATCGCCAACACCCAACGCTTTTCGCGGGTTTTCATGACAGCGTTCGCCACAATCTTGGTTATCGCCTAGGCGGACACGGGCAGGCCCTGCCGCGAAGTCGGGCATTCCCGGGTGATCCTGACGGTCGCGGGCCGAAAACGCGCGACCCATCGTCCGGCCCCATCCCCTGAACCTGACCCTGGTGTCATCCTCGCTTGTCTGGCGAGCGATTCGGCTATTCCGGGTCCCGCCGCCGGTTTCGGGGGAAGCTCATCCATGTCAGGTGAAGACGCCAGCCTCCGCCCGGAACGCATCCTGGAACTGTCCGAGCGCCTCAGCGCCGTGGCGGGCGAGAAGATCGGCGAGATCGCCTATGTCAACCGCTCGGCCAAGATGCTGGCGATCAACGCCCTGATCGTCGCCGCCCGCGCCGGCGAGGCTGGTCGCGGCTTCGCGATCGTGGCCGAAGAGTTCAAGACCATCTCCACCCAGATCGACGTGGTGGCCGCCGCCCTGGAAAGCCAGGTGCGCGCCGACCTCAACGAGTTGACCAAGATCGGCGGGGCGATCCTGGGCCGTCTGCGCGGCCAGCGCCTGGCCGATCTGGCCCTCAACGCCATCGAGATCATCGACCGCAACCTCTATGAGCGCACCTGCGACGTGCGCTGGTGGGCCACCGACAGCGCCGTGGTCGATTGCGTCGCCGCCCCGTCGCGCGAAGCCTCCAGCTATGCCAGCCAGCGGCTGAAGGTGATCCTCGACGCCTACACGGTCTATCTCGACCTGTGGGTCGCCGACGCGACCGGCAAGGTCGTGGCCAGCGGCCGCCCCGACAGGTACCCGGCCGCCAAGACCCTGTCGGTGGCTGACGCCGCCTGGTTCAGGGACGCCCTGCGCACCCAGTCGGGCGATGACTTCACCGTCTGCGACATCGCGCGGGTCAGGGCGCTGAACGACGCCCCTGTCGCCACCTACGCCACCGCCATCCGGGCCGGCGGCCAGGCCAATGGCAAGGTGATCGGCGTGCTCGGCGTGCATTTCGACTGGAAGCCCCAGGCCCAGGCCATCGTCGACGGCGTGCGCCTGACCGACGACGAACGCGCTCGCTCAAGGGTCATGCTGCTGGACCAGAACCACCGGGTGCTGGCCTCCTCCGACGGCAAGGGCGTGCTGGAGGAAACCTTCAAGCTCGACACCACCAGCGGCGACATGGGCAGCTATGCCGAGGGCGCCCGCACGGTCGGTTACGCCCTGACGCCAGGGTATGAGACCTATAGGGGCATGGGTTGGTACGGCTGCCTGGTCCAGACCGCGCAAGCCGATAAGCCGGCGGCGACGTTTCGTAGCCCCGTGATCCCAGGCAAGGCGGCTTAGGTCAAAGACCCTGCTCCCACCAGGGAAAGCGGGGGATGCTGCCTGTTGATCTTCCACGCGAAACCGTCTATACGCCGCCCCTTCTCCGTCGGGCTCGCCCGGCGAAGACCTGTTTGTGAACAGCGGGGCGTGGGGTCACCAGCGCCATAATCGAGGAAGAGCCCTTCCTCGCCGTCGGGAGACAGGGATGGACAAGACCACGCCATGCTCGCCTTCGGGATGAGACGCGCGGCTGACTTTCCTTGGAACAGGCTGATGCAACTCGCGTGCGGGAGCGATCCCTCATGCGTCGAGCATTCGGCTGCCGGAATAGTCCGGCCGCTGTCATTGAGTAGGAGACCGCAATGGACCGCGCTCAAAAGCAGGAGTCGATCGAATCGCTGAAAAGCGTTTTCGAAGGCGCCGGCGCTGTCGTCGTGACCCACTACATGGGCATGACCGTTGCGGAAATGACTGAACTGCGTAGCCGCCTCCGCAAGGAATCGGCCACGTTCCAGGTGGTGAAGAACACCCTCGTCCAGAAGGCCCTGAACGGCTCGATCGGTGAAGAGGGCGCCGCCCTGTTCACGGGTCCGGTCGCCATCGCCTTCGGCAAGGATCCTGTCTCCGCCGCCAAGATCGTCACCCAGTACGCCAAGGAAAACGAGAAGCTCAAGCTTGTCGGCGGCATTCTGGGCCAGACGACGGTTCTGGACGAAACGGCCGTGCGCGCTCTCGCCACGCTGCCGTCGCTCGACCAGATCCGTGGCAAGCTTATCGGCCTCATCCAGGCTCCGGCGACCAAGATCGCTGGCGTCCTGCAGGCTCCGGCTGGCCAACTGGCGCGCGTCTTCAACGCCTATGCGACCAAAGACGCCGCGTAACGGTCATCTCCGCACAAATCCCCTCATTCTCTAAGGAAATTGAACATGTCGAAGCTCGAAAAGCTGGTTGAAGAACTGTCCACCCTGTCGGTCCTCGAAGCCGCTGATCTGTCGAAGCTGCTGGAAGAAAAGTGGGGCGTCTCGGCCGCCGCTCCGGTCGCCGCCGCTGGCCCCGCCGCCGCCGCTGGCCCGGTCGAAGAAGCCGAAGTGCAAACCGAGTTCACCGTTGTCCTGACCGCCGGTGGCGAGAAGAAGATCAACGTGATCAAGGAAGTCCGCGGCGTCCGTCCGGACCTCGGCCTGAAGGAAGCCAAGGACCTGGTCGAAGGCGCTCCGCAGAACATCGTCGAAAACGTCTCCAAGCAAGTCGCCGACGAAGTCGCCAAGAAGCTGACCGAAGCCGGCGCCACCGTCGTCGTGAAGTAATTCACGATCCGCGCCTCGGCGCGGGTGGCCGGTGTCAGTTCTCTGACTCCAAGTGAACGGCTCCGGAGGGAAACCTCCGGGGCCGTTTTCTATTGGGGATCAGTCTTGGTGAAAGGGTAGGGGCGCAGGTCAGCCGACCTTGGCGCGGACGGCTTCCCGGCCCGGCCAGACCGGTGTCGCCAAGGCGTCGAGCGCGGGCTTGGCCAGCAAGTAGCCCTGCATGAGGTCGACGCCGAGCTCGCGCAGCACCTGGTACTCGGCGATGGTTTCGACGCCTTCGCAGATCGGCGTGACACCCAGGTCGCGCAGCATGTCCAGGGTCGAACGGACAATGGTCTGCTTGACCGTGCTGGTGTCGATGTCGCGGATCAGGTCCATGTCCAGCTTGACCAGGTCAGGCTGGAATTTCGACAACAGCCCCAGTCCCGCGTAGCCCGCCCCGAAATCGTCGATCGCGGTCTGGAAACCCATGGCGCGGTAGCTGCGCAGGATGTGGAGGATGTGGTCGGTGTCGAGCCGCTCCACCTCGGTGAACTCGAAGATGATCCGGTTCAGCGGAAAGCCCGTGCGCATCGCCGCCGCGAGGGTCAGGCGGATACAGGCCCGGGGCTCATAGACGGCGTTGGGCAGGAAATTGATCGACAGGCTGGCCCCGTCGGCGGCCATGTTGAGGGCGGCGGCCTGCTCGATCGCCGTGACCCGGCAGAGCTGGTCGAAGGCGTAGCGATTGGTTTCCGAGACCTGGGACAGGATGAAGCCCGCGCCTTCGCCCGCAGCCCCGCGCACCAGGGCCTCATGGGCGAACACCGTGCCGGCGTTGGCGTCGACGACCGGCTGGAAGGCCATGATGATCGGCAGGTCGAAACCGGCGCCGTCGCGACAACCGTCGCAGTTGGACTTGGCGGTCATGCGGGAAACTTTCATAACGCGATGAAAATCGAGCATGGCTGCGGAAGCTGAATAATCGGTGTTCATTCGCCTCGCGATTTGCGAGGCTATCGCGGGCCCTGCAACCTTGTGGGCCGAGCGACGTTTCCGACCCATGCTCAAGCTCGCCGCCCTGCTGCTCGTTCTGATGATCGTCTTCGGTCTGCTCAGCTTCGTGTTCCACATCGCCGTTGCCCTGACCAAGATCGCCTTCTTCATCTGCCTGATCGGGCTGGGGATCTCGTTGGTCGGCAGGGTGTTCAAGAAGGTCTGACGCGCGAGCCGGGCCGCGAGAAGATGAGGCGCGACCGGTTCCCGGCGCGCCGTTAGGGTTTTGTGGATAAAGCCCCTTCCCATCCCCACCCGCCTGTCCTATATCCGCCAGCCCACGAAGACATTCGGCGGAACGCGCACGCGCGTGTCTGCATCTAACGCCCCGAGGCGCGGTCAGCTGCCCTCCGACCCGCGCGAAGGGGCGCCCATCAAGCTTCCGGTCCCGGTCGCTCGATAGGGGAATTGCAGCGTCCAGCGTTCTCTCGAGAAGGGAACGGCGAGGGTGGACGCTAAGACAATCGAATTCACGCGCGGACTCCAAGTTCCGCGTCGCAGGGAAAAAACATGGCGCAATCCTTCACCGGCAAGAAGCGGATCCGGAAGTCTTTCGGCCGCATCCCCGAAGCTGTGCAGATGCCGAACCTGATCGAGGTTCAGCGCTCCTCCTACGAACAGTTCCTGCAGCGCGAAGTCCGTCCGGGCGTGCGCAAGGACGAGGGTATCGAGGCGGTCTTCAAGTCGGTGTTCCCGATCAAGGACTTCAACGAGCGCGCGGTGCTCGAATACGTCTCGTACGAATTCGAAGAGCCCAAGTACGACGTTGAGGAATGCATCCAGCGCGACATGACCTTCGCGGCGCCGCTGAAGGTCAAGCTGCGGCTGATCGTCTTTGAAACGGAAGAAGAGACGGGGGCCCGGTCCGTCAAGGACATCAAGGAGCAGGACGTCTACATGGGCGACATCCCGCTCATGACGGAAAAAGGCACCTTCATCGTCAACGGCACCGAGCGGGTCATCGTCTCGCAGATGCACCGCTCGCCCGGCGTGTTCTTCGACCACGACAAGGGCAAGACCCACGCCTCGGGCAAGCTGCTGTTCGCCGCCCGCGTCATCCCCTATCGCGGCTCGTGGCTCGACTTCGAGTTCGACGCCAAGGACGTGGTCTATGTCCGCATCGACCGTCGCCGCAAACTGCCCGCCACCACCTTCCTCTATGCCCTGGGGATGGACGGCGAAGAGATCCTGACGACCTTCTATGACGTGGTGCCCTTCGAGAAGCGCACCACGGCCGGCGCCGAAGGCTGGGCTACCCCGTACAAGGCCGAGCGCTGGCGCGGCGTGAAGCCGGAATTCGCCCTGATCGACGCCGACACCGGCGAGGAAGTGGCCCCGGGCGGTATCAAGATCACCGCCCGCCAAGCCAAGAAGCTGGCCGACGGCGGCTTGAAGACCTTGCTGCTGGCCCCCGAAGCCCTGACCGGCCGCTACCTGGCCCGCGACGCCGTCAACTATGAGAACGGCGAGATCTACGCCGAAGCCGGCGACGAGCTGGACGTCGCCTCGATCGAGGCCCTGGCCGCCCAAGGCTTCAGCACCATCGACGTGCTGGACATCGACCACGTCACGGTCGGCGCCTACATGCGCAACACCCTGCGCGTCGACAAGAACGCCGTCCGCGAGGACGCGCTGTTCGACATCTATCGCGTGATGCGTCCGGGCGAGCCGCCGACCGTGGAAGCGGCCGAAGCGATGTTCAAGTCGCTGTTCTTCGACGCCGAACGCTACGACCTGTCGGCCGTCGGCCGGGTCAAGATGAACATGCGGCTGGAGCTGGACGCTTCGGACGAGATGCGCGTGCTTCGCAAGGAAGACGTGCTGGCGGTCCTCAAGCTGCTGGTCGGCCTGCGCGACGGTCGCGGCGAAATCGACGACATCGACAACCTCGGCAACCGCCGGGTGCGTTCGGTCGGCGAACTGCTGGAAAACCAGTACCGCGTCGGTCTGCTGCGCATGGAGCGCGCCATCAAGGAACGCATGTCGTCCGTCGACATCGACACCGTGATGCCGCACGACCTGATCAACGCCAAGCCGGCCGCGGCCTCGGTGCGTGAATTCTTCGGCTCCTCGCAGCTGTCGCAGTTCATGGACCAGACCAACCCGCTGTCGGAGATCACCCACAAGCGCCGCCTCTCGGCGCTTGGCCCGGGCGGTCTGACCCGCGAGCGCGCCGGCTTCGAAGTCCGCGACGTTCACCCGACCCACTACGGCCGCATCTGCCCGATCGAAACGCCGGAAGGCCCGAACATCGGCCTGATCAACTCGCTGGCCACCCACGCCCGGGTCAACAAGTACGGCTTCATCGAGAGCCCCTACCGTCGCGTCGCCGACGGCAAGCCGCTCGACGAGGTCGTCTACATGTCGGCCATGGAAGAGTCGAAGCACGTCATCGCCCAGTCCAACATCAAGGTGTTGAACGGCGAGATCGTCGACGACCTGGTGCCCGGCCGGATCAATGGCGAACCCACGCTCCTGCAAAAGGAGATGGTCGACCTGATGGACGTGTCGCCGCGCCAAGTGGTTTCGGTGGCCGCGGCCCTGATCCCCTTCCTGGAAAACGATGACGCCAACCGCGCCCTGATGGGCTCGAACATGCAGCGTCAGGCCGTGCCCCTCGTGCAATCCGATGCTCCCCTTGTCGGGACCGGCATGGAAGCCGTGGTCGCCCGTGACTCGGGCGCCGTGGTCATCGCCAAGCGCACCGGCGTGGTGGAGCAGATCGACGGTACGCGTATCGTCGTCCGCGCCACGGAAGAAACCGACGCCGCCCGTTCGGGCGTCGACATCTACCGCCTCAGCAAGTTCCAGCGCTCGAACCAGTCGACCTGCATCAACCAGCGTCCGCTGGTGAAGGTGGGCGACCGGATCAATAGCGGCGACATCATCGCCGACGGTCCCTCGACCGAGCTGGGTGAACTGGCCCTGGGCCGCAACGCGCTCGTCGCGTTCATGCCCTGGAATGGCTACAACTTCGAAGACTCGATCCTGATCTCCGAACGCATCGTCCGCGACGACGTCTTCACCTCGATCCACATCGAGGAATTCGAAGTCATGGCCCGCGATACGAAGCTCGGCCCGGAAGAGATCACCCGCGACATTCCCAATGTCGGCGAGGAAGCCCTGCGCAACCTCGACGAAGCGGGCATCGTGGCGATCGGCGCCGAAGTCCAGCCGGGCGACATCCTGGTCGGCAAGGTCACCCCGAAAGGGGAGTCGCCCATGACGCCGGAAGAAAAGCTCCTGCGCGCCATCTTCGGTGAAAAGGCCTCGGACGTCCGCGACACCAGCCTGCGCCTGCCCCCGGGCGTCGCCGGCACGATCGTCGATGTTCGCGTGTTCAACCGTCACGGCGTCGACAAGGACGAACGCGCCCTGGCCATCGAACGCTCGGAAATCGACCGGCTGGGCAAGGACCGCGACGACGAATTCGCGATTCTGAACCGCAACATCTCGGGCCGTCTGCGCGAGCTGCTGATCGGCAATGTCGCGCTGTCGGGCCCCAAGGGCCTGTCGCGCGGCCAGATCTCGGCCGAGAACCTGTCGGAAGTCCAACCCGGCCTCTGGTGGCAGATCGCCCTGGAAGACGAGAAGGCGATGGGCGAACTGGAAAGCCTGCGCAAGCTGTTCGACGAGAACCGCAAGCGTCTGGACCGCCGCTTCGAGGACAAGGTCGACAAGCTGCAGCGCGGCGACGAACTGCCTCCGGGCGTGATGAAGATGGTCAAGGTCTTCGTGGCCGTGAAGCGCAAGCTTCAGCCCGGCGACAAGATGGCCGGCCGTCACGGCAACAAGGGCGTCATCTCGCGCATCCTGCCGATCGAGGACATGCCGTTCCTCGCCGACGGGACGCATGTGGACGTCGTTCTGAACCCGCTGGGCGTGCCTTCGCGCATGAACGTCGGCCAGATCTTCGAAACCCACCTGGGTTGGGCCTGCGCCGGTCTCGGCAAGCAGATCACCACCCTGCTCGAGGACTGGCAGGCCGGTGGCCAGAAGCAGGCCCTGATCGATCGTCTGACCGAGATCTATGGTCCTGACGAGGAACTGCCGGAAACCGAGGAAGAGCTGGTCGAACTGGCCCGCAACCTCGGAAAGGGCGTTCCGATCGCCACGCCCGTCTTTGACGGCGCGCGGATCGGCGATATCGAGGACCACCTGCGCATGGCGGGTCTCGACCCCTCGGGCCAGTCGATCCTGTTCGACGGCCAGACGGGCGACCAGTTCAAACGTCCGGTCACGGTCGGCTACATCTACATGCTGAAGCTGCACCACTTGGTCGACGACAAGATCCACGCCCGTTCGATCGGTCCGTACTCGCTCGTCACGCAACAGCCGCTGGGGGGTAAGGCCCAGTTCGGCGGTCAGCGCTTCGGGGAAATGGAAGTGTGGGCTCTGGAAGCCTACGGCGCGGCCTACACCCTGCAGGAAATGCTGACGGTGAAGTCTGACGACGTGGCCGGCCGGACCAAGGTCTACGAGTCGATCGTCCGCGGCGACGACACGTTCGAAGCCGGTATCCCGGAAAGCTTCAACGTGCTGGTCAAGGAAATGCGCTCGCTCGGCCTGAACGTCGAGCTGGAGAACAGCTGATCCGAAGAACTTCCCTCTTCGCCCGAAAGGGCGGGGAGGGGTCTTCGATCGCCGCTCTCCGACTTTGAATTTTCGCGGGTAATCCCGCAGAAGGAACCAAGATGAACCAGGAAATCCTGAACATCTTCAATCCGGTCCAGGCCGCTCCGACCTTCGACCAGATCCGCATTTCGCTGGCCTCGCCGGAAAAGATCCGCTCGTGGTCGTTCGGCGAGATCAAGAAGCCCGAAACCATCAACTATCGCACGTTCAAGCCCGAGCGTGACGGCCTGTTCTGCGCCCGTATCTTTGGCCCGACCAAGGACTACGAATGCCTGTGCGGCAAGTACAAGCGCATGAAGTACAAGGGCATCATCTGCGAAAAGTGCGGCGTTGAAGTCACCCTGGCCCGCGTCCGTCGCGAGCGCATGGGTCACATCGAGCTGGCCTCGCCGGTCGCCCACATCTGGTTCCTGAAGAGCTTGCCCTCGCGCATCGCCATGATGCTGGACATGCCTCTGAAGGACATCGAACGCGTCCTGTACTTCGAATATTACATCATCACCGAGCCGGGCCTGACCCCGCTGAAGCAGCACCAGCTGCTCAGCGAGGACGACTTCATGCGCGCCCAGGACGAGTATGGCGATGACAGCTTCACCGCCGAGATCGGCGCCGAAGCCATCCAGAACCTGCTGAAGGCGATCGACCTCGACAAGGAAGCCGAACGCCTGCGCGAAGAGCTGGCCGGCACCGTGTCGGACATGAAGCAAAAGAAGTTCAGCAAGCGCCTGAAGATTCTCGAAGCCTTCTCCGAGTCGGGCAACCGCCCCGAATGGATGGTTCTGACGGTCGTGCCGGTCATTCCGCCGGAACTGCGCCCGCTGGTGCCGCTGGACGGCGGCCGCTTCGCCACCTCCGACCTGAACGACCTGTATCGCCGGGTCATCAACCGCAACAACCGGCTCAAGCGCCTGATCGAGCTGCGCGCCCCCGACATCATCATCCGCAACGAAAAGCGGATGCTGCAGGAATCGGTGGATGCGTTGTTCGACAACGGCCGTCGTGGTCGCGTCATCACGGGCGCCAACAAGCGTCCCCTGAAGTCGCTGGCCGACATGCTGAAGGGCAAGCAAGGCCGCTTCCGCCAGAACCTGCTGGGCAAGCGCGTCGACTATTCGGGCCGTTCGGTCATCGTGGTCGGTCCCGACCTGAAGCTGCACGAGTGCGGCCTGCCCAAGAAGATGGCGCTCGAGCTGTTCAAGCCGTTCATCTATGCGCGCCTGGACGCCAAGGGCCTTTCGGGCACCGTCAAGCAGTCCAAGCGCATGGTCGAGCGCGAACAGCCCCAGGTGTGGGACATCCTCGAAGAGGTGATCCGCGAGCACCCGGTGATGCTGAACCGCGCGCCGACGCTTCACCGTCTGGGCATCCAGGCGTTCGAGCCCAAGCTGATCGAGGGCAAGGCCATCCAGCTGCACCCGCTGGTCTGCGCCGCGTTTAACGCCGACTTCGACGGCGACCAGATGGCTGTCCACGTCCCGCTGAGCCTCGAGGCTCAGCTGGAAGCGCGCGTCCTGATGATGTCGACCAACAACATCCTGTCGCCCGCCAACGGCCGACCGATCATCGTGCCGTCGCAGGACATCGTCCTGGGCCTGTACTATCTGTCGGTCGCTCGCGAGGGTGAACCGGGTGAAGGCAAGATCTTCGCCGACCTGGGCGAGATCGAAGCCGCCATGGACGCCGGCGTCGTCAGCCTGCACGCCAAGATCAAGTCGCGCTTTACCGAAATGGACGCCGACGGCGTCGTGCGTCGCCGGGTGATCGACACTACGCCGGGCCGGATGAAGATCGCCGCCCTTCTGCCGCAGCACACTGCGATCGGTCACCGACTGATCGAGAAGGCGCTGACCAAGAAGGAAATCGGCAATCTGATCGACATCGTCTACCGCCACTGCGGTCAGAAGGCGACGGTGATCTTCGCCGACCAGATCATGGGTCTGGGCTTCAAGGAAGCGGCCAAGGCCGGCATCTCCTTCGGCAAGGACGACATCATCATCCCGAAGCGGAAAGAGGCGATCGTCGCCGAAACCCGCACCCTGGCCGAGGAGTACGAGCAACAGTACGCCGACGGCCTGATCACCAAGGGCGAGAAGTACAACAAGGTCGTCGACGCCTGGGCCAAGGCCACCGATCGCGTCGCCGACGAGATGATGGCCGAGCTTCAGATGAAGCATAAGGACGAGAACGGCCGCGAGAAGGAGATCAACGCCATCTACATGATGGCCCACTCCGGCGCCCGGGGCTCGCAAGCCCAGATGAAGCAACTCGGCGGCATGCGCGGCCTGATGGCCAAGCCATCCGGCGAGATCATCGAGACCCCGATCGTCTCGAACTTCAAGGAAGGCCTGACCGTTCAGGAATACTTCAACTCGACCCACGGCGCCCGCAAGGGCCTGGCGGACACCGCGCTGAAGACCGCCAACTCCGGCTATCTGACCCGTCGTCTGGTCGACGTGGCGCAGGACTGCATCATCGTCGAGGAAGACTGCGGCACCACTCGGGGCATCACCCTGCGCGCCGTGGTCGAGGGCGGCGACGTCCTCGTCTCGCTGGGCATGCGCGTCCTGGGCCGCTTCTCGGCCGAGGACATCAAGGACCCGGCGACCGGCGAGATCGTCATCCCGGCCGACACCTACCTGACCGAGAACATGGCCGACGCCATCGAGACGGCCGCGGTTCAGTCGGTGAAGGTGCGTTCGGTCCTGACCTGCGAAGCCAAGGTCGGCGTCTGCGGCGCCTGTTACGGCCGCGACCTGGCCCGCGGGACCCCGGTGAACATCGGTGAAGCGGTTGGCGTCATCGCCGCCCAATCCATCGGCGAGCCCGGCACCCAGCTGACGATGCGGACCTTCCACATCGGCGGCACCGCCCAGGTGGCCGAGCAGTCGTTCTTCGAAAGCAGCAACGACGGTACGGTCCGCGTGACCGGCGCCACCGTTGTCGGCACCGAAGGCTTCCTGGTGGTCATGAGCCGCAATACGGCCGTGAGCGTCCTGGTCGACGGCAAGGAACGCGAGAACTACAAGCCGCCGTACGGCGCGCGCCTGAAGATCAAGAACGGCGACAAGGTGAAGCGTGGCCAGCGTCTGGCCGATTGGGACCCCTACACCACCCCGATCATCACCGAAGTGGCCGGCAAGATCCGTGCGGAAGACCTGGTGGACGGCTTCTCCGTCCGCGAGGAAACCGACGAAGCCACCGGCATCGCGCAACGCGTGATCGCCGACTGGCGGACCTCGGCCCGCGCCTCGGACCTGCGTCCGGCCATGGGCGTGCTGGCCGAGGACGGCTCCTATGTTCGCCTGGCCAATGGCGGCGAGGCTCGCTACCTGATGTCGGTCGGCGCCATTCTCTCCGTCGGTGACGGCGACATGGTCAAGCCGGGCGAGGTCATCGCGCGGATCCCCACCGAAGGCGCCAAGACCCGCGACATCACCGGCGGTCTGCCGCGTGTCGCCGAACTCTTCGAAGCCCGCCGTCCCAAGGACTGCGCGGTCATCGCGGAAATGGATGGTCGTGTCGAATTCGGCAAGGATTACAAGAACAAGCGCCGTATCAAGATCACCCCGGAAGTCGACGCAGACGGCAACCAGGGCGAAGCGGTCGAGTTCCTGATCCCCAAGGGCAAGCATATCGCGGTGCACGATGGCGACTTCATCGCGCGCGGCGAGTACATCATCGACGGCAACCCGGATCCGCACGACATCCTGCGCATCCTGGGCGTCGAGGCCCTGGCCAACTTCCTCGTGGACGAAATCCAGGAGGTCTACCGACTGCAGGGCGTGCCGATCAACGACAAGCACATCGAGACGATCGTTCGTCAGATGCTGCAAAAGGTCGAGATCCTCGATCCCGGCGACACCGGCCTGATCAAGGGCGACCACCTCGACAAGCCCGAGTTCTATGTCGAGCAGGACCGTGCGACCGCCCGTGGCGGCCGTGGGGCGACCACTCAGCCGGTTCTGCTGGGCATCACCAAGGCGAGCTTGCAAACCAAGAGCTTCATCTCGGCCGCGTCGTTCCAGGAAACGACCCGCGTCCTGACCGAAGCCTCGGTGCACGGCAAGACCGACACCCTGGAAGGCCTGAAGGAAAACGTCATCGTGGGTCGCCTGATCCCCGCCGGTACGGGTTCCTACCTGCGCAGCCTGCAGCGCGTCGCCGCCAGGCGCGACGAGCAACTGGCCCAGCAGCGCGAAGACGCGATGGAGCCGCTGCCTGCGGTCATCGCCAACGCCGACGCCTAAGCATCGACCACGGACTGAAGCGGAACGGCCCGGGAGCAATCCCGGGCCGTTTTTTTATTGAGTCACCCATCGGTACGCCACGATCTTGAAATACCGCGACTAAAGCTCTAGGCGGAGTTTGTGTCGTAGCGTTACGAAAGGTTGTGTCGCGGCCCGCCGTTGATGGCAGGCGCGGGGCGGGGCGGGGCGGGGCGGGGCGGGGGCGCCCATGGACAAGGAAATCGTCGATCGCGCCCTGGACGCGCTGGATCGCCTGATGCGGATGTTCCAGGTCGAGCGCTTCGTCTACATGATCTGCGCGATCGTCTCGTTCCTGCTGTTGATCTACGCCGCCTACATCATGTTCGAGACCAAGGGCGTCTCGGTCGCCGAGTTGGGCCTGATCTTCGGGGCCACCGGGCTGACCACGGTGCCCGCCGGGCGGATCACCTACTTTCTCAACAAGTCCCTCAATCTGATCGAAGCCATCGTGCGCAAGCTTTCCGGGCTGGAGGAGCGTTAGGTGCGGCTCGATCACGACGATCTGGAAGCCCTGGCCCAACTCGAGCGCTCCAGTCGCAAGACCCGGCCATTCCTGCTGATCGGCCTGTTGGCGCCGGCAAGACGGGGAATTGGAGCGATGCATCTGTGTAAACCAAACGCGCTGTAGAGCTCTCGGCCTGACTGCGTCAGGCCGAGAGCTCTAATCTTCTGTTTTGACGCATTTTTCTTCACGCGAACCAGGACCACTTCGCTCAAAAAATGCTCTCGCCAGCCAACGAAGGCCGTGACCCAGATTCATCCAGAGCGTCTCGTGGGTTTCACCGGGGCCCCGGCCTTCGTCGGGGAGACTGAATATTTGGATGCCGATTCAATCTGAACCAAAGGCGCTTTAGCGCTGCTCGGCGTCCCGCGCGGCCTTCTTCCGCAGCGCCTCGGCCTTGTCGGCGTCCTGCAGATGCTTAAGCCGCTGCTGGGTGGCCGACATCGGGCGGCCCAGGCCGTCCTGCTCGGCCCCGCCGACCCAGGGGATGTCCTTCATCGTGCCGGGACCCTCGCGGCTACGGTGATCGACCCCCACCCCCATCGGCGCGTCGCGCGCCACTTTCTCGGCCTTCTGACGCAAGGCCTGGGCTTCGAAGCCGCGCCGCTTTCCGGCGTCCATCGGCGCTTCATAGACGGGGGCGTTGCGGGCCGCCGCACCCAGGCGCTCGTCGCAGTGCTCGAGTTCACGCCGGTTGAGACCGACGGCCCGCTCATTGGCGCAACCGACGCTGCCGCCACGCAAGGCCGTGCGCAGATCGCCGCGCGGACCTTCGGGCAAGGGGGCGGGGTGGAGATTCTGCATCGTCGGCTTGGCCGGCCCGGCGCGGATCGGCGCAACCAGCGGCGACATGGCCGTGGGCGTGGTCCGTCGAGCGGGCCGAGGTTGGAGCGGCGAGGCGCGCGGCGCGATCTGGTCGGGCGACGGATGGGGTGGCCAGAGCGTCCGCTCCAGCGTGATCGACAGCGCGTCGTCGTCGTTCGAGCGGTCGGCAAAGGGTATCTCCACAGGCCAGGCCAGGGCCGCCAGCATGGCCCCGTGCAACAGGAGCGAGCCGCCGAGGATCGCGCCGTTCTTCAACCGTTTTCGACGTGCAGCCAGCGAGACCAAGAGCAAACTCGACAAGGAAGAACCGGCGGCCAGACTTTCCACTGGGCGTGGCGAAACCGTGGCCGCTGAACGCGAGATGGGAGGCCTGTGGGTGCGCGCTAGAGCATTTTTCGAGTGAAGTGGTTCCGGTTCGCGTGAAGAAAAATGCGTCAAAACAGAAGATCAGAGCTCACGGCCTGACGCAGTCAGGTCGGGAAATGCTCTAGTATGGCTTGCGGATGTCGCCCTCCGGGGTCAGCGATCCGGTGGGCGCCTGGATGTAGCAAGGCCCGGCCCGCAGAGCGTTGGGCGGCCCCTTTGGCGCCTTGTCGGCGTTCGGACCGAATTTCACCGAGCACCCGACACGGGGGCCATGTCCGGCGTGCACGCTGCGTTCCTCGCCGAACATTCCGCCCGACCCGCGCGCGGTCAGCGGGACCATCTGGCCCGGGTCGCGGTAGGCCTCGGCGACGGCGTCGTAATAGGCCCGCTTGACCGGATCGATCGGCGCGGGCAGGGGCTGGGCGTTTCGCGCCTGCGCGCCCAGTCGCTCGGCGCAACGCTCGCGTTCCTCGCGATTGAGGTCCAGGCCATGGCTGTTGGAACAGCCGAGGCCGCTGCCCCGCAACAACGCCCGCAGGTCGGTCCCGCCCTTGCCGGGGCTGGCCACGGGCCCCGGCGGCGCGGTAGCGACGGGGGCCAGGCCCAACGGATCGGCCTCGACAGGCGCGACAAGTGCGGGACGTGGTCGAGGGGCGGGCTGACCGGCTCCGGTGGTCGCGACTCCCAAGCGCCGGGGCCGTCGCAGCACCAGGTCGATGGCGTCCTCGTCGTTGGAGCGGTCCGGAAAGCTCTCGATCACCGGCCAGGCCAGGGCTGTCAAAACCGCGGCGTGCGCCAATAGCGACACAGCCAGGACGGCGCCGCGACGCATGGGCTTTGCGCGCGCCGCGGCCGTGGCCAGGGACCGGGATTGGGACAAGAGCAACTCGACTGTGACGAACGGCCAAGCCTTGCGACCGCGCATGGCGAAACCGTGGCGGCCAAAGGCCGAACGGGTGACTAGTAAGATTTGCGCAACGTGGTCTCAGGCGTTGGCGGGCCTGTCGCCGGCCGGACAAAGCAGGGTCCCGAGGACGGCGGCTCGGCGTTGGGCCCAAACTTCATGGAACAACCCACGCGCGGGCCGCGGCCAGCGCGAAGCCGATCGTCGGCGCCAAACAGGCCGCTGGCGCCGCGAGCCGCGAGGGGGACGATGGCGCGCCGTGGCGCCTGGGCGCGGGCGACGGCGTCGTAGTCGGCGCGCTTTTCCGGCGTGATCGACGTGAGGCGCAACGGGGTCTTGCGGGCGAGGGCGCCCAGCCGCTCCCGGCAGAGGTCGCGCTCGGCCGCCGACAGTAGGGCCTCGCGCGTGTCCAGGCAGGCCGGGTTGCTGGCGCGCAGAACCGCGCCAAGGTCGCCAATTGAGCGGGGCGGGGCGGTTTCGGCGATCGTGGCGGCCGGCGGGGCCGGCGGTTCGGTCGGCGCGGGCCTTGGTCTTACAACAGGCCTAGGGACGGGAGCGCTGCCGTCTTCGGGCTCAAGCCATGGCGCATCGCGCGCCACCCGCCTGATCTCGACGGCGCTCCGATCGCTTGAACGCTCGCTAAAGCGCGTCACGGTGGGCCGCGCCAGGATCAGCAGGACCAGCCCGCTCAGCCCGAGCAGGCCGGCCAGGACCATGCCGAGTCGCGGCCAATCGCGTTGGGATTCCGGTGAGCTCAAGAGAGGCCTCGTGGCAGAACGAACGGGCCGACAATTGCCGCAAGACGTGACGCAAGCGTGACTGTTAGGGGGTCTTTAACCAACGCAAACGGGCCGATTGACGTACGAGGCGTTCGCGAGTAGTTTCCGCGCTCTTTTCGAGGCGGACCCTGTCCGTCCTGATGAGCGCCCGTCCCTTACCCCGACGGATAGCCCGCCGGAACGCCACCCGCGTCCCGGCGAGTTTCGTGTTTATCAGGTCCCCCTTGGGGGCCGAGAAAGCCGGACGAAAAACAACAAGGACCCGAAGCGCTTCGGCCGACAGGCACACGCTTCCATCAGAGCAGAGACTGAATGCCTACCGTCAACCAGCTCATCCGCAAGCCGCGCCAGCCCAAGCCGGTCCGGAACAAGGTGCCCGCCCTGAAGGGCTGCCCCCAACGTCGCGGTGTTTGCACCCGCGTCTACACGACCACCCCGAAGAAGCCGAACTCGGCGCTTCGTAAGGTCGCCAAGGTCCGTTTGACCACCGGCATCGAAGCCGTGTGCTACATCCCGGGCGAAGGCCACAACCTGCAGGAGCACTCTGTGGTGCTCATCCGCGGCGGCCGCGTCAAGGATTTGCCCGGCGTCCGCTACCACATCCTGCGCGGCGTCCTCGACACCCAAGGTGTCAAGGATCGTAAGCAGCGTCGTTCGCTCTACGGCGCCAAGCGTCCGAAGTAAGGAAAAAGAAGCATGTCACGCCGCCGTCGCGCCGAGAAACGTCAAGTTCTGCCGGACCCGAAGTTCGGAGACCTGATCGTCACGAAATTCATGAACTATGTGATGTACGAGGGCAAAAAAGCCGTCGCTGAAAACATCATCTATGGCGCCTTCGATATCATCGAGACCAAGCGCAAGGACCAGGGCCCCCTGGAAACCTTCCACTCCGCTCTGGACAACGTCGCCCCGGCGATCGAAGTCCGGTCGCGCCGCGTCGGCGGCGCCACCTATCAGGTGCCCGTGGAGGTCCGTCCGGAGCGTCGTCGCGCCCTGGCCATCCGCTGGCTGGTGACCGCCGCGCGCAAGCGTGGCGAAAACACCATGACCGAAAAGCTGGCCGGCGAACTGCTGGACGCTTCCAACAACCGCGGCACCGCGGTGAAGAAGCGTGAAGACACCCACAAGATGGCTGAAGCCAACCGGGCGTTCTCGCACTACCGCTGGTAACCTTTCTCACCAGCACTCTTTCAGGCGCGGGCGGTTTGCGATAAACCGCCCGCGCCGCACGTTTAAATGTCCCCGCTCCAGGTTGGCGCGAGGCAGTCACACAGAGCTAGATCCATGGCCCGCCAGCATAAAATCGAAGACTACCGTAACTTCGGCATCATGGCGCACATCGACGCCGGGAAGACGACGACGACGGAGCGGATCCTGTATTACACAGGTAAGTCGCACAAGATTGGCGAAGTCCACGACGGCGCCGCGACCATGGACTGGATGGACCAGGAACAAGAGCGCGGCATCACCATCACGTCGGCCGCGACGACCGCTTTCTGGAAAGAAAAGCGCCTCAACATCATCGACACCCCAGGCCACGTCGACTTCACGATTGAAGTCGAGCGTTCCTTGCGCGTCCTCGACGGCGCCGTCGCCGTGCTGGACGGTAACGCCGGTGTCGAGCCGCAGACCGAAACCGTCTGGCGCCAGGCCGACAAGTACAACGTGCCGCGTATCGTGTTCGTCAACAAGATGGACAAGATCGGCGCCGACTTCGACAAGTCGGTCGAGTCGATCCGCGACCGCCTGGGCGCCAAGGCCGTGCCGATCCAGTTCCCGATCGGTGCGGAAAACACCCTCAGCGGCCTGGTCGACCTGGTCCGCATGAAGGCCGTCATCTGGGATAATGACGCCTTGGGCGCCAATTTCCGCGACGAGGAAATCCCCGCCGACCTGCTGGCCAAGGCCATCGAAGCCCACGCCTATCTGGTGGAAGCCGCCGTCGAAATGGACGACGAGGCGATGGAAGCCTATCTGGGCGGCGAAGAGCCCTCGGAAGCCGTGCTGAAGAAGTGCATCCGCAAGGCCGTGCTGGAGGGCGCCTTCTATCCGATCCTCTGCGGCTCGGCCTTCAAGAACAAGGGCGTGCAGACGCTGCTGGACGCCGTCGTCGATTACCTGCCGTCGCCGCTGGACATCCCGCCGACCAAGGGCATCGACTTCAAGACCGAAGAAGATATCGTTCGCAAGGCCTCGGACGAAGAGCCGCTGTCGGTTCTGGCGTTCAAGATCATGGACGACCCCTTCGTCGGTTCGCTGACCTTCTGCCGGATCTATTCGGGCAAGCTGGAAACCGGCATGGGCCTGCTGAACTCGACGCGCGACAAGCGCGAGCGGGTGGGCCGGATGCTGCTGATGCACAGCAACAACCGCGAAGACATCAAGGAAGCCTTCGCCGGCGACATCGTCGCCCTGGCCGGCCTCAAGGACACCCGCACCGGAGACACCCTGTGCGATCCTCTGAAGTCGCCGGTCATCCTCGAGCGCATGATCTTCCCGGCTCCGGTCATCGAGATCGCCGTCGAGCCCAAGTCGAAGGCCGACCAGGAAAAGCTGGGCGTCGCCCTGGCCAAGCTGGCCGCCGAGGACCCGTCCTTCACCGTCTCGACCGACTTCGAAAGCGGCCAGACGATCCTGAAGGGCATGGGCGAACTGCACCTGGACATCAAGATCGACATCCTGAAGCGGACCTACAAGGTCGAAGCCAATATCGGCGCGCCGCAGGTGGCCTATCGCGAAAGCCTGGGCCGCAAGGTCGACATCGACTACACCCACAAGAAGCAGACCGGCGGTACGGGCCAGTTCGCCCGCGTCATGATCACGTTCGAACCCGGCGAGCCGGGCTCGGGCTTCGTGTTCGAGAATGACATCGTCGGCGGCGCGGTGCCGAAGGAATATATCCCCGGCGTCGAAAAGGGCCTGCTGTCGGTCAAGGACAACGGTCTGCTGGCCGGCTTCCCGCTGATCGACTTCAAGGCGACCCTGACGGACGGCAAGTACCACGACGTCGACTCCAGCGTGCTGGCGTTCGAAATCGCGTCGCGCGCCGCCTTTAAGGAACTGCGCGAGAAGGGCGCTCCCAAGCTGCTCGAGCCGATCATGGCCGTCGAGGTCGTGACCCCGGAAGAGTATCTGGGTTCGGTCATCGGCGACCTGAACGGTCGTCGCGGGATGATCCAGGGCCAGGACATGCGCGGCAACGCCACGGTGGTGAACGCCTTCGTGCCGCTGGCCAACATGTTCGGCTACGTGAACACCCTGCGCGGCATGAGCCAAGGTCGCGCCCAGTTCACCATGCAATACGATCACTACGAGCCGGTGCCGCAGCATGTCGCCGACGAAGTGATCAAGAAGTACGCCTAAAAGAACCCCAGCAATTCCCATTCAATTTGAGGCCCCCCCACTTTTCTGAGGGGAATGGGGTCCTAAGGTAGAGAAAAATGGCCAAGGAAAAGTTCGAACGTAACAAGCCGCACTGCAACATCGGCACCATCGGTCACGTTGACCATGGCAAGACGACGCTGACGGCCGCGATCACGATCACGCTGGCCAAGCAAGGCGGCGCCAAGGCGATGAACTACGCCGACATCGACGCCGCGCCGGAAGAAAAGGCCCGCGGCATCACGATCAACACCGCGCACGTGGAATATGAGACGAAGAACCGTCACTACGCCCACGTCGACTGCCCCGGCCACGCCGACTATGTGAAGAACATGATCACCGGCGCCGCCCAGATGGACGGCGCGATCCTGGTGGTCTCGGCCGCCGACGGCCCGATGCCCCAGACCCGCGAGCACATCCTGCTGGCCCGGCAGGTCGGCGTGCCGGCCCTGGTCGTCTACATGAACAAGGTCGACCTGGTCGATGACGAAGAGCTGCTCGAGCTGGTCGAGATGGAAGTGCGCGAGCTGCTTTCGTCCTATGACTTCCC